>DYIZ01000065.1 GCA_020723385.1 Candidatus Aquidulcis sp.
ATTTATGCCACATCCCCGCCTTTTTGGCGAGGGTAACTTGACATTGTCAAAGTAGGAAGAGGCGGAAATGTATAACCGTATCAGCCTATCTCTTGACGCCCCTATCAACCAAAGGTATCATGACTGGCGATCAAAAGATACCTTTGTCATCTACAAGTTTCGGAGGTTCAGTTATGGCAAAGACCGCTAATATCAAACTTTCTGCGAGCAGTCCCGCCGGCCCGGTGGGACAGTTGCGCCAGGAATATGAGGCGCAACAGGCGCTGTTCGAAGCCCAGCCGCCGCTCGTGCAGCGTTTTATCGAAGCGCAGGCGCGCCAGATTGCCGATTGTTTCGTGCAAAAGCTTTCGCAGGCGCGTTTCACTTTTCCTGACCGCATCATCGTCGAGACTTCCCGGCGGGGCGAGACCAAACTGATGCTTGTCCCGGCAGAACAGCGCGAGCAACTGGTCGGGCGTATCCTCGACCGGTTGACCGGCTCCGATTTACGCGTGGCGATCCGGATTCGGCTCATCGAGCTGGAAAACAACAACAATACAGCAGTGGCTGCCTCGGCCTCGCTGATGCGCTTTGCAACCGCCGTTCACATGATCCAGGGCATGCTGCCCTCCGGCCGGTCAGTCAGCTACACTGCCATCGAGGGCGAGGAGATTCCGACGATCCCGGCAGCGAGCGGGATGGAACCGGATTCGGCCATCACCGCTACGACTGACGCCATCGCCGAGGAGGGACAGGGGGAGAGCGGCGCACTGCTCGTGCCCTTCGTGCCTGCCGCCCGGCGCTTCTACCTGCCCCAATGGGTCGCGTTCGACGATGAGGGTCACCTGCTGGTCGGCGCGATCAACGAGGCCGAGGCCCATCTGGCTTCGATGCAGCGGTTTCTGAGCATTCTGCACGCCGCCGTGTTCCTGGCCCCTTACATGGTGGCCGATGAGTTGTATCAGCAAAAACGGTATGGCATGTTGGGGCAGACTGTAAATCAGGGCCGCGCCCTGGCGCGCTACCTGACAGAAGAGATCATCAATACCATCAAACGCCGCGCCGCTGTTCAGGATCTGAATCGCGGGTTGAGCCTCAGCCTGCCATACTTCGACGATCAAGACCTCGAAATGAAAACATACCCGTTCGAGGTCATCCCCTCCGGGCGTATCATGTTCGTTCCAGCCTTCGTGGTGCGCGCATCCCGTGAGGAACAGGCAAAAGTAGCCCAAGACACCCGCCTGAGCCTGTCAACCCGTAAATACCTCCTGCGCTCGCTGAAGATGCTGGAAGAAGCGTTCGATGCGGGAAGAAAAACGTAACGAGTAAAACGTAAAGCGTAAAATACATCTTCCCCGCTGTACTTTACGTTTTACGATTTACGATTTACGCTTCACCTATCCTCCTACTCCCATAAACCACCCCCATGTTCTCCGTAATCCTCCTTGCCGTTATCATCTTCCTCTCGTATCGCGCCGCCCCGCGTGAAAAACAAGAACATGCGCATGTGCATGGCGCTGGGCAAGTTGGCCTGCTGGCTGCTCTGGCATTGTTCGGCGTTGACTACTTTACCTCGTTCTTTTACGCAACCGGTGAGTTGACCGCCGCACTCCATCCCTACGGACTGCAAAAGTACGCCTATATTCCTGTAGTCGTCATCGCCATCGCCAACATCGTTTTCGGCGCGCTTTATATGTATTCCCTGGGCGTCTTCAACGAAGGCGGGGGGTCTTTCACTGCTTCCATGCGTTACCTGGGGCCATCGCTCAGTTTGATCGTGGCAGTTGTCCTCATCCAAGACTACATCTTTACCATCGTTGTGTCTACACTAAATGGGGTAGATCAACTGCTCTCGCTGCGTAACGCGGCTGGCATCCCGTGGATCTGGCATTTTCTCATCGGTATGTTGTTGGTGAATGTCACCTGGTATCTCACCATCCGTGGGCGCGGCGAATCGGCGCAGATTGTGTTCACCATGCTCGGCATCTTCGCTCTGCTCACGATCGCAATGGCTGTGGGTTTGTTCATCGCAAAATCGAAACTCGCTTTCATCGAGCCATTTGTAGCCCCGGAGGAAACTGTGTCCATTGGGCAGGCGTTGTATCATCTGCTGACGGCGTCCATGAAGGGGTTGGTCGCCCTCAGCGGGCTGGAAGCGATGTCGAATGGCATTCAGTTTGTGATGGATGAAGATCCAGCATTTGTCAAGTGGGGGAAAAAGCATATCCCGGCGCTCAACCGGTTGTGGCAGTTCTACGCCGGGAAGTCCGGGATCGGGCGTTTCGTGCAAACCTCGTTTCTTTTCTACGGCGGGCTGACCACACTGTTTCTGACTTACTTCTCGCTGCATTTCAACGTCTTCGATGGGACGAACGGACGCAGCCTGGTGGGTAACCTGGCATTCATCGGCTTTTCACAACTCCAAGGGGGAACGATTCTCTTCTGGGCCTATCAAATCCTGGCGGTGGCGCTGCTGGCAGCCGCCTCGATGACAGCCTATCAAGACCTGCAAGCCATGACCTGGCGCAACGTTGCCATCGGCGAAATCCCCGAAGTGGTGGTGTACCGCAACCCCAAGGGCACCTTTACCCGCCCGGTCACGGCTGCCGCTATTACGGCCATTATTATCCAGTTTTTAGTGCATGGCAAGACCAGCCTGGCAATACCTTATTATGGTGTGGGTGTTTTTATGCCCATCATGGCGATGGGATTGGCTATTCGGCAGCATATCCTCAAAACTTACACCGGCCGTAAGCGTACCTGGGGCGCATTTGGGGCCAGCCTGGCAGCCCTGCTTGCCGGATTAGTCTTTATTGGGCAGATCGTAGGCAAATGGGAAGAAGGCGGATGGGTGGTACTCATTACCCTCACCGCGCTGGTATTGATTGCCCATGCTGTGTTGATTTCTCCCTATGGTCATCGCGATCCTGGGGCTATTTATCGCATCATCCGTGAAAAATCCCGCGTCTATGGCCCAATGGGAAATATCGTCGAATGGCAGTCACTGCGCACCCAGGAGTACCGCTATCGGATATTGGTCGGTATTGCGCGGTTCGCCGAAATATTTGGCGTGCGCCGTCCGATGCGTTTCGAACCCCCGGTTCCCGCTGGCGAGTATGACGCCGCCATGCACCATGCTTCGGATGACACCCCTTCCCTGCTCGAAGAGTACCTCGACAGCCAGCCTAAATCCGAACCGAAGCTGGGCGGCCCGCCTAAAGAGACCGACAAGGAAGATGAGTGACGCTCAAGTAAAAGCGCTGAATCAAGCGCACAGTCCACAGAGAAAACAGGGAGTCGTTTTATCTTCCAGCTTGGCGTTCTCTGTGACCTCTGTGGCGAAATTGATTTCTCAGCCTTTCAAAGACGGTTTGTGGTTTCACAGCGAGAACTACAAACCATGACCACTACCCCCATTTATGCCCTGCGTGTCTCTGAGGTCTTCCGCGCCCTGGAAACTTTGCCGGACGGCCTGCCCTCCGGCGAGGCGCGCCAGCGGATTGCGCTCTATGGGCCAAACGTCCTCTCCGAGCCAATCCCGCCCCCCATTTGGCTGAAATTCATCGGGCATGCCGCGCACCCCATGGCGTTGCTGCTCCTGGGCGCCGGCGCGCTGGCTTTCATCAGCGGGCGCTGGACATTAGGCATCGTCATCGCCATCGTCGTCCTGGTCAACGCGGCTTTCACCTTCTGGCAAGAACATCGCGCCGAAGAGGCCGTAGCTGCCCTGAAAAAGCTGCTCCCCACCTACGCCCGCGTCATCCGCAGCGAGGATGAAATCCGCATCCCGGCCTCCGACATTGTCCCCGGAGATGTGCTGATATTGGCAGAGGGCGACAACATCCCGGCAGATGCGCGCGTCGTGGAGGAATTTGGCCTGCGGATCAACAACGCCACCCTCACCGGCGAGGCGCTGCCCGCCCGCAAAATGGCCGACGCCTCCCTGGCCGATGGCATCACCGAGGTCGAGCGCCCTAACCTGGTTTTCGCTGGGACATCCGTCGTCTCGGGCACCGGGCGCGCCGTGGTCTATGCCACCGGCATGACGACCCAATTCGGGCGTATCGCCAACCTGACCCAGGCGGTCGAAGACCCGCCCAGCCTGCTGCTGCAAAACCTGCGCCGTATCACCCGCTTCATCACTTACCTGGCTATCAGCACCGGCGTCATCGTAGCGCTCATCGGCTCATTCGACGTGGGCATGGATTACGTCGAGGCCATCGTGCTTGGCATCGGCATCATCGTCGCCGCGGTGCCCGAGGGGCTGCTGCCCACCGTCACCCTCACCCTGGCGATTGCCGTCCAACGCCTGGCGCAGAGCGGCGTGCTGGTGAAAAAACTGGCTGTCGTGGAGACGCTCGGCACCGTCTCGGTGATTTGCACCGACAAAAGCGGCACACTGACTCAAAATCAGATGACGGTAAGGGAGATTTGGCTGGCCGGGCAGAGACTCAGCGTCTCGGGCGAGGGGTACAACCCCAAAGGAGAATTTCGCCCATTGACCGGGGCGCGACCGCTCGAAAGCGATCTCAACATCCTGATGGCGGCGGCCCTGCTGTGTAACAACGCCCGGTTGATACCCCCCTCCCCCGAAAACCCCAAATGGTCCTCCCTCGGCGACCAGACCGAAGCCGCGCTGCGTGTACTGGCCCTCAAAGGCGGGGCCAACGAAGAGGTGCTCACCGACATCTTCCCCCGCGTCCACGAACTGCCCTTCGATGCCCGCCGCAAGCGCATGACCACCGTTCATCGCGACGTGTATGGCGAGACGGCTTACGTCAAAGGCGCGCCAAAAGAAGTGCTGGCGCTTTGCACGAGTATCCTGTGGCATGGCGAAATCCGCCCGCTCGATAACGATTTACGCGCCAGCATCGTCGCCGTCAACGACCGCTACGCCCAAAATGCGCTGCGAGTGCTGGCGCTGGCGCGCCGCGAGCTTCCCGAGCGAGAAGGCGCCTACCGAACCGAAGAAATCGAGCGCGACTTGACCTTCTTAGGGCTGGCCGCCATGATGGACCCGCCTCGCCCAGAAGTCGCCCAGGCCGCGCAAATTTGTAACGAAGCCAGCATCCGGCTGGTGATGATCACCGGCGACTACGGCCTGACCGCCGCCTCGCTGGCAAAGCGTGTGGGTATGTTGAAGGGCGATAACCCGTTGATCGTGACCGGAGCCGAGCTGGACGCCATGAGCGATGATGCGTTGCAAAAGGCCATCCAGGGCGAGATCATCTTTGCCCGTATGGCCCCCGAGCACAAGCTGCGGCTGGTAGCTGCATTCCAGGCGCGCGGCGATGTGGTGGCTGTGGTGGGCGACGGAGTCAACGACGCGCCCGCCCTGCGCAAGGCGGATGTCGGCATAGCCATGGGCATCACCGGCACCGATGTTGCCAAAGAAGCCGCCGACCTGATCCTCACTGACGATAACGTGGCCGATGTGATGGTCGCCATTCAGGAAGGGCGCACGATTTTCGACAATCTGCGCAAATTCACCACGTACATCTTTGCCAGCAATGTGCCGGAAATCGTGCCGTTCGTGCTCATGGCGCTGCTGAAAATTCCCCTGGCGTTGAACGTCCTGCAAATCCTGGCGATTGACCTGGGTACCGATCTGCTGCCGGCGCTGGCCTTGGGGACCGACCGGCCTGCCCCCGAGGTGATGCAGCAGCCGCCGCGCCGCCGCGACAGCCCGCTGCTCGACCGGGGTTTATTGCTGCGCGCCTTTGTTTGGCTGGGGGGCATCGAAGCCATTTTGTGTTACGCGGGCTTTTTCCTGGTTTTTCGGGCCTACGGCTACACCGACATCCTGCACCTGCCCCGGGTAGATCTATTGTCTTTCGCGGAGCGTCTCGCATCTCCCGAAGGCCAGGTCTACCTGCTGGCATCAACAGTTTTCCATGCTGGCGTGGTGACATCGCAGATAGGCAATGCTTTTGCCTGCCGCACTGAGAGAGGACGCGTACGCCGCCTGGGCTTTTTTAGCAATAAATTTTTATTGGCCGGGATTGCATTCGAGGTGCTCGTTATCCTGGCCTTGATCTATATTCCACCGCTGGCGCAGGTGTTCGAGCACCGTCCCCTACCGCTCCATTATTGGATCGGGTTGACACTTTACGCGCCGATTTTGTATATGTTGGATTGGCTGCGGCGCTGGTACGTCCGCAAGGTGCGCCGGGTACAACAGCAGCGCGGTTCTAACGGTTCTGAATAGGGCATCAAGTGAGTGTAGGAGGTGATTTATGAAAGCCATTATCGTGGGCTGTGGGCGGGTCGGGTTACAAGTGGCCCGGCTGCTCTCGAATGAGGGGCATCAAGTCACAGTGATTGATTACGACCCGGCGGCGCTGGCGCGCCTCGGGCCAGATTTCAAGGGCAAAATCGTCCGGGGCGTCGGCTTCGACCGGGAGGCGCTTCTCGAAGCCGGCATCCGCCAGGCCGACGCGTTTGCGGCCACCAGCTCGTCGGACAATGCCAACATCGTCGCGGCGCGCATCGCCCGGCATATTTTCCACGTGCCGCGGGTTGTCGCCCGGTTGTATGATCCCCGCCGTGCTGAGATCTACCAGCGGTTGGGATTGACCACCATTTCTTCGACCACCTGGGTAGCCGAACGCATCCGTGAGCTGCTCACTCACGCTGATCTGGATTCGGTGATGACTTTCGGGCGCGGCGAGGTTTCGATCATCAATGTCGAGGTTACCCATCAGCTCGTCGGGCGGCAGGTCAAGCAAATCACTGTTCCCGGCGAAGTAACCGTCATTGCCGTCACCCGCAAGAGCCAGGCCATCATCCCCACCCTGGGCACGGAATTTCGCCTCGGCGACGAGATTCACCTGGCAGTGCTGGCTTCGGCGATGGATCGGTTGGAAGAATTGTTGGGATAAAGGAGATGAAGCCATGTTTGTCATCATCGTAGGCGGCGGCAAGACCGGTTCGTATCTTGCGAAATTATTGGTGGAAAGCGGGCACAAAGTGAAAATCATCGAGGACCGCCAGGTAGTTCTCGAGCGGTTGAAGGAAGAACTGCCTGCCAACAGTGTGATCGGGGGAGATGGCAGTTCCCCGGAGGTGCTCGAAACCGCCGGGATCAAATCCGCCCAGGTGCTGGCGGCAGTGACCGGCGAGGATGAGGCCAACCTGGTGATCACCTCTCTCGGCCGGTTCGAGTTCAAAGTGCAGCGCATCATTGCCCGCATCAACAATCCCAAGAATTCCTGGTTGTTCACCCCGGAGATGGGCGTGGACGTGGCGCTGAACCAATCGGATATTTTGGCAAAGCTGATCGCCGAAGAGATGTCGCTGGGCGATATGATGACGCTTGCCAAGCTGCGGCGCGGCGAATACTCGCTCGTCGAGGAGAAAGTACACCCCGAGGCGGCCACAGTCGGCAAGACATTGCGCGAAATCAACCCGCCGGCGGAGTGCGTTCTGGCGGCGATCCTGCGACATGGGAAGCTGGTGGCGCCGCGCGGCGATACTGTGCTGCAAGCCGGGGATGAGGTGATCGCCGTGGTACACGCGTCGCAGGTCAGCCAACTGGCGAAGTTGTTGGGAAAGGCGTAACCCCCTCTTTCCCCCATCGCCGCCCACAAGCGGTTTAGCCTTTCACAAGCTATCCCGGCGGCGATGGGGGGATGAAAGGGGGGTAAGGGGGTAAAAAATTGCTTTCAAAATCCAAAACCTTAGGGTATAATCGGCTGGCTGTTAAACCACCCCCACCCTGTCCCCCAGCGGAGTGCAGACTTCAGTCTGTTTCTGATAAGCGGCCTGAATTTTGCACTCCTGGATTTTGGATAGGGCAATCATATCCCGAGAGGTATTTATGCCGAAACGTACGTACCAACCCAAAATCCGCCGCCGCCTGCGTGTACATGGTTTTCGCCAACGCATGTCAACCGCCAAAGGGCGACTGGTGCTCAAAGCGCGCCGTTTGAAGGGCCGTCTGCGCCTCGCCCCAAAGATGAACAACCACGTCAAACGCATCAACTGGAACAGTTGATGCCGAATCAGTAGCTGGCGAGCGGGCACGCAGTCCTTTGGGCAGCGCAGCCACGCGCAGGCTACTCGATTTACATGGGTGAAACGCAGGTTCCGCCTGACCAGGTCCAGCGACATCAAGCGGGTGCGGCAAACAGGAAAGTCGTATGCCCACCCGCTCATTGTATTGGTGGTGCTGCCTAACGAGCACGATGAGTCGCACTTTGCAGTGGCTGCTGGCCGTTCTGTGGGGAATGCCGTCCAGCGCAATCGGGCCAAACGCCGTCTCCGCGAGGCGATGCGGCCTTTGGCGCCAACGATCTCAGGGGGATGGGATGTCATTGTGTTGGCCCGAAAACCGATCTCCGCTGCAACTTTCGAGGACATTCGGGCGACGCTCGCACACCTGCTGCACCGGGCTAATCTGTTGAACGCCCCCCATGCACACTGACGATCATCCAGAGCACGATCCATTCTACGAGCCGAAGCTGCGTCATTTGCCGCTGAATTGGCGAAATTGGGCGCGCCTGCCGCTGTTGATTCTCATCCGCGCCTACCAGATGACGATTTCGCGCGTGCTGCCTCCCGATAGCTGCCGGTTCTATCCCACCTGCTCCCACTACGGTTACACGGCAATCTACAAATATGGCGCGTTGAAAGGCAGCCTGATGGCGGCCTGGCGCGTGCTGCGCTGTAACCCGTTCAACCCCGGTGGATTGGACCCTGTGCCCTGAAAGGTCGCCAACCGATCCTGTCTGATAACCCAAACTCATAATAAGCGCCAAACAATCACCCAACATGAAAACCAAACTCCTTTTGCTCTTGATCCTCGTGATCCTGCTCGCCAGCACGCTCTCATCGTGCAGCAGCAACCTCTACGCAGCGACCAGTTGGCCTGGCGTCACTGTGCATGAAAACACAGCCTACGTGGCTTATAACCAACATATCTACTCGATCAATCTCGAAACCGGCGTTGAAATCAAACGCTACCCTGAAAAAGCCGACCGGGCCAAAACCTTCTATGCCGCCCCGGTATTGACCCCGGACGGCGCGCAATTGATCGCTGCCGGATACGACAAAGTGCTGTACAGTCTCGACCCTGTGACCCTCGAAGAGAAAAACGCCTTCAAGGGCGCAACTCACCGCTACATTGCCAGCCCATTGGTAACTGAGACTGGGATCTATGCGGCAAACACCGATGGCAATCTATACGCGCTGGATTTCCAGTTCCAGCCCCTTTGGGATAAGCCATTCCCAGCCGGTCAGCCGCTCTGGGCCGCGCCGGTGGCCAATGCAGAGTGCGGATGCCTGTACCTGACCTCGATGGATACGTATCTCTTCGCAATTGATATTGCAACCGGCGGGGAGAAGTGGAAACTCGATCTCGGGGCGGCCAGCGTCGGCGCGCCGGCGATTGGCGAGGATGGCACGCTCTACGTGAGCACCTTCAGCGAAATGCTGGCGATCAATCCTGCGTCGCGTGAAATCGCCTTCCGCTACAAAACGGATGGGATGGTCTGGTCTGGGCCAGCTTACGCCGATGGCCGCCTTTACTTTGGCGATATCAAAGGCACTTTCTACGTGCTGGAGGCATCCACTTTGGGCGAAATCAAGAAAATCACCACGGACGGGACCATCGTCAGCACGCCGCTGGTTACACCCGAAACCGTCTATGTTACAACCCAAGCTGGATCGTTGTACACATTCGACCGGGATGGTAATGAGCTGCGCTCACCACAAAAATTCGGCATCGAAAAAGTCAGTGAGCTGTACGCACCGGCGGTTGCTTATGGCAATCAGATCTTGCTGACACCCAGCGGAGTCAACGAAATGCTATTGTATGCTGTAGATGCAAATGGCAACCAATCGTGGGCTCCTTTCGCCCCGGCGAAGTAACCGAGAACAGGACAAATACTCATGTTAAATTTCAACACCCTGATCGTTTATCCTCTGGTCAATATCCTGCTGGTGATCTACGATGTCGTCTTCAATAATTTCGGCTTGGCGATCATCGCATTCACCATCTTCATCCGATTGGTGACTCACCCGCTCACCGTCCAACAGCTCAAGAGCAGCTCTGCCATGCAGGAGTTTCAAAAATCCAAAGAATGGCAGGATATACAAAAAAAATACAAAGATAACCGCGAGAAGTTATCGCAGGAACAGATGCGGCTGTACAAGGAAAAGGGCATCAACCCGTTCAGTTCCTGTCTGCCGATGATCATCCAGTTGCCGGTGATGTTTGCTTTCTATCAGGCGATTGTTCTCGCCCTGGCCGCCACACCCATCCAATTCCTGGCCTTTGTCAAGAATATCTATCCCTTCATCAACGCCGCACAGCTTGTACCCCTCAAAAGCCACTTCCTGTGGATGGATCTGGGCCAACCGGAGCGGCTGCCCATCTTTGGGATCGGCGTCCCGGTTCTTGCCATTTTGGTGGTCATCACCACCTACCTGCAATCGAAAATGATGGCGATGCCTACCTCCAGCAACCCCAAGGATCAGAGCGCCATGATGACGAACATGATGAACTTGTACATGCCGTTCTTCATGGGATATATCTCCTATACGCTGGCATCCGGGTTAGCAATCTATTTCGTCATCAGCAACCTTTTCACCATCGGCCAATATGCTGCCCTGGGCAAGCTGGATTACCGGAATCTCATCCCCAAGCGCTGGCGGCCTGCCGTTCAAGAGCCTGTCAAAAGTAAATTCGATGCCGTTCCGGCTTACGACCCACCTGCAATCGAGACCTCCACGAGCGCGAAATCGAGTTCGAAAGGCCTAAGGCGGATCACTCCCAAAGCTCCACGCAAGAAGTCTGCCAAAAACCGCTCGAAATGAGCGAATCCGTGTTTCGTTCCGTATAGAATAACGAGAGGTATCTTTCATGAATTCACAACATGCAACACTCGAAATCATCGCTCCCTCTGTAGAAGAGGCAATCGAAAAAGGTCTGACAGACCTTGGCCTGCCATCCGACGCAGTGGATGTCGAGGTGCTCGACGAGGGCAGCCGCGGCCTGTTTGGGCTTGGCGCCCGCCAGGCGAGAGTACGCCTGCTCGTGAGGGAAGCTGTTCCTGCCTACGTGAAGGAGGCTGCCCCCGCTCCGGTACAAGAGGCCGCCCCGGTCGTTATCGCGCCCCGCCAGGAAGAAGCGCAGCCCCCCAAAGAGACTGTTGAAGCCGTCGCGCCGGCCGATTTGACCGAAGAAGACGGCCAGGCCTTGCAAGTTGCTCAAGATACAGTGTCCGAGCTGCTTGGGAAGATGAAGGTGCAGGCCAAAGTAACATCCCATTTCGGCCAGCCAGATGAAGCAAAGAATCGGGCTCCCATCATCGTGGATATCCAGGGGGACGATCTGAGCATCTTGATCGGCAAGCGCTCGGAGACGCTGAACGCCTTGCAATACATCACCAGCCTGATCGTTGGCAAGGAATTAGGCCACACTATTCCACTCGTGATTGATGTGCAAGGCTACCGCGCCCGGCGCGATATGCAAATCCGGCAGATTGGGCGCCGCGTCGCCGAACAGGTGATCAAAACCGGCCGCCGCCAGGCGCTCGAACCGATGCCCGCCAATGAGCGGCGCATCATCCACATGGAATTGCGCAATCACCCCGATGTGTTCACCGAAAGCACCGGCGAAGAGCCTTATCGCAAAGTGAATATCATCCCCAAGAAATAAGCAATACTGGCTAAACTTGAAAATGGCTCGTGACGGCGGTTGAAAGCTGCCGTGACGAGCCATTTTCCTTTTGGACGGCATGGTATACTTTCCCAACCCATGACCAACACCATCTTACTCATCGAAGACGACCCCGCCATCGCCCAAAGTCTGCGCACGGGCCTGGAGCGCGAAAGCTTTACCGTCGTGTGGAAAGCCTCCGGCGGCGAGGGGATACATCACGCGCAGAAATCGCCGCCCCATCTGATCCTGCTCGATGTACGCCTGCCGGATGGCTCCGGGTTCGATTTCTGCCGCCAGATGCGCCAGATGGGCATGCGCCAGCCGATTTTAATGCTCACCGTCCAGCACGAAGAGATGGATAAAGTGCTCGGGCTGGAAATGGGCGCCGACGATTACATCACCAAACCGTTCGGACTGCGCGAACTGCTCTCCCGTATCCGCGCCCAATTACGCCGGGCCTATGGCGAGCTTTCTAACGCAGAGGCCAACACGATTTACATCAACGATTTGGCGATTGACCTTACTCGCAGTCAGGTTACACGCGGCGGCGAAACGATCAGCCTGACGCCGACGGAATTTCGGCTGCTGGTTTACCTCGCCCGCCACCGCGGGCAGGCGCTCAGCCGGGGGCAGATCGTCGAGGCCGTGTGGGGGTATTCCGCCGATCCTGAGAGCGAGCGCACGGTCAACGTTCACATCCGCCGGCTGCGCGAGAAGATAGAGCCGGAGCCGGGCCGCCCGGCGCTGCTGCTCACCGTACCGGGGATTGGATACCGGTTGGCCAATGAGTGAGCAGACCTCACAGGTTTCCGAAACCTGTGAGGTCTTTCTTTATCAGATTACGAAACCGTAACCGACCTGCAATCGGCTTGTAACTTCATCCGATTAAACTCCCCTTCGTCAATCAATAGTGTATAGCTGGCATATAGCGTATGGCGTATAGCTCATGGCATTTTACTCATCTGCAATCAATTAATTGCCATTAGCCATACGCTACGCCAATGGAGAATCGGATGAAAAAAATCTGGATCGTTATGATAGCTTTGCTTTCCCTCGGGTTGGTCGCGGCTGCTGGTTATTACGGGTTCGACAGCAGCCAGCCAAAAGCCGTCAGCACCCCCCAACCTCCCACCACCATTCCCGTGACCGTTTGCGACGTCGAACAGACCATCACCGCGCCCGGCAGTCTGGTCAACACCCGCGAGACGAAACTGGAAATACCTTTCACCGGTAAGCTGGCAGAAATCTCGGTGCGCCCCGGCGACCGGGTATCCGCCGGCCAGGTTTTGGCCCGCCTGGACGATGCCGCCCAATACGACGCCGATATAGCTGCCGCCAATCTCGAGGTGCTCAAAGCGCGCACCGCACTCGATGCGCTGTACGCCGACGCGCCGCTTAAAGCCGCCCAGGCGCAGCTCGCCGTCGCCGAAGCGCAAAAAGCCCTCGAAGAAGCCCAAAAAGAGCGCGACCGGCTGGATTATCCCCGCGCCAGCGCCGCCATGATTGATGAGGCCAAGGCCCGCCTCGTCCTCGCCCATACCCGCCTGGATATGGCGCAATCGGTGTATAACGATCTCAGCGAGTTGTCTGCCGAAGATCCCGAACGAGCCGCCGCGCTGCTCGACTTGTCCAATGCCCAGCGGGAATACATGAATGCGGTGGCGGTGGTGAACTGGTATATCGGGAATCCCAGCCAAACCGAAATCGCTGAGACCGATGCGCAACTGGCCGTCGCCGAAGCGACGTTGGCCCAGGCGCAGGCCACATTGAACGCGATCACCGATGGCCCAGATGCGCTCGCCGTGGCCCTGGCGGAGGCCACTTTGGCTGACGCAGAAGCCCGGCTCGCCACCGCCCAGAACGTGCTGACCCAACTGGAGATCACCGCTCCCTTCGATGGCGTGATTTTGGAGGTCAGCGCCCGCACAAACGAGACCATCCCCGGGGCGACTGCCATCTTTGTGATCAACGATCCCCTCTCGGTCGAGGTCGAAACGACCGTGATCGAAGAGGATCTCCCTTACGTGGCGGTCGGCCAACCGGCGGAGGTTTACTTCGACGCCTTGCCGGGTGAGATCATCACTGGCACGGTGACGCGTATCGTCCCCAAGCGCGCCGCTGGCGACCGGCCGCTCTATTACGTGTACCTCGCGCTCGAAAAAGTACCCCCGGCGCTGACCGCCGGCATGAGCGCCGACTCGTCCATCGTCATCGCCCAACGGCCGGGTGTTTTATGCCTGCCGCGTGCCCTGGCCCAGGCTGCCGCCGATGGCACCGCCACCGTGGAAGTGTGGTCGAACTGGTCGAAACAGAAGCGCACCATCGAAGTCGGGCTGCGCGGCGATACCTACGTTGAAATTCTCTCCGGCCTGAAAGAAGGCGAGCTGGTGGTGGCGAAATGAGCGACAGCCTCCCCGCCGTCATCGAAACCCGCCAGCTCAGCCGGGTTTACCGCATGGGGACGAGCAAAGTCCACGCCTTGCGGGAGGTGGACATCACCATCGCCGCCGGGGAATTCGTCGCCCTGATGGGAGCCTCGGGCAGCGGAAAATCTACGCTGCTGCACATCCTCGGCTGCCTGGACACACCATCATCGGGCAGTTACCGTCTGGAAAACCGCGAGGTGGGCAGCCTCTCGAAAGCCGAGCGCGCCCGGCTGCGCAATCAGCGCATCGGCTTCATTTTCCAGAACTTCAATCTTCTGCCACGATTATCAGCGCTGGACAATGTCGCTCTGCCGCTGCTCTATCGCGGCGGGCACGGCAACCCCCGCCGGTTGGCGGCTGCCGCGCTCGACAAGGTCGGATTAAGCCAGCGGGCGCACCACCAGCCCAACGAGCTGTCGGGCGGGGAGCGCCAGCGGGTGGCCATCGCCCGCGCTCTCGTGTCCGACCCGGCCATCCTCCTGGCCGACGAACCAACCGGCAACCTGGACAGCGCCACCGGCGCAGACATCATCCGCCTGCTGGCCGCGCTGTCCGCCGAGGGGCGTACCATCCTGATCGTCACCCACGATGCCGCCATCAGCAGCAGCGTCCACCGCACACTTCGCCTGCACGATGGGCAAATCGTCGGGAAAGCGGCAAACCCTGCGCCGGAAGAAGCGGTGAGCGAGGTGCAGCCATGACCCTGTTCAACACCCTCCTGACCGCGCTGCGCGGCGTCTCGGCCAACAAACTGCGCGCCGCGCTGACCATGCTGGGCGTCATCATCGGCGTGGCGTCGGTCATTGCCATGCTGGCG
This sequence comes from Candidatus Aquidulcis sp., assembly GCA_020723385.1. GTDB lineage: Bacteria > Chloroflexota > Anaerolineae > Anaerolineales > UBA4823 > DYIZ01. The sequence continues at coordinate 14,888 of DYIZ01000065.1, forward strand.
CTGGGCAACGGGGCGCGGGCCGCTGTGGAAGCCCGTTTCCGCTTTCTCGGCGCCGATCAGGTACAGATCAGCCCCATTATGGCCTTCGACGATGGCGAGATGGCCACGGCGGGTAAGACCCTCACCTACGAGGATGGTTTGCGCATGACCGAGGGCGCGCCGTTGGTGAGTGATGTGGATATGACCGTCAACGGCTCCGGCAAACTGCGCTATGGGCGAGCGACGCTGGATATGGGGATTATGGGTGTGACGACGGGGGCGATAGAAGACCTGGCGGCTTCGGGCCAGGTACAACCGGTAGGCTGGGCCGAAGGGGATGCGCCTACCGTCGAGGCGTTCCTGGCCCTGGGGCGGTTCTTCACCTCCGCCGAAGTGCTGGACGCCGCAGAAGTGTGTGTACTCGGCTCGAAGACGGCCCTCGACCTGTTCGGCGGCGACAACCCCCTCGGCGAGACGGTGTGGGTCAACCGCGAACGCTGCCTGGTCATCGGCGTCCTGACAGAGCTGGAAAGCACCGACGAATCGCAGCGCTACGCATCCAACCCCAACGAGACGTTTTTAATGCCGATCAGCACGGCCATCCGCCAGTTGTACGAAGACGAGCCGTCGGTGTTCATCACCGCCCACGTGAGCGACGAGAGCCGCATGGACGAGGCGAAAGCCCAGATTACCGCTTATCTGCGAGAGCGGCACGAGATCGAGCACAACGCGGATGGCCTGTACCTGGACGATTTCAATTTGACGACGCGCAAAGACATCCTCGGCGCGCAGCAGGAAGCTGCCCAGACGTTCTCGTGGCTGCTGGCGGCGATGGCGGCGGTGTCGCTGGGAGTGGGCGGGATCGGCATTATGAACGTGATGCTGGTCAGCGTCACCGAGCGCACGCGCGAGATCGGTGTGCGCATGGCGATTGGAGCGCGCCCGGCGGATATTGTGGCGCAGTTCTTGCTGGAGGCTGTCGCGATCAGCGCGGCGGGCGGACTGTTTGGCGTGGCGGCGGGAGTGCTGACGATCCCGCTGGCAGCGATGCTCAACCAGGGGAATGCACTGCTGGCCCCGTCCAGCATCCCGCTGGCTTTGGGCGTTGCCCTCGGCACCGGCATCCTCTTCGGGCTGTACCCGGCGCTGCGGGCGGCGCGTCTCGATCCGATCGAGGCGCTGAGGTATGAATAAACGATATGACCCTGGTTAACCCTTGTTCCAACGCTCTGCGTTGGAACGCTCCCGCTGACGCTCCGCGTCACGCGCACAGGACGCGGAGCGTCCCACCGGCGGTTACGACGCGGAGCGTCGTAACCAGCAAAAACCAGAAAAAAGAAGGAGACAAAATGGACGAAACGATTACACCCCCTACCCCCTCAAAACCTCGCACTGTCTTATTCATCGTATTAGGCCTGGCGCTGGTGCTCGTGCTGGCTGGCGCGGCGTTCGTCGCCGGGCGGCTGATGAACCGCCAGGCTGCCCAAACCGGCCCCAACATGATAGTCGGCGGCCCTGGCGGGCCAGGGGAATTCTCGGTCAGCGGTTCCGGCGGGGCAAGCGGCGCAGCGCTCTCCGAGGGCGCGGTCTCGATGGAGCTGAACATGAAACCCGCCGCCGAGCTGCCCACGACGGAGCCGGAAGTCAATGGCCTGTTCGTCCGGCGCGAAGATAACAGCCTGTTCCTGGGCACCGGCCAGATTACGATGGGCGTGACCGCCGGAGAAGGCGGCGCGGTCTCCGATTTTCAATCCAGCTACGACGGCCCAGTGGTCGAGGTCGTCGTCACCAATGAGACCAAAATATACCTGGACACGACCCAACTCGACCCGTCTGGCCCGGCGGAGGGCGAGGTCGAGCAAACGGTTGCATTGAGCACTTTGGACGATATCAACAAGGATAGCAGCGTGGTCGTGTGGGGCCGCCGCACCGGCGACCGGGTGGTGGCCGAAGTCATCCTGTTCATGCAGCCCATGATTATCACTATGCCGGAGCAGTAGACTTTCGGCGTATGGCGAACAGCGTACGGCAAATAGCGTATAGCGTATGGTATATTTCATAAGGGTGTGTTCCATTTCAGTTGAAGGATTCCTTTGTCATTCCGAGGAGCGTACTTTGCGACGAGGAATCCCTGATGCTTGCGCCAGGACACACCTCAAACGGCCTGAAAAGATACCCACCCCAGGGATTCCTCGTTTCACTCGGAATGACATTGACTCCGTCGTTTGGAAAGGCAATTTGTCAATGGACGATGATGCGAATCATATAATCATTCGTGATGAGCATCCAGGGCACTTCGTAGCTGCGGCCATCCAACGGGGCATCGGTATCCATTCCGAGGGAGGGATCGTAGCTTCCTTCGGGATAGAGAAATCCCACATAGAAGTCACCGCTGAGGGCCAGGCCGGAGGATGACAGGTCCACCGAGAGCCAGCCGATCCCGGCTGTTGGAGTCACCACGAGGGGCGTCATCAAATCGGCGTGATTGACATCCCACACATGAATCTCGATGGGATGCGTCCCCGCGGCGCTGTTGAGGTAAAACTTGGCCCCATCGAGATGCGCCGTCCCATTGGCGGTAAACCGCACAGCAAAGCCGCTGCCTTGATCGGCTGATTGATCGGAATCCATCTCGCCGTCATCGTAGGCCACTTCCTGCTGCGGGGCGGTATCGCGCATCACGATCGGTAGATAAACCGTGTTGGTTGGCAGCCAGATGCGCACACGGACTTCCTGCGAGTAGATGTCCTGCGTGGTGCGAAGGACAGTCAGGCTTGCGCCAGTCAGGTTTTGCCAATACGAGCCGCGATGCGTGCCATTGTTCAGGGTCAAACCTCCGCCGGCGATGCTATTGATCCCGAAAGCCGTCGAGCGATTGGTCGCGCGCACGACGTAGGCTGCCGGGTTGCCGCCCAGGTTATGAGTCAGTGTGCGTTGATTGCCGGCGTTCACCGTTTGCCAGCCGCTGTCATAATTGGGTGGGCTGGCGGGATCAGGCAGGTAAATCATCAGCCGGAATTCACCCGAGGCCAGGTCGCCGGCAAATCGAACGACCTGCACCGAAGCGCTGGTCAGGTTCAGCCAGGCTGCGCCTTCCCACGCGCCGCCCGTATCCAGGCCGCCGAAAGCGTATTGATGCAAGCCCAAACCATCCAAGCGGACATCGCGGAATTTGATGCCGACCAGGTAATCGTCGGCCACACCGCCCAGGTTGTGGGCCAGCGTCAGCAGGTTGGCTTCTCCCGGCTGGATGGGCGTCCAGCCGCTGTCGTAATCGGGCGGGTCTGCCTGGAAGATGCGCAGGCGCACCTGGTCGGCGGTGGTGTCGCTGCTGCCGCGCGTCACTTTGATGGTGGTGTCGGTCAAATCCCACCAGTATGCGCCGTACACATTAGTACCGAAGCGGTCGCCGCCATAGGCAACGTGGTTGATGCCCGCTCCGCCCGCATCCTCATCGAGGAACCACAGCTCAACGGTGTAGAAATCTGGGTCGCCGCCGACGCTATGCGTGAAAGTGAGCGTTTCACCGGGAGCGATGTCCACCCAGCCGGTGACAAAGTTCGTGTCGGCCGCTTCGACGAACTCGGGGATGCCGCTGATTGTGGGAGGCGTGGAACCGGGCGGGATTGGCGGCTCGATGGCGCTGACTCCCGCCGGGCGGGATGCCGCGACGACCAGGGGATCATCGCTCATCTCGGGCCGCCAGGTGATTTGATACTGCCCGCCATAGGGGAATTGGCCGGATGCCAGGATGTCGTACTCGCCGGCGATAGCGGTGAAGGTGATCACCTCAGTGTGATCAACCCCGCCGGGCAGATCGCTCGTGAAGCTGGGGCCGCCGACGCTTCCCGGAGACCAGATATACAGCCCGTCGTCGTCTCCCATTACATCCATAGTCACAGTCACCAGGGTAGAAGGCTCCCAACCGCCGCGGTACAGGTGCCACTCGCCGGGTACGAGCGTCCATGGGAAATTGGGCACGTAATTGATCGAATCCCAAATGGGTGGAGGCGTCTCGGAGACGTTGCCCGCCGCGTCGCGCAGCCAAACCTGGATATATTTGACGCCGGGCGCGCCGATGGGAATGTATGGGTAACCGTCGGTGGCGTAGGATGGATCGTAGCGCATCCAGCCGGAGTTGCGATGCGCCCAGTAGCCATGGATGCCGGGAGTGGATACCTCATCCCCCAGCGGGATGTCAGCCACCGGCCACCATTCGCGCAGGAACATCCAGCGCACGCCGAGCGGATTATCATCAAAGGCTTCGATGGTCAGGGTGAGCTGTGCGTCATTGGTTTCGTTGTCGCCGCCATTGATGGTGAGCGTGCCGGTGGGCGGCTGAGTGTCGGTCGAGACCGGGCGGATGTTGCGCTGCTCGGAAACCTGGTTGTTGGTTTCGAGCATCTCCGGGATAGCATTATCGGGGTCAACGACAACGTAGAGGGTCTGCAATCCGCTCAGCCCGGCGATGTTCCAGGTAGCAGTGACCGTTTCGGAGTGATCACCGAGAGCAAAATCTATCGCTTTCGAGACAATCAGATCCCCACCGGCGGCAGGATCGCCATTGTAAAAGGCGACCTCCACATCCGAAAGCGCCTGTCCAAAGAGGTTGGTCACACCGGCGGAGAGAGCCACATCGTCGCCCTCGTGAATGATGAGCGGCGTGGTCCAGAAGTCGGCGTTGTTGACCGAAAGATCGTAAGGCAAGCCAGAGACGCGCATCCCGTAAATATCCACGATGGTCGTATGTTCCTGCCAGGCAACGAGGAATTGGTTGCTGAAGGTGTTGAAGGCCACTGCCGGCTGCCGCTGGCTCCAGTTATCATCATCAGTCTTGAAAGGCAAGGCGTTGCCGAGCACGGCATCGCCATTGACCGGGCCGTTGACCGAGACCCATGCGCCATAAATATCATCGTTTTGCGGGACAGGCTGCTGGGAATACCAGACAACGAGAAATGCGTGGAAATTTTGACTTTCGTAGTAACTCACCGCCGGCTGGTACTGCGGGCGAGAATCGCTGGCGATAGCAAACCGCCCGCCGTTGAGTGCGCCATCCGCGGCGACAAGCTGGCCGTAGATGTTGGAGTTGCCATTATCCATATCGCACCACACGACGAGATACTGGTTGCGGCCGCTGTCGTAGGCCACATCGAGGAAAGTCGTGTCAACGCTGGCCAACCCGCTCAACTCGCCAACATGGAATGGCGCGCCGGAAAGCGCCCCATCGTGCAGCACGATCTGACCGGTGATCACGTCACTGCCGCCGTACCACTCATCCCACACCACGAGATATTCGTCATCTGTGCTGTTGAAGGCTGCCGCAGATTGAGCGACATCGTAATCGCTCAGGTCACCGATCTTGAAAGTGCTGGTGAGCGGCGCGCCATCGCCGCCGAGCAGCCGCCCGCTGATTTGGGCTTCCGAGGGCTGCATGAATTCTGTCCAGCGCTCATTCCACACCACAAGGAAAGGCCCGTGAGTGGTGTCCTGAACAATGGTTGGGTAGTAATCATAATGGTCATCGTATTCGTCAATGCGGAATGTGCCGCTGACCAGTTCAGCGTTGGCAGCGACACGCTGTCCGTAGAGATCGGAGAATGGCTCAGTCTGGATGGCGTTCCAAACGACCATGTATTGGTTGCCAGCCGTCTCGTTGAAAGCCACATCGGCCCACGGCACGAGATTGCTGTCGGAGCCAGTCGCGCCAATCAAAGTCTGGGTCAGCACATCGCCCAGGGCATTCACTAGCTGCCCAGCGATTTTCGAACCTCCACCGGCATCCTCGTATTTCCAGGTGATGAAGTACGAGCCGTTAACCGAGTTCGCCGCGATTTCGGGGAAATTCTCGGTATGCGTCGCATCGTTCGAGATATTGAAATCTGTCCATAAGGGATTTACCTGCTGTGGTGCGGCAGGAGCCGCAGCCACGCCGACGAGGGGGTGGGCGCTGGCCGAGGCAGCCAGCCAGGTTGATGCGACCAGCAGGCTGGCGATGAGCGCAGCCAATGTCCAAAAATAGCGTTTTTTCATGGCACTCTCCTTTGTCATGTCGTGGTATTCGATCGTGTAGTCTAGCCCCTTGTGGGCGAACTGAGGGCAGGCGCAAGGCCCAAAAATACACAGCACCAAATTGTTTTCGGATTTAGCTGAGTTTAGCAGGCAGGTATCACAGGATTATCACAAGCCGTTTTGTTGCAGCGAACTGCGAGAACTGCTATACTATTCCATGTTTCACGACCCGAAAAACCCAAACACGAATGCCACGAATGGACGAATAGCACGAATAGAAAAACTTTAACCATTCGTGGCATTCTTTCATTCGTGAAATTCGTGATAAAAGATACCCACTCATGCCCAAACACTACGACATCCTCGTCCTCGGTGATTACAACCTCGACCTGATCTTCACCGGCCTGCCGCGCTTCCCGGAGATGGGTAAAGATACGGTCGGCACAGGCTTCGACATGCTCCCCGGCGAGGCCTACACGCCAGCGGTCGCCATGCACCGCCTGGGGCTGAAAGTCGGCTGGGCGTCTGATTTCGGGAATGACGAATTCAGCTTGTTCGCGCTGAAATGCGCCCGCGCCGAAGGGTTGGACGACTCCCTTTTCGTGCATCACAAGCGCCCCTACCGGCGCATCTCGGTGGCGGCATCTTTCCCCGAAGACCGCGCCTTTATCACCTATTACGACCCGGAACCGACCCTACCGGCGGCGCTCAAGGCTCTGACAACCGCCTCGGCGCGGGTGGTGTTTCTCCCCGGACTGTACACCGGGCCGCTGCTGGATACCGGGGTGAAAGTAATGCGGCTGAAACGTATGAAATTGGTGATGGATGGCAACTCCGACAAAGGCACGATTGACGATCCGTCAGTTGCGAAGGCCATCCGCCACACAGACATGTTCCTGCCCAACGCCCGCGAGGCGCGGCGGTTGACCGGCGAGACCGATCTCGAAGCAGCGGCGCGCAGGCTGGCGGCGCTCGGCCCGCTGGTCGTTATCAAAGACGGGGCGAATGGCTCGCTGGCCTGCCAGGGCAAGACGATTGTCCGCGCCCCCGGAATCCCGCTCACCCCGCTCGATACCACCGGCGCGGGCGACTGCTACAATACCGGTTTCATCAAAGCCTGGCTGGACGATCTGCCGCTGGCCGACTGTCTGCGCTGGGGCAATATTGTGGGTGGGCTGTCCACCCTGGCCAGGGGTGGCGCCGGGGAAAAAGTAACGGTAGAAAAGGTGCGCCAACATTGGCAAGACGGTATATAATTTTCGCAGGAGACCGTTATGCCCTCTGAGTTGGTAGCGCAAGCCATCACCCTGATCAAAGCCGGGCAGCGCGAACAGGCTCGCACGCTGCTCATCCAGGCCATCAAAAACGACCCGCGCGACGAATCTGGTTGGCTGTGGCTGACCGAGACACTGCCCGATGTCGCCCAACGCATCGCCGCTCTGGAGCAGTGTTTGAAGATCAATCCCGACAGCCAAATGGCGCGCAAAGGGCTGGAACGGATGCGGGCGCGAAAAATAGAGACTCCGCCAAGCGCGCCGCTTGACGTTGTAACACCGCCGGTTTCGGCCAGTCAGACGACTGTGGAGGAACCACCCGCAGCCGGCGGGGAGCAGATCACCCCGGGGGAATCACAACCCCCGGACTCCGCAGACCAGCTTTCATCGAGTGACGAACCGCCGCCGCTCGTGGACCCCGCCACGGATTACCGATCGCATCATCCAAAAGCGGCCAGAAAAAAGAAGCTCTCGCCGTTTTGGACGTTCGTTATTGTCATGTGCATCGGCATCATTGCCGTGCTTGGTATTGCCGGAATTTCGCTGCTCGCACAGTATTCCCGCTCGAACAGGACTCTTTCGGAAACGAAAACCCTGGCTGCGCAGGTTGCCACATCCTCGATGAAGGAAACTCTGGCTGCTCGCACACCGACAAAAGTGATCCGCCCATCCACCACCCCCTCTGCAACCGCGGTCGAAGACGCATTGGCGCGGGAGCCGTCCCCCTCGCCCACTTACCTGCCGAGTAATACTTTACGGCCATCGCGCACCCCCACAATTACCCACACGCCCTCCGCGACACCCGAGCCGCTCAACTTGCCCGCCCCGGTGTATTTTCTCACGGGTCTGACCGGCGGCGATTTTTACGAGCCAGCCCCAGGGAGTTACCAGATCTGGCGGCTGGAGACCGATGGTGAAACGCTGACCCAAATCTCGAACGAGGCAACCCGGGTTGACAGCTTCGACATTTCCCCCGCTGATGGCAGTTTGGCCTACTTGACCGGAAACCAGATCATTCTGGCCGATCCCAATGGCAGCAACCAGCGAATTTTGGTGGATGGCGGGGCGATGCCGGAGAATTGGGATCAATCGTACTGGACGAAACAAATCCGGGGGCTGGCCTGGTCGCCGGATGGCAGCCAACTGGCATACGGGCAAAATGGCGTCAATGTGCTCACGCTTACCAATGGGAAAACTAAAAGCATTCTCAAGAACGATCTTCCTTCAGCCGGGCAGGACCTCGAAACCCATCTGTACACGCCAGTTTCCTGGTCGCCGGATGGGACACGGCTGCTGGCACGTAAGCAGTATTTCGAGTGCGGGGCGATGTTGGTGCTGCCTGTGGCGGGCGGCGCGCCGTCCGCCGAGTTCGACGAGGGCGACGATCTGTTCATCTGGGCCGCCGACAGCCTGGCGCTGTTCAGCGCCAAGCCGGTCAACGGCGGCTACTGCGGAGGCCCGCCGGGGTTCTGGCGCGTGGACGCAATCACCGGCGAGGTGACCACGCTGGTGGAGAACCCGGATGGGACTGCCACCTTCGATCTCATCGGCTGGCCGCACCTGACTGCGGATGGGCGGCTGATGTATTTCTACAATCAGATTTCATCTGCACTGGCGCCGGATTTCCCGCCATTATTCTCGCTGTATACTTCCGAGGCGGATGGCGTCACCGGGCGGAGCCGTCTGAGCAGTGAAGGATTCATTCTCTACGATTACAGCCAGTACATAGCTGGCGGATCGGATGCCTTCGGCAGCGTGATTTGGTCAGCCGATGACGAATGGGTGGTGATTTCGGCGGCGAAGGACTTGGGGGAGCCGCAGGAGTTCTGGCTGCTGTCAACAGACGGCGGCAATGCAGTCAAGCTGGCAGGCAAGGGACGCGATTTGCAGTGGGGACTGCCGTGAAAGTTTCAATCCTCGACCCCGGCGACGGCCACCAGGCGCGGGTTTTTCTCGATTTGCCTTTCCATCTCTATCGTGACATCCCCCAGTGGGTGCCGCCCATCGCCGGGGATGTGCGCCGGATGCTCGACCGGCAGCGCCACCCCTTCTACCGGCATTCCGAGGCGGCGTTTTTCATCGCAGAGCAAGATGACCAGCCGGTGGGGCGCATCGCCGTGCTCGACCACCGGTTGTACAACGAATATAACCACGAAAAGACGGCGTTTTTCTATCTCTTCGAGTGTGAAGATAATCCCGATGCAGCGGCGGCGCTCTTCGAGGCAGCTTCGCTATGGGCCAGGGGGCGCGGCCTCGACCGGATGATCGGCCCCAAGGGGTTCACCGCGCTCGATGGGTTGGGACTGCTCGTGCGGGGGTTCGAGCATCGCCCGGCGCTGGGCATCCCGTACAATCCGGCCTATTACCCGGCTTTGATCGAATCCGTTGGGTTCGAGGGTTACAACGAGGTCGTTTCCGGCTATCTTTCCGCCACATCCCCATTCCCGGAGAAAATCCATGAATTATCGGAACGGGTGCAGGCGCGGCGCGGGCTGCACGTGGCGCGCTTCCGAACACGGCGTGACCTGCGTATGCTCGTTCCCCGGCTGCAAACCCTTTACAACAACGCCATTTCCGGTACAAGCGGCAATTCTCCGCTAACTGACGATGAAGCCCGCGCGATGGCGAATCAGATATTATGGTTCGCCGACCCTCGGCTGATCAAAATTGTGATGAAAGACGATGAGCCGGTCGGATTTTTGTTTGCTTATCCCGACATCAGCGCGGCGTTGCAGCGCACCCGGGGGCGGCTGTTTCCCTTCGGGTGGGTAGACATCTTGCGGGAGATGCGGCGCACGAAGTGGGTCAATATCAACGGAGCCGGGATGGTCGAAAAATATCGCGGGCTGGGCGGCACAGCCATCTTATTCAGCGAGCTGCGCAAGAGCATCGTGGAGGGCGGCTTCGAGCACGCCGAGGTGGTACAAATCGGCGTCGAGAACGAGCGGATGCAGCGTGAATTACGTGACCTGGGGGTAGATTTTTACAAAACGCACCGCATGTACCGGAAAAATTTGTTATAAAAATGACACGCTAAAAGGGTTGCATCTTTTTAAAACCTTGCTATACTGATAATTGTATGCTGACCAATTCGCTCGGTCCAATCCCTTTCATCCCCTTTCCATCCCATCGAGGGGGCGGAGAGGGGAATTATTTATGTTTACCGTGAGGAGGCGAACATGCAATCGCGCAAGCCGTACCTGTTTCTGATTGTCATCCTGTCCCTGATTTTGTCTTCCTGCGCTGGCGGAGGTGGGGCCGGCGGTAATGGAAAGACGGCCACGTTCATCTTCACCCAAGAATTCGACACACTGAATCCGTTGTACACCAATATGTGGTTTTCGGCCATTACCAACCAGATCTGGAACTGTTGGGCATGGACTTTCGACGACCAAAACAATCCAATCCCAGTATTGGTGAAAGAAATGCCAAGCGCAACGAATGGCGGCATCTCGCCCGATGGCAAGGTGATCACGCTCGCGCTGCGGGATGATATCGTTTGGTCGGACGGCAAGAAGATCACTTCCGAAGATTTCAAATTCACCTTTGATATGACGATGGATCCCAAAAATGCCGTCGCCACAACCTTTCCCTATGACAAAATTACCTCCCTGGAAACGCCCGACGCCAAAACGGTGGTGATGACCTTTGCGGAGCCTTACGCGCCATGGGTCGGAACCCTGTGGCATGGCATCATCCCGGCGCACATTCTCCAGCCTGTCTATGAGAAAGACGGCACACTCGACAACGCTGAGTGGAATCGCAAACCGACAGTGGGCTGCGGACCATTCGTCTTCAAGGAATGGGAATCCGGCAGCTTCACCCGCTTCGTCACCAATACCAAGTATTGGCTTGACAAGCCCAAGCTGGGTGAAATATTCATCCGGTTCGTGCCCGATGATGCCGCACAGATCGCCGCGCTGGTCAATGGCGAAGGCGACCTGGGGACATTCTTTGCCAATTCGGACGTGCCATCACTGGAACAGGCCGGGGTTCAGGTCTACCGGGTATACTCTGGCTACAACGAGGGCGTCTATTTTTACCTGCACCCGGAAAAGAGCCATCCGGCCCTGCGGGACGTGCGCGTTCGCAAGGCGATCGTCATGGCAATTGACCGGTTCTCGTTCGCCAAGCAGGTTCTGCTCGATCTGACCAAGCCCGCGGTCACCGACTGGGACAACATGCCCTACGTAGATCCATCGCTCCAACCGTACCCCTTTGACCCGGAGGGGGCGAAGAAACTCCTCGACGAAGCCGGCTGGATTGACTCCAACAGCGACGGCACGCGCGACAAAGACGGTGTCGAGCTGGTGTTGAAATATGGCACGACCACCCGCGAGGTGCGAAAAAATATCCAGGCTGTGGCGCAGGAGCAGCTTGCGGCAGTCGGCATCAAAGTTGACCTGTACAATTACGAGTCAGACCAGTACTTTGCCGGCTATAACGAAGGCGGCCCGGCTGCGCATGGCGACCTGGATATGTTCCAGTATTCTGCGACGCCGCAATTCCCCGATCCCGACGTGGCCGACTGGCTGTGCAACAATATCCCCAGCGACGACAACCCCGCTGGCTCGAACTGGAGCGCCCTATGCGATACCGAGCTGGATGCACTCTTCCAGCTTCAGGCTACCCAGGTGGACTTCGCTGCCCGCCAGCAAACCTTCTTCACGATCACGAAGTATATCTATGACCAGGTTTACTGGTTTGGCCTGTGGCAAGACCCCGATCTGTGGGGCGTGAACAAGCGCCTGACCAACGTGAAAATTTCCGGCGCGACCCCGTTCTTCAACATCGCCGAATGGGATCTGGTCAAGTAGTCAGTGAACAGTGATCAGTGAACAGTAATCAGTGAACAGTGAGTAAACCCACTGTTCACTGATTATCACTAACACCCGATCACCTGATTACCTGTCTACCTGTCTACCTGTCTACCTGATTACCTGATTACCTACTACCTGCTTACCTACCCCTAACATGACCCGTTACATCATCCGCCGCCTGCTGCAAGCCATTCCGCTGCTCTTCCTTATCAGCATCGCCCTGTTCGTGCTCATGCAGAACGTGGGCGACCCGCTGGCGACAATGGGCGGCCGCACTGCCACCCGCGCCGCCGACCGGGAACGCCTCACCCGCCAGCTTGGGCTTGACAAGCCCATTTATGTGCAATATCTCTATTGGCTGATCGGCAATGACTGGGCAAGGATCGATCTGGACGGCGATGGGGTGGCCGAAACCCAGGGGACGCGCAGGGGCGCGTTACGCGGGGATTTCGGCACATCCCTGGTCAACCGCGGCGTCCCTGTCACCACTGTGGTTTGGGATAGACTTCCAAACACACTCTTGTTGATGTTGACTTCCGAGCTTGTCATCATCCTGGGAGCGCTGGTCATTGGTATTTACGCCGCCCTGCGGCAGTATTCCCTGCTTGATAATCTGGTGACGGCGCTATCGTTCATCGGATTTTCGATGCCGATCTTCTTCATCGCACTGGCAGCTATTTATATTTTTTCCGTTTACTTCAAGCGGTGGGGGCTGCCGTCCTTGCCTGCTACGGGGATGTTCGACCCGGAGTATGGTAAGACGCCGGCGCAGATTCTCGTTCACATGATTCTGCCGGTTGCCAGCATCTCTATAATCAGCCTGGCTGCTTACAGCCGATACATCCGCAGTACGATGCTGGAAGTGCTGGGGCAGGATTACATCCGAACGGCGCGGTCGAAAGGCCTGCCGAAACGTGAAGTGATCTTCATCCACGCGCTGAAGAATGCCTCGCTGCCCATCGTCACCGTCGTCGGTCTCGATATACCGCTGCTGCTCGGCGGCGCAATCGTCACAGAGCGCATCTTTGCCTGGCCTGGCATGGGCCGCCTGTTCCTCGATCACCTGGAGCGCGGCGATACGCCGGTGGTGATGGGCATTATGATGCTGATCGCTTTCGCAGTGGTGATATTCCAGTTGATCACAGATATTACTTACGCCTGGCTCGACCCGCGCATCCGGTATCATTGATTCTCTCAGGCCCCAACATCGGACTTACTCATGGCTCTCACAACCGACCCCCCGGCCCTCATTCCCCAGCTTATCACCGAAGACGTCGAGCCGCCGCCGCTCTCGCTGGCGCAGCTCACCTGGCGGCGGTTTCGCCGCCATCGCATGGCGATGCTGGGTGTGGTAATTCTCGTTCTGCTCATTCTATACTCCTACGGCGGCGCGCTGCTCGTTTCAGAAACTTATGCCAATCACAACGATCTGACAATCGTGCTCGATGCGCCGACCGCCGCGCATCCCTTCGGCACCGACACCACCGGGCGCGATATCCTCGCCCGCACCGTTTACGGCGGGCAAATCTCCCTGCTGATTGGGCTGACCGCCGTCATCGTGGAAACGCTGGTGGGCATATTTGTCGGAGCCATCGCGGGTTATTATGGCGGTTGGGTTGACAGCCTGCTGATGCGCATGACCGAGGCGGTGCTGAATATCCCACAAATCTTCCTGCTGCTGGTGATGGCTAAATTCTTCGGCGGCAAGATCCCAAATCTCACGATTGGTGGACGCGAATTTAGCGGCAGCGTGGTCGTTATCATTCTGATCATCGGCATGACGAGCTGGCCTTACCTGGCGCGTATCGTGCGCGCCGAATTTCTCTCGATCAAAGAACGCGAATTCATCCTGGCGGCGCGTGCCACCGGTACTCCCACCTGGGAGATCATCTTCAAGCACATCCTTCCCAACAGCATTGCCCCGATCGTCGTATCGGCGACGCTGGGGGTAGCCGGCGCCATCACCCTCGAAGCTTATATCAGTTTCCTGGGGCTGGGCGTGCGCGCCCCAACGGCCACCTGGGGCAACATGCTCGAAGGCGCATATCAGTATATTGACCAGGGCGCATACTGGCTGTGGCTGTTCCCCGGCCTGCTGATCGTCCTCATCGTCTTGAGCATCAATTTCCTGGGCGACGGCCTGCGCGACGCCCTCGACCCAAGAAGTCGAACCGTCTGATCTTCCCGACACCTGTTTACCTGATTACCGATACCCAATTACATGACTACCCTCCTCGAAGTCAAAGACCTCAAAACCCGTTTCCACACCCCCGAAGGGATTGTCTATGCCGTCAACGGCGTCTCGTTCAAGCTGGATGAAGGCGAGACGCTGGCGGTAGTGGGCGAATCTGGCTGCGGCAAATCGGTCACGATGATGTCGCTGCTCCGCTTGATTCCAATCCCTCCGGGGGAAATCGCTGGCGGGACTGCACTGTATGGGACCGTTGACCTGCTGAAGATCTCCGACCCCGAGATCGAACAACTCAGGGGAAAAGAGATCGCCATGATCTTCCAGGACCCGATGACATCCCTCAACCCGGTGTTGACCATCGGGCGGCAGATCACCGAATCGCTGCATACCCACATGGGGATGAATCCTGACAAAGCCGCCCTGCGCGCCATCGAGATGCTGGAATGGGTCGGCATCGCCGACGCATCGCGCCACCTGGGGGATTACCCTCATCAATTCTCAGGCGGGATGCGCCAACGGGTGATGATCGCCATGGCCCTGGCATGTAACCCCCGCCTGCTCATCGCCGACGAGCCAACGACAGCCCTCGATGTGACCATCCAGGCGCAAATCGTCGAGCTGGTCACCCGGCTGCGGGACAGCCTGGGGATGGCGATGATCTGGATTACCCATGACTTGGGCGTGGTGGCCGGGCTGGCAAGGCGCGTCATCGTTATGTATGCCGGATACGTCGTTGAAGAAGCCGACGTGGATGGCCTGTATGATACGCCGAGCCACCCCTACACCCTGGCGCTGCTGGCCGCCCTGCCGCGCGCCGACCGCCGCCGCGAGCGTACACTGAAAACCATCCGCGGCGCGCCGCCCAGCCTGCTGGTCGAGCCGAAAGGCTGCCCGTTTGCCCCGCGCTGCGAGTATGTCATCGAACGCTGCTGCGCCGAAAATCCGCCGCTCACCCCGGTTGGTTTGACGCATAAAATCGCTTGCTGGGTTGATGTGCAAACCGGCAAGCCGCGCTAAGTTGGTAACCAAAACAGGATCACGATGGACGATCAAGCACTCGTAAAGGTAGAAAACCTGACCAAGCATTTCCCGGTGACGCGCGGCATCATCATTCAGCGCACGGTGGGCGCGACGCGCGCCGTGGACGGCATCTCGTTCTCGATAGCCCGCGGCGAGACGCTGGGCATGGTGGGCGAAAGCGGCTGCGGCAAGACCACCGCCGGGCGAACTCTGCTCGGCCTGTACCGGGCGACGCGCGGCGATGCGTGGATTGACGGTCACGATGTTCAAACCGCCAAAGGCCATGAAATGCTGGTCATCCGCCGCAAGGCGCAGATGATCTTTCAAGACCCCTACGCCTCGCTCAACCCGCGTTGGACGGTCAACTCGATTGTCAGCGAGCCGCTGCGCGTGCATGGGCTACTGAAAACCAACGCAGAACGGGTCGAGCGGGTGAAAGAATTGCTCGTGCTGGTTGGGTTGAACGCCCGGCACGTCAACCGCTTCCCGCACGAATTTTCCGGCGGGCAGCGGCAGCGCATCGGGATTGCGCGCGCCCTGGCTTCCGAGCCGCTGTTCATCGTTTGCGACGAACCCATCTCGGCGCTGGATGTCTCGATCCAGGCGCAGGTGGTCAACCTGCTCGAAGATTTGCAGGATCGCCTGGGGCTGACCTATCTCTTCATCGCTCACGATCTGAGCATGGTGCGGCACATCTGCGACCGGGTGGCGGTGATGTACCTGGGGGTGATCGTCGAATTAGCCAGCCGTGACGAGCTGTACGAGAACCCGCTGCATCCCTATACCCAGGCGCTGCTCTCCGCCGTCCCCATCCCCGACCCGCACCGCGCCCGCCTCCGCCAGCGCACGATCCTCACCGGCGACGTGCCAAGCCCTGAGAACCCGCCCTCCGGCTGCCGTTTCCACACGCGCTGCCCCATCGCCCGCCCGCACTGCGCCGAGCTGGTGCCCGAATGGCGGGAGATCAGGGAGGGGCATTGGGTGGCGTGCCATGAGGTGTGATTTTCTCTGACAGGAATTTCACCACAGAGCAATTGTGTTTCCTGTCAAGGGCTAGCTTGAGGCGGTGGCAGGATTCCAG
>DYIZ01000066.1 GCA_020723385.1 Candidatus Aquidulcis sp.
GAACTGGAAAAACTCATCCTATTAGGTGCCTTTTCCATTTTCCGGGTAAAATCAACCCATGTTTGAAATCGTTTTCCTTGGCACATCTGCCTCTGCCCCCTCCATCCACCGCGGCCTTTCGGCGCAGGTGGTGATGCATGACGAATTTCGCTTCCTCGTGGACTGCGGCGAGGGCACCCAGCGCCAGATTTTGCAATCGGGCCTGGGGTTCAAGCGTCTCAACCGCATTCTCATCACCCACGGGCACCTCGACCATATCTTGGGGCTGGCCGGGCTGCTTTCCACGTTCATGCGCTGGGAAACCATCGAGGATTTGGAAATCTACGGCGGCAAGTGGGCGCTAGACCGGGTGCGCGACCTGCTCTTCGGGGTGGTGCTGCGCGGCGCGCCGCCGCCCATGCCCTTGAAACTCTACGATATCAAACCGGGAGTCTTTCTCGAAGCCGACGATTTCAGCGTCTCGGCGTTTCCGGTGTGGCACCGCGGGCCTGACTGCTACGGATTCTGCTTCGAGGAGTAACCGCGCCGCCCGTTCCTGCCGGAGAAAGCCGAAGCCCTCGGGGTTCCGGCCGGCCCCGGACGGCGCGACCTCGTCAATGGGAGTCCGGTCACCCTGCCGGATGGGAGAGTCATCCATCCCGACGATGTCCTCGGCCCGCAGCGTCTCGGCACGAAGCTCATCCACATCGGTGATGTGGGGCGGGTGGACGAGCTGGTCGAAGTCTGCCGCGAGGCCGACACGCTCGTGATCGAGTCCACCTATCTCGACGAAGAAGCCGACATGGCGAAGCAGTTCGCCCACATGACCGCCAAACAGGCGGCCTCGCTGGCTGTGCGCGCCGGGGTGAAACAGCTCATCTTGACCCACCTGTCCCGCCGCTACCGCGAGCGCGACGTGCTGGCCGAGGCGCGCGAAGTCTTCCCCGACACCGTGGTGGCGCGCGATTTCGATATGTTTCAGATCAGACGGGGGGAGTTTGTAAAAGTGGATTTAAAGCCGGAAGAATAATCCCACCATTTTCCGCGTTCGTCAGTGTTTGTCCGCGTCCCATAAATTTTCCCCCACTTCTGTTACGACGCGCATTGTCGCCCGTTTCATCGTTTGCTGGTAGAACTGAATTCGCATTTCTCGGGTTTGTTTGCGGGCGGCGACGATGTCGTCGCGGCTGATCGTCACCCCGTCTGGCAAAAGCATCTCTTGTACCACTGCCAGGCCGCTGCCCGCGCTGCGGATGGCATCCTGGATGCGCTGCCCGTGCCCGAAGGACAAATCCTCGGGAATCTCGTCGAAGGGGAAGAAACGCACCTCGATGGTCTCGCCCGGTTGGGGCCGGAGTGTTCCAGCGGTGGGAACTGCCGTGAAGAGCGCCGCATGGGTATCGGGAAGCGCACCGATGCGAGAATAAACTCCCACCAATGACTTCAATTCGACCTCCAGCCCGGTTTCTTCCCGTGTCTCGCGCCGCGCGGCCTGCGCCAACGACTCGCCTGCCTCGACTCCCCCGCTCGGCAGGCACCAGACTTCGAAATCCTCCCGCTTCGTGAGCAGGATCTGGTTTTCATGGATCACAACGACATTGACGGTAATGGCAGGCATACGGGGGTTCCTCCGCCTTTCACCGGTTCAGCCGCCGCTCCACGAAACGGATGAGCGACGCCAATCCCATCGTCATCACCAGATAGAGAAACGCCACGATATTGTAGGTCTCGAAGAATTTGAAGGTCGAGGCGGAATAGACTTTGCCCAGTTGGGTGATGTCTTGCACCCCCAGCGCCGAGACCAGCGCCGAATCCTTGAGAATGGCGATGAACTCGTTGCCCAGCGCCGGCAGCACGTTGCGCACCGCCTGCGGCAGGATGATGTATCGCATGATCTGCCAGTACGACGCCCCCTCCACCTGCCCGGCCTCGGTCTGGTCTTTATCTATAGACAGTATCCCCGAGCGGAAGATTTCCCCGATGAAGGCGCTGTAACCCATGGTCAGCGCCAGGATCGCCCGGTAGGTGAAATTGATCTGGCGGATGTCAATTTTCTCGATGATCCCGGCGTTGATCAGCGGCGCGCCCAGCCAGTTCAGCCCGCTGATCGCGGCCGGCGCGCCGACGAACGAGATGTAATACAGCAGCACCAGCATCGGCACGCCGCGCATCACCTCGGTGTAAAACGACGACACCTCCTGCGTGACGCGGCTGCGATAGATGCGCATCAGGCTCAGACCCAGCCCGAGCAGCATCGCCAGTGCGTAAGCGGTCAGCGAAACGTAAATCGTCGTCCCCAGCCCCTTGCGGACGGCGTTGAAGATCGTGCGATAATCTTGATCGTTGACCATCCCCCACAGCAAAAGAATCCCTACCAGCAGTGAGATCAACAGCCAGTAGGGCAGGCGGGACAGGGAATCTACGAACGGGAGCAGACGAGAACGTTGATCCTGGCGAGGTGGCGTGTCACTCACGAGCGACTCCTGGCAGAGCAAGGGGGAGGTGATCCCGATGGGGCGACCCAGCCCCCCGATCCCTTACTCCCCTATCCCCTTTCCCCTGAATAAAGGGGAGAGGGGATAAGGGAAAGGGGTTTTACCGCATTACTGCGCGGTCGGATCGTACAGGAAGAACCAGCGCGAATTCAGATATTCCAGGAAACCGTCATCCTTCATGGATTGGATCGCGGCGTTGAACGCCTCGACGAGGTCCGACCCTGGGGTGAAGATGAACCCGAACTCCTCGGTTCCGAGGGGGTCGCCGATGATCTTGAGCTTATCGGGGTTAGCGCCGATGTAGCCGCGCCCGGAGGCGGCGTCGAGCAGCACCATATCCACGTCGCCGGTGATGAGGGCCTGGACGGCTGCGCCGAAGTTCTCGAAGAGCTTGATGCGGGGATTGGCTTCGTCGCCGTCGAGGACTTCGTAGACGGCGGTGTAGAAGTTGGTGGTGCCGGTCTGCGAGCCGATGAGCAGGTTGGGATCGGCGGCGAACTCGGCGGGGGTGGTGAAGCGGGTCTCGTCAGCGCGCACGAGCATGAACTGCTGGGAGGTCATGTAGGGCATCGAGAAATCCACCTGCTGACTGCGCTCGTCGGTGATGGTGATGCCGTCCATGCCGATGTCGAACTGGCCTTCCTTGACGGCAGCGATCATGGTGTCCCAGGCGGTGACCTGCCAATCTACCACGCAGTTCAACCGGCGGCAGATCTCGTTCACGGCGTCGTACTCCCACCCGACGGAGTCACCCGTCACGGGGTCCACGAAGTTCAGCGGGGTGTAGTCGTTCCCCGTCACCGCGATCACCGTCTGCCCGTTCAAATCCGGCAGAAGATCGTATACATCCTCGGCGTTCGGGTTGGACAGGAAGTACCAGCGGTTGTTGAGGTAATCCAGGTAGCCGTCGGCTTTCATCTGGGCGATGGCGAGATTGAACGGCTCGAGAAGCTTCGATCCTGGGGTGAAGATGAACCCGAACTCCTCGGTTCCGAGGGGATCGCCGATGATCTTGAGCTTATCGGGGTTAGCGCCGATATAGCCGCGCCCGGAGGCGGCATCGAGCAGCACCATATCCACGTCGCCGGTGATGAGGGCCTGGACGGCTGCGCCGAAGTTCTCGAAGAGCTTGATGCGGGGATTGGCTTCGTCGCCGTCGAGGACTTCGTAGACGGCGGTGTAGAAGTTGGTGGTGCCGGTCTGCGAGCCGATGAGCAGGTTGGGATCGGCGGCGAACTCGGCGGGGGTGGTGAAGCGGGTCTCGTCAGCGCGCACGAGCATGAACTGCTGGGAGGTCATGTAGGGCATCGAGAAATCCACCTGCTGACTGCGCTCGTCGGTGATGGTGATGCCGTCCATGCCGATGTCGAACTGGCCTTCCTTGACGGCAGCGATCATGGTGTCCCAGGCGGTGACCTGCCAATCTACCACGCAGTTCAACCGGCGGCAGATCTCGTTCACGGCGTCGTACTCCCACCCGACGGAGTCACCCGTCACGGGGTCCACGAAGTTCAGCGGGGTGTAGTCGTTCCCCGTCACCGCGATCACCGTCTGCCCGCCCAAATCGGGCAGGCGCAGCGTTTTGGGCGCGGCCGGCTCTGGCGAGAGCGTCTCGACGACCGCGGGGGGCGTGGTGGGCGTCGCTTCGGGGGGGAGCGGCGTGGCGGTGGGGGCCGGCTCGGTCGGAGGAACCGGCGTGTTCGTAGGGGCGACCGGCGGCACAGCCGTAGCGGGCTTCGTGGGAACAACGGTTGGCGGCTGGGCGGTCTGCTGGGTGCAGGCCGATAAAACCAGCGATGCCAGGATCAAGAGGGTGATAATGGGGGCGATTTTCTTCACAGAGTCTCCTTATTTATTACTCAGTTTGAGTTGAACTTTTTGATGATATGTTGTCTGTATCAGGAATTATATTCGTCGCCTGACTGTTCAAATAACTTTTGTTGCAAAGGCGTTGCTATCTCTCTGTAAATGGTGTTGTACTCGGCATCGAGTCGGCGTAATGCAGCTTGGTGGAACTCCGGTGCCATCTCAAAGCCGATGAATCGCCTGCCCAGTCTCTTTGCAGCAATAGCCGTAGTCCCACTCCCCATGAATGGATCGAGTACAACCTGGGCTTTTTTCGTTGTAAGTTTGATGAGAAACTCTATGAGGCTCAATGGTTTTTGCGCCTCGTGAATTCTGACCTCGTTCTTTTGAAACCAAAACTCAAGGATATTGGTTGGGTTCGCTCCATCAATTTGACATTCCTGCACATTCATTGCGCCCACACTGTGCTCGAGAACGTTATCAGTTATGGTTCCGCCGATTTTGTAAGGTTTTATGAACCAGGCAATTGGCTCGTAAGCCGGCGCGAGATTACCAAGTCGCCAGCCTTCCCATGCTTCAGCTTCAGCTTTCAATCCTCGGCTCTCGAAAACGATACTCAGCCGTTGTGCTCTATGATGCGCCGACGCTTTTTTCCAGGCGAGGATATCCTTGAGAAGAAAACCGCTATCCTCGAATGCGTTGACAACACGATGTATCGTGCGGCGCGCGCCAAAAACGAAAAGAGAGGATCCATCTTTCATCTTGGGCAGGACCATCTCTACCCAGTGTTGACACCACTGCTGGTATTCCACGCCTATGTTTCGGTCGGCCTGTGACCAGCCATTGATGGGTTTTCCTCTTCTCTTGAACGCAGATTTGCCAATTTGCGCGGGTGATTGGCCTAGAAGCGCTGAGTTTGTATTGTTGTGCAACACATCCCAATCATCCAGGCTGATTCCATATGGAATATCAGAGAGAAATAGTTCGATACTGTTATCAGCCAGGTTCGGGATATGATCTCGACAATCTCCTAATATAATCTTATCTAGGTAATTTTCATTCATAGCTATTCATCATCTCATTCCAAGAATTTCGTTGTCCGTAACCGAATTGACCGCACGAATCTTGTTGTGTAATTTTCTCCACCTCATGACCTCATTGATCGCTTCTTCTCTTGATAAGTTCATAATTCGCTCTCTCTCAGCAGCGAGAAAAGAAAGAGCCTCTTCTTTTGAAATTAAAATCGATTCACTTGTGGCGAATTTCTCTTCCCTCCATAGGCCAGCAAGATTCCCTTCGAAATTAAGAAAAGCACGATTAATCCCCTGCCAATAGCTAACAGCATCATTTGACGGGGGCATGGCTTCGATGGTCCTAAAGATTTCACACATCAACTCTCTCGATCTCGCTTGCCCGGCAACTTGGGCATAACGAACCAACACAGCAAGGTGTGTATATGTTGATATACAAACTGATCTTTCCGCTGCTTGTCGGTAAATCTGACTTGTCCGAGACGGCAATTGATACACGGGGCAGACTACTATTGCGTATGGTTTCCCATGTTTCCAATTATCCATTGCTTGGATTTTAAAATCTTTTTGGTTCTTCGCTGTGCGACTGAGTCTGAACGCTTTCGCATCTGCAACAAAACTGCATATATCACTGACGCATTCGACATCAGCAACATCTGCTCTTTCTCT
The DNA here is from genome assembly GCA_020723385.1 of Candidatus Aquidulcis sp. Taxonomy (GTDB): domain Bacteria; phylum Chloroflexota; class Anaerolineae; order Anaerolineales; family UBA4823; genus DYIZ01. Next base: position 5,981 of record DYIZ01000066.1, read on the forward strand.
CAAAACAGCACTTGTAAATCCCATCCAAGAAAACGCTTCATGGATCACAATATCCGTATACTTCGAGTATAACTTTTCTTCACTTGTGTCGTGTCCATATCTTTCCGGTATAGCACCACACAGCCGAAGATGACCAAGCAGCGCATCAATTCCATTTTCCCTTATCTCGTGTGCAAGTTCCTGTTCTACTCTTTCTGCATCAACTCCAAAGTTGCCACTCAGTTGGCTTATTTCACCAATCCAGTATCCCCGATTCTCTATCTGCTGCCTGGTAATAAATTGAATGTGCATATTTCTCCTATTATTGATTATATAGCAATAACTCCGATTGTCCCAAAACTAAATCTTTGCTTCGTGAGCCGCCTGCTTCACCCCTTCACGCCGTCACACCCGTGAAATCGAACCGCCCAATCTTCAACGCCGGGACGCGCAATCCGAACTCGCCGAAATCTTCACCGAATAGGTGCATCTTCAGCTCGCCAACAGCCACGGTTGCCAGTGCTGCCTCACCGAAGGATGAACACCCCTCCGCAACCGGAAATCTGCTGGAAGGTGATGTCTAGCCCGGAGGCGCGGCAGGCCGACAGCGTCTCGTCGGCGATCCAATAATCCTCTTCTTCCCAGAGATCGTACCAGCGGATGCGGGCCTGGTCGCGCTCGGCAGCGCTGCCGAAGGTGACATCTCCGATGGCGATGCGCCCTCCGGGGGCCAGGAAATCCGCGGCCAGCCGGGCGAGCAGCTTGACTTTGGCGGGCAAGTCGAAGTGGTGGAATGTGTACGCCGAGACGATGGCGTCGAACTGCTGGCAATCGAAGGATTGGCGTAGCACATCGGGCCAGTCGCCGAGCAAGTCAGCCTGGGCCAGGCGCAGCGCCGGATACTTGACCTGCGCGGCGGCCAGCATTTTTGGCGCAAAATCCACGCCGTACACCCGGCAGCCCGCTTTCAGGAAGCGCGCCGCCAGGTTGCCGGTGCCGATCCCCAGGTCGAGCGCCGCCGCGCCGGGGGCGACGCGGGCCTGCCGGAACACCTCGTCCAATATCTGCTCGTAACCCTCGAAGGGGAATTTGTCGGCGTATTCGGCGACACTGCGGTCGTAGGTATCCGCCCAATCATCGAAGTCTTCTGGAACAGCAACGTAAAGAGTGGTTTCGTCAGGCATAAGGAAACTGTGGGGGGGGGGTATTCTGTGACAGATGAAACGTAAAACGTAATCCGTAAGAAGCGCCTCACGTTTTACGCTTTACGCATTACGTTTTATCTTCCAGCGCGACTCGCAGATACTTGCGTATATCTTCTACGAACGTCGCCACCTTCATCGGCTTGGCAATATAACCGTCACAGCCGGCGCTGAGGGCTTTGCGGCGGTCGCCGGGCAGGGTGTGAGCGGTGAGGGCGACGAGCGGGATGTGCTGGCTTTCCGGCGCGGCTTTTAACTGCCGGGCGACTGCCCATCCATCGAGATCGGGCAGTGAGAGGTCGAGTAATATCAAATCGGGGGGCTGTTGCTGCTGGATGGCGGCAAGGGCCTCGCGGCCATTGTTAGCCGTGATGACATTGTAACCGGCGCGCTCCAGCAGGAAACACACCATTTCCTGATTATCGGCATCGTCTTCGACCAGCAATATTCGGTTGGTTCCCATCCCACGGCCCTCCTGCTTTTAGGCACTGATCCAGACCCTAAGGGTTTTCACTAGACACTCAGTCGGTTGCGATTCTATATTCTAGAGGCCATGTTGCGGCCATAACCTTGTGGAAACCCTTAGGGTCTAAACAATTACCCAAACCGCTGTTCCTTCCACGCATCGGCCTCGTTGTGGTAGCCGGCCTGTTCCCAAAAGCCCATGCGATCCTGCGCCATGAATTCCAGGCCGCGTAGCCACTTGGCGCCTTTCCAAAAATAAGGTGTGGACAGTTCGTCACGGCCTGGGATGTAGCCGACCACACCCCGCAAGGGGTAGCCATGATCGGGGGTGATGGGCTCGCCGTTGTAGTGGGTCGCCAGCAAAAAGTTGTCGGCCAAAACCACTTCGAGCGGCAGATTGACGGTGAAACCGTACTCGGCGTGCTGCAAGACGTATTTCGCCGCCGGACGCAGCTCGATCAAGCCCTGGTCTATCAGCGTCCGCACCGAAACGCCCTCCCATTCGGTATCGAACTTACTCCACCGCGTGACACAGTGGACATCCATCTTCAATCGGGTGCGCGGCAGGCGGTTGAATTCATCCCATGTCCAACGCACATCTTTGACGACTTCACCCCACACGCGCAAATCCCACGCAGCGGGGTCGAACCGCGGCACCGGGCCGTAGTGCAGCACCGGAAACTTCTGGGTCAGCGACTGCCCCGGGGGCAGCCGGCCCGCCTCTCGGACGCGTTTCTCCTCTTCCCGGCGTTGCAGGTAGCTTTTGAACATTATTATCACCTCCAGGCGGTATTATATCAGATAGGTTTGGTCTGAATTTCGCCTGGGTGGAGGCTATCATTGATTTGTAGCATAGCCCCTTGTGGGCGGTTGGGCATGAACGGGCACAAGGCCAACGGTCTTCGACTACGCTCAGAACGCCTATCCAGGCATCCTGAGCGTAGACCGCCTATCCAAGCATCCTGAGCGTAGTCGAAGGAGGGCTTGTGGAATGAAGGGCGGTTACCCCAGGCTGAAGCTCTCTCCCGGCTTCAAAACGTGTACCTGTGCGCTGGTTTCGGCAACAACGCGCTTGCTCCATGCGTTGGGGTCTTGTTCGATCAGCCCCCAGGTATTGTAGTGGATGGGGATAACGTGCTTCGGCTGGAGCAGCTCGACCGCCCGCAGGGCGTCATCTGGCCCCATGGTGAAATTATCGCCGATGGGGAGCAGCGCCAGGTCAATGCCTTCTTCGCCGATGAGTTTCATATCGCCGAACAAGCCGGTGTCCTGGGCAAAATAGATTTTCTTGCCTTCGTTGGTGGTGAGCAGGAACCCCGACGGATTCCCGCCGTAGGAGCCATCCGGCAAAGCCGAGCCGTGCAGCGCCAGGGTGAGCTTGAGATAGCCAAAGGGGTGCTTGTACCCGCCCCCCAAATGCTGCCCGTGCGCCTTGACGCCCTGTTTACTGAGCCAGACGGCGATCTCATTGATGCTGATAACCAGCGCCCCGGTGCGTTTGGCGATTGACACCGTGTCGCCAATATGGTCGCCGTGGCCGTGACTGACCAGGATGAAATCGGCTTTGACCTTGTCGGCTGAAGTCGAGGCGGAGGGGTTGCCGGAGAAGTAAGGGTCTACCAAAACGGTAAAGCCACTCGTCTCCAGGCCAAGCGTGGCGTGTCCATACCAGGTGAGTTTGAAGCTCATGTCAATCCTCCTATGAAGCGGGATTCAATAAGCGGTTGATGGCTCGATCTGCCAGGGAATTCAATGCATCACTGCGGGTGGGAACCATGATGGCGCAAGCCCTGGCGATGGCAATCAAGGTTGGCCCGTTCACCCGATCCAGGAATTTCTGGTGTGAGAGCTGGCCTGCAAACATCGCCTTGGCATCCTGCAACAGTTGGTTGAACTGTTCGGCATGCAGGCTTTTGTACAGGAACAGCGTAGTGGGCGAATTTCTCATATCGGTGAATTCTGGTTCGCCGGCGATTCCCACTGCCATCACGCGGTAAACCGCGGGAGGTTTGTCCATCAGCGCGGCGACTTCGGGCAGGAAGTCATCCAGCCGTTTCATATCTTCACTGTTTTGTTCCACATCGCCCATGAAAAGTGACAAGGGCGCGTCGCCGCCGGTCATTTCGGCCAAGGCCTCGAGAATCGCCATCGTCACCAATTTGGCCCCCAAAAATTCGCGGGCGGTGGCGATATTATGTTCGGCGCGGCTGACCATTTTTTGGAATTTTTTTTCTGGCGGCGAACCCTTGTAGCGATGAAAAATATTTTTAGGGTTGACGTGCGACAAAAAATTTTCCATTTTTTGCAGCGCCTGGCGATAATCTCGAATCGAATAAATTTCTCCCGTGCGCAAAGCGTAATTGGTCTCTGGGAGCAATTTCCAGGTGCTGTCGAGAAAAACGGTGGGATCGGCTTCGGCGAAACTGTCTACATCCCGGTTAGCGAACCCAACTGCCCCCTTGACTGTGTTCGTGATTTCAGCCTCACTCAGCAAGCGGCCAAATTTTTCGCTCACCATTTGCAGCCGTGCGGCAAGAATCTCGAAGGGTTCCTGGTTTTGCGGGTTTAAGCCACGAAATGGGATTGTGGCTTCGATGTAAGTCATTATCTTGAGCAGCTCTTTTTCGGGGATCAGGCCTGCTAATTCGTGCGCCATCACCAGTGTGCTCAAAAATTCGTTCAGCCCGGCATAGGGAGATAATTTTTGCCCCGCGGAAAATCCAAAAATTTCCAGCGCAGAAATAAAATTTTTATCGTCAGAAAAAATTCTTTCTACGATAAAAATATCATTGTCTTTTTCGACGATGTAGGGTGATAAAATTTCGCCAACTTCGGATGAAAACCCCCGATCAACTTGATAATACACAATATCATGATACAGCGCCGCAAGCGATTGGATCGGATCAGCCGGGTTTGTCAGATGAAGCACATGGTCGGCTGTATGGAAATGACGCGCCTCGACCGACATGGCTTTATGAATGATGATGACCAGATCCTCCAGCCGGTTTGCGGTCACTTCAACATTCAGGGCACGCAGCGCCCCTGTAAGCACATCGAGCAGACTTTGGATTGTGCTGACTTTCATATTAGCCCGTCTCTCCCAAGATTTTAGTAATTGTAATGCACACTTTGTGTCAAGTACAGACCTGAGCGCGGCCTGCCGCTCGTCCATGCTATAATCGCCCCAATGACCGGTCGGAATCATCTCAGAGCCGTATTGCAGGCGTTGTTCGTAACCTTATTGTGGTCCACATCCTGGGTTCTGATCAAGTTTGGGTTGAAAGATATACCGGCGGTGACGTTTGCCGGGCTGCGTTACATGCTGGCATTCCTTTGCTTGCTGCCGTTTGCGCTGCAGCCGGGCCAGCGGGATGCCTTACGCCGCCTCACAAAGGCTGATTGGGGGCAGCTTGCCCTGCTCGGGGTGCTGTATTATGCGGTCACCCAGGGCGCGATGTTCGTGGGGCTGGCTTACTTGCCGGCGCTGACCGTCAGCCTGCTGCTCAATTTCACGACGCTGATCGTCGCTTTCATGGGGATTGGATTCCTCTCCGAGAAACCCACCCCCTTGCAATGGGTGGGGGTGGCCGCCTTCATCGTCGGGCTGTTGATTTATTTCTACCCTATCAACATCCCTTCAGGTCAGGTTTTTGGGATCGCCGTTGTCTTGCTTTGCGTGCTGGCGAACTCGGCCTCTTCGATTTTGGGGCGATACGTCAACCGTGGGGGCCGTTTACAGCCATTCACGGTCACTTTCGTCAGCATGGGTGTTGGGGCAGGGCTGTTGATGGCAGGCGGCGCGGCTTCACAAGGGCTGCCGCACATCAGCCCGGTCAACTGGTTGTATATCGCCTGGCTGGCGGTGGTCAATACGGCTTTTGCCTTCACCCTGTGGAATCACACCCTGCGTACCCTCCCGGCGATGGAGTCCTCCATCATCAACGGCACGATGCTCATTCAGATTGCTCTGCTGGCCTGGCTGTTCCTCGGCGAAGCGATCACCGTGCAAACCGGGATTGGCATGGCGCTGGCTGGCGGCGGCGCGCTGGTGGTGCAGCTCCGCAAGAACCGGACTTAATCGTTCACCGGCAAGCATTCGATGCCAACCGTTTCCGTTTTCCTCCCATGTTTCAACGCGGCCGCCACGCTGCCCGAGGCTTTAGACAGCCTCTCCCGGCAGACGTTGGCGGATTTCGAGGTGGTTGCGGTGGACGACGGCTCCCGCGATGAGACCGGGCGGCTACTGGCGGACTGGGCCGGGCGGGACTCTCGCTTCCGGGTGATCACTCAGCCCCATGGGGGTGTTATCCCCGCGGCTAACACAGCGCTGGCGGCCAGCCGGGGGAGCTACCTGGCCCGCATGGATGCCGACGACCGCTGTCACCCCGAAAGGCTTGCCCGCCAGGCCGCTTTTCTCGACGCCAACCCCGGCGTGGCGGTGGTTGGCTCACTGGTCGAGGGATTCCCGGCCGGGCAGGTGGGGGAAGGCTCTCGCCTTTATCTCGCCTGGCTGAATTCATTGGTCTCCAACGCTGAAATCCGCCGCGAGATGTTTGTCGAGTGCCCGCTGGCCAACCCCAGTGTAATGTTCCGCAGCGAGTGGCTGGCGCACATCGGTGGTTACGAGGAGCGCGGCTGGCCCGAGGATTACGATTGGTTCCTGCGGCTGTACCTGGCGGGCGCGCAATTTGCCAAAATCCCCGAAGTGCTGTTAGAATGGCGGGAGCATCCCGGACGCCTGACGCGCACCGATCCCCGCTACTCGGTCGAGAATTTTCTGCGGGTGAAGGCCCATTACCTGGCGTGCGGGCCGTTGGCGGGCCGTGACGCCGTCATCATCTGGGGCGCAGGGATGATCGGACGCCGCCTGAGCAAGCATCTCCAGCGACAAAATATCCCGTTGACGGCTTTCGTGGATATTGACCCGCGCAAGATTGGCCGCACCCGGCGCGGAAAGCCCATCCTTCCTCCCGGTGAGCTGCCTGCATTGTGGCAGCGCTGTGGCCATCCGGTCGTGCTGGCGGCTGTGGCTGCACGCGGCGCCCGCCAGCTCATCCGCCAGCGGCTGAATGCCCTCGGATTGCGCGAGGGACAGGATTGGTGGAGTGTGACGTAGCGTTTGATTCGGATGTAATTCGTTTTCAACCAGGATTTATACCTTGTCCTCTTAGGAAGGTAGGAAGATAGGAAAGGGCATTCGGAAGGTTGTTTTTGCCTTGTTTCCTACCTTCATAAGAGAAATTGTTTTTTTGCCAAAAGAACTGCTCCCATACGATTTTGGATTTCCCTCAGGTTTAGCTCCTAAGTTTTTGTAAGCCTGAGAGCGGAGATACCCCAATTATGAAAACTCGATTTCTGACAATTTTACTGCTGCTTGCGATCATCCTGACTTCCTGTGACCGTGGCACACCCTCGCCGACGCCGACGGTGACTTTGCCGCCGACGCCAACCGCCACGCCGCTGCCAACGCCTTCGATCGAGACCACCCGCGTCCCGGATGCTAAGGGGATAGCCCGCACCTATCTGGATGCCTGGAAGGTCGAAAACTACCCGGCGATGTACGCCGCGCTCACCCAGCTCAGCCGCGACGCCATCAATGAGGAGAGTTTCACCCGGCGTTATACGGATGTGATCAGCGAGGCAGCCGCCGACCGGTGGGATTACGAAATCCTGGCGGCGCTGGTGCAAAGCCCCACCAGCGCGCAGGTCAATTACCGCGTCTCGCTGCACAGCGTGCTGGTGGGCGACATTGCCCGCGAGACGGTGATGAATCTCAGCCTGGAGAACGGGCAGTGGAAAATCCAGTGGGACGACGCGCTCATCCTGCCGGAGCTGAAGGGCGGCAACTACCTGCGCATGGATTACCGCATCCCCTCGCGGGCCAACATCTACGACCGCTTCGGCAGTCCGTTGGTCGCGCAAGCCGATGCGGTGGCGATCGGCCTGAACACGGCCCTCGTCACGCCTGACGAGCAGGGGAGCTTGCTGTCGCTATTGCAGGAAGTGACCGGCGTGCGCGCCGAGACGCTGCGCCCGAAACTCGAGGACTACCGGGACAGCGGCTGGTATTTGCCCGTTGCGGACATTTCCGCTGAGCAGGCTGCTACTTACATGAATCGCCTTTCGGCTTATGCAGGCGTGATCCTCAGCCCCTTCCGCGCCCGCTATTATTTCGACGGCGGGATCGCCCCGCACGTCACCGGGTATATGAGTGCCATTCAGCCTGAGGAGGTGGATAATTTCAAGCGCCTCGGCTACCAGTGGACCGAGCGAGTGGGGCGGGATGGCCTGGAATTGTGGGGGGAGCAATATCTCGGCGGGACGCGTGGGGGGGTGCTGTACGTCATCGCGCCCGATGGGAATCCGGTCACCGAGCTGGCGCGCCGCGACCCCCAGCCGGCCCAGTCCATCACCACCACCATTGACAAAACCCTCCAGGAGCAGGCGGAGCTTGCTTTGGCGGGCGTCCCCGCGGCGGGAGCCATCGTCGTCATCGAGCGGGATACCGGGCGGGTGCTGGCTATGGCTTCATCCCCAACCTTCAATCCCAACCTGTTCGAGCCGACCAATTACAACAGCCAATCCTTGATTGGCGACCTCTACGGAGAAGGCCGTCCGCTCTACAACCGCGCCACGCAGGGGCAGTACCCGTTGGGGTCAGTGTTCAAGATCATCACCATGTCGGCGGGGCTGCAAAGCGGCCTGTACAATGCCGAATCACCCTACCAATGCGGTTATCACTTCGAGGAGCTGGGCAGCGGGATCGTCTTGGACGATTGGACGTGGACCCATTTCCTGGATGATGGTAAGACGCAGCCGAGCGGGCTGCTGACTCTGCCAGAAGGGTTGATGAAATCATGCAATCCTTACTTCTGGCATATCGGGTTGGATCTGTATGACCGGGGGATGGTGACGATGGTTTCGAATATGGCGCGCGGCTTTGGATTGGGCAGCCCTACCGGCATTGAAATCAGCGAAGAACCGGGTAACATCCCCGACCCGACCGACCGGGTGGATGCCACTAACCTGGCCATTGGGCAGGGTAACACGCAGGTGACGCCTTTGCAGGTGGCGGCCTTTGTCGCCGCGGTGGGTAACGGCGGCACGTTGTACGTTCCGCAAGTGGTCGAGCGTATCGCCCCGCCGGATGGCGAGCCAACCTACGTGTTCACGCCCACGATTCGCGGCACGCTGCCCATCACCGGGACGAATTTGCAGATCTTGCAGGAGGCGATGGTCACTGTTTTGGGGTCACGCGGCACCGCACCTACGGCGGGTAGATTCCTGAATAGCTATAACATCCCGGCAGCCGGCAAGACCGGCACGGCGCAAACGCCATTCGAAGACCCTCACGCCTGGTTTGCCGGTTACACATTCGCCAACCGCGAAGGCCGCCCCGACATCGCCGTGGCGGTGATATTGGAGAACCAGGGCGAGGGATCGGAATGGGCAGCGCCCATTTTTGCGGCGATTGTGTACCAATACTTTTACCCGGATGCGCAGCGCCCGCTGTTCTGGTGGGAGGCGGCCCCCGGTGTGTTCAAGACTCCCACGCCTATTGTGACCGATACGCCCACTCCGGAGCCAACACTCACCGAGACGCCGGAATCTTAATCTGTGTCCAATCTACGCGGCCTCATCATCCGTTCCCAATCTGGCTTCTACATGGTCGAAACCGAAGCCGGATTACTGGTTTGTCACCTGCGCGGGCGGTTGAAACAAGGCCGCCGCCTGGGGGATGTGGTCGCCGTGGGAGATTGGGTACAGGTTTCACAGCAAACCGCAGACAAGGGGATGATCGAAACCATCGAGCCGCGCACTCGGATGTTGGCGCGTCGTGCTCCAACTCCGCATGGGGAATACCAGCAGATCATATTAGCCAACCCCGACCAGGCTGTATTCGTCTTTGCCTGCGCCCGGCCAGCCCCGCGTTTTGGCATGCTCGACCGGTTTCTGGTTATTGCTGAGAAACAAGGCATCCCGGCGTTGATCGTTGCCAACAAGGTGGACCTGGTTGGAATAGAGCAAGCTCGATCGCTGTTCGATCATTATCCATCGTTGGGATACCCGGTCATTTATACTTCGGCTAAAGAGACTCTCGGGGTGGGCGATCTCTGCGACCGGTTGGCGGGGCGGCTCTCGGTACTCCTGGGGCCGTCGGGGGTGGGGAAATCCAGTCTGCTGAACGCTGTCCAGCCGGGGTTGGGTCTGGCAGTGCGTGAAGTGAGCGAGACGACCACCAAAGGAAAACACACCACTGTGGTGCGGCAGATGTTCCCGCTTGCCAGCGGCGGGTACATCGCCGACACGCCGGGCTTGAAGGCGCTGGCGCTTTGGGATATCCAGCCCGAAGAATTGGATGGATATTTTCCGGAGCTGCGCGATTTGGTCGCTGAGTGTCAGTTCAATGATTGTACCCATGTCAATGCGCCAGGCTGCGCCGTTCAGGAAGCGGTGGATGCCGGGCGGATACACCGCGGCCGTTATAATTCTTACGTGAGGATGCGCCTGGGGCAAGAAGAATAGTGTCGAATGGGGGTATCGAACAATTACAATTGACACTGCAATCCATAAAAGCCCATTGTATAATGGGCTTCGATTTTCATCTTGATTCTTTAGATGGCGCGCCTCATCGAAATCCTGAGAATAGCCCCTTGCATGATTTCCCCTACAGATTTCAATGATTCATTGAACCAAATCCTGAACCGGATAGTAGTTAGGTTATCTGTATCATGCGCTAGATATCTGGATCGGTATGATGAAATGGTCGTCTTCTCAATCTTACACCGGGCGCGAGAGCGGCAATGTGTAAAATGATATAATGGGGTAGAGGGCGGGGATTCCCGCCCTCTACGTGTCCAAACTAGCTTGAGGCCTCGATAGCATAATGATGATTTCGGACGCTGATTTGATGCGAAGATTGCAAGCAGGCAGCCTTGATGCCCTGGGAAGCCTGTATGATCGCCATCGCCAGTTGGTTTTCCGAACCGCCCTGGCAATCACTGGCGACCCTGATGCAGCAGCCGATTTGTTGCAAGATGTATTTCTGCGCCTTCATCGCTTTGCCGACCACGTGGATTGTGAACGGCCATTGGAACCTTGGCTGTACCGGATGACGGCCAATCTGGCCTACACCTGGGTAAACCGCCATCGCTGGCTTCAGCCCATCGAAGATGTCGCCGAATGGTTGTCCGGTTACAAACGAAACCAGCCCCAGCAGGCGGTGGAGTTTAACGAAGAAAGCCAACAGGTAGAAAAAGCGATTTTGGGTCTCCCCCTGTCTCATCGGGTTGTCGTTGTGATGTATTACGTCAATGACCTTTCGATTCAGGAGATTGCCGAAGTCCTGGATGTTCCGGCGGGTACAGTCAAATCACGCCTGCACTATGGCCGCCAAATCTTACGCCAGCGTATCGGATTGTTAATGGGCGAGAATTTACCGGATATGCAGTACGAGTTCACATAGATGGTGCATCATGGATATTCCAGGTGATACCTATTTGAAAAAAGCCCTCAAGCATTGGGCAGGCCAGCACAATCCTCCTGATAATGGCCGGCACAGATTGATTTGGGCCGCGGCCAATTTGTCCGAAAATCGCAAATCGGATGTGATGGCGGCATTTACAGGTCGTTCGCGCAATTACCTGTCCTCTCAGTCTGCTGATTGGTCACAGCAATTATTTGCCTGGTCTGTTCTTTATCCATTCAAGGCAGCCTGGTAATCGCCGGCCAACATCGAATTCTATCCCAGACTGTAATGGAGCATTGGTGCGCAAACGGCAGTATATTTCCATCGCAATCATCTCAATATTTTTACTGGCGGCCTGTCATCCTCAAACGGCAACGCCGCTGATCGGAACTCCGAGCGAAACCCGCACCTTACCAACTCAGGTAAATGTTTTTCCCACAGTGACTTCTGTTCCGCTCTCTACACCCGGCGCACCGGTCGTCTCGCCGACCAGCCCGGCGCCAGCCCGGCTGCTGACGATTTGCACCTCCCAGGAACCCGAGTCTCTATTTCTCTACGATGCTCGCTCTCCGGGCGCGATCAACATCCTCTCGGCGATTTACGATGGGCCGTTCGATGTGATCAATCTCGTAGATGTACCTGTCATCCTGACCAAGCTGCCCTCTCTGGCCGATGGCGATGTCAAAATCGAGCCGGTGCAGGTCAACCCAGGTGACTCGCTCGTGGATTGGGACGGTAATCTGATCTACCTGGCTGCAGGGGTCGCCTACCTGCCGAGCGGGTGCAGCGATCCGGGGTGCGCGCAAACTTACTCGGGCACAGACCCCGTGACGATGGATCGGCTCGTGGTAAGTTTCGCCCTGAAACCCGGCGTCACCTGGGCAGATGGCCGCCCGGTTACCGCCTCTGACTCGGTTTACTCGTACCAGGTTGCCAAAGGATTGCCTGCCGGTGAGCAGCCAGTGGAGGTCGGTTACACCCAAACCTATCAGGCAACCGGCGACCTGGCGGTAGAATGGCGGGGCATCCCGGGTTTCTTGCACGTGCGCTATGCCCGCTATTTCTTTACGCCGCTCCCGCAGCACGCCTGGGGCAGCATGGCAGCCGCCGACCTGCGCAGCGCCGACTTGTCAGCGAGAATGCCGATGGGTTGGGGTGCGTATCAGATCACACAATGGACGGCAGGCGATCACATCTCGCTGCGCAAGAACCCCAATTATTTCCGGGCATCGGAAGGGCTGCCTTATTTCGATAACCTGGTGGTGCGCTTTGTCGGCGGTGAAGTCGAGGCGCTCAGCGCCCTGCTGGCTGGCGAGTGCGACTTTGTTGACCAGACTGTACCATTGGAGCTTCAAATAGACCGGTTGCTGCAATTGCAGGCCGAGGGAAAGCTGGGTTTGCAATCTCGACCGGGGGCATCTTGGGAAGTGGCTGTCTTCGGCATCCAGGCGCTCGATGCGGGCATGCCTGATTTATTTGGTCTCAAGGAGACACGCCAGGCGATTGCCCGGTGTATTGACCGCCAGGCGATTGCGGCCAGCCAGCCCAGTGGGCAGAGCATGGTGTTCGACTCATATATTCCGTCCTTCCACCCGCTCTACAATGCCAATTTATCCCTGGCTGCGTTTTCGCCTGATGCGGCGATTGACCTGCTCGAAACGGTGGGTTGGCTGGATGCCGACGGCGATCCGGCAACGCCGCGCACTGCCCAAGGCGTAGCCAATGTGGCGGATGGAACGCCCTTCGAGTTGAGTTATCTCGTCTCGGAGGATGCCGCCAGCCAGGCGGCGGCGCAGATCGTGAAGGCATCCCTGGCCCAGTGCGGCATCCGGGTCGAGCTTGTGCCCCAGGCTCCCCAGGATTACCTGGCTGCCGGGCCAGAAGGCCCTGTCTTTGGCCGGAAATTCCAGATGGCGCAATTTGCCTGGCCGGTCACGCTCGATCCAGCCTGCTTTTTATTCCAAAGCAGCGAAATTCCCGGCCCCTATCCCGGATTTTCGAAAGGGTGGGGCGGCATCAACGCTATGGGATACAGTAATTCGGAATTTGATCTTCTGTGCCAGATTACGCGGACCTCGCCGGTGGATACGCCAGCTTACCGGCAGGCGAGCGACCGGGCGCAAATCATCTTTGCAGACGACGCGCCGCTGGTCCCGCTGTTCGTGCGGGCCAAATGGGCGGCTTTCCGCCCGGATTTTTGTGGCCTGCCCGCTGGCCCGGCGCTGGATGGCCTGTTGTGGAATTTGGAAGCGTTCGATTACGGCGAAAGCTGCAATGTGCGATGATGAATCTCGCATTGACCTTTTATCCATTTACGAGTATAGTTGGAGCCGGAGTGAATTTTGCCTTGAACAATCATTCCATTAAAGGCGAGATCGGCAGGGGAATAGAAATCATACGAAAGGAGGTGGTCCTGGAAGAGGATACGCGCCTGTAACCCCCACTCATATCGTCAATTCAAAACCTATGCAACACCCTATCAACATAATTTTCCCGGAGGAGAAAAATGTTACGTAACAGAATGATGTTAGTTTTCAGCCTGTTGGTCCTTGCAAGCATGGTCCTTGGGGCCTGCGGCACCCAGACAGTTCAGACCGTCGTCGTCAAAGAGACGCAGGTCGTTGTTGAAAAAGAGACCCAGGTCGTCGAAGTCAAAGAGACGGTCGAGTCGGTCGTCAAAGAGACTGTTATGGTACCGGCTGATGTAGCTCCCGAAATGCCGGAACGCCGCGCTGGTTTTGGCGGCTGGCTGGATGAGATCGTCTTCTCGGTCGTTTCAGCGAGCGCTGCTGTCACGCAAATCCAGGCTGGCGCCATTGATATCTACGCCTCTGGCCTCTCTTCGAACAAACTGCCCGAGATCCAGGAAGCGGGTTTCAATTACTCCAAGCAGAATGGTCTGTTCTACGAATTGACCTTCAACCCCGTTGGCCCCACCTTCCCCGCGACTGGCAAGCTGAACCCCTTCTCGTCAGCCAAAGTGCGCGAAGCCATCAACTGGCTGGTTGACCGCGGTTACATCAACCAGGAAGTCTACGCTGGCGGCGCTTTGGAGAAATTCCTGCCCATCACCACCCAGTTCCCGGATTACGCCGAGCTGGCTGATGTAGCCCGCAAGCTCGAAGCCAAGTACGCCTACAACGTCGAGAAAGCCGATGCTGCGATCACCGCCGAGATGGAAGCCATGGGCGCTACCAAGGGCGCTGATGGCAAATGGATGTATGAGGGTGAGCCTGTTACCCTGATCTTCCTCATCCGCACCGACAGCGATGGCACCCGCGTTCCCATCGGCGATTACGTTTCTGGTCAGCTCGAGAGCATCGGCTTCACGGTTGATCGCCAGTACAAGACTTCATCAGAAGCCTCCCCCCTGTGGGTCGGCGGCAATCCGTCTGATGGTCTGTGGCACATCTACACCGGCGCCTGGAGCGCCACGGTCATTGACCGCGACCAGGGCGACAACTTCCAGTTCTACTTCAGCCCGTCCAGCGCCTACGGTTTCTCCGGCCTGTGGCAGGCTTACACCCCCACCGAAGAGTTCAATAAACTGTGCGACGATCTGGCCTATAACCGGTTCGCCAACCTCGAAGAGCGGCGCGTCGCTTTCGCCCGCGCTCTGGAGCTTTCCCTGGAAGACTCTGTGCGTGTCTGGCTGATTGACGGCAAGAACTTCGCCCCCTACAACACGAACGTGGAAGTGACCTACGACCTGGCCGCCGGCATTGACGGCGCTCAGTTGTGGGCCTACACCCTGCGCTTCATTGACCGCGAAGGCGGCCTGATGAAGTGGGGCCAGCCCGATCTGTTCGTTGATCCATGGAACCCGGTCGCAGGCAGCAACTGGGCCTTCGACGCTTCTGCCCAGCGCTCCACCCAGAGCGGCGGCGTAATGGCTGACCCGTTCACCGGCCTGTTCCACCCACTGCGCATCGAAAAAGCTGATGTGGTTGTCCAGGAAGGCCTGCCCGTAGGCGCGACCCTCGACTGGGTTACCCTGTCGTTCGAGCCTGAGATCGTCGTCCCCGACGATGCCTGGGTTGACTGGGATGCCGCTGCGGGCAAGTTCATCACCGCCAGCGAGAAATTCACCCAGACCCAAACCGCCAAAGTCAAGAGCGTTACCTACTACCCGGCGGACCTGTACGAGACCATCAAATGGCACGATGGCAGCAATATCTCCGCGGCTGACTTTGTCATGGGCATGATCATGACCTTCGAAACTGCCAAGCCCGAGAGCGCCATGTACGATGAGTCACGTGTTTCCAACCTTGATTCCTTTATGTCAGTTTTCAAGGGCATCAAGATCGTCTCCACTGAACCCCTCGTGATCGAGTACTACACCGACGCTTACCAGTTGGATGCTGAGTGGAATGTGACCACCTGGTGGCCGCAGTACGGCTACGGCGAAGGCGCCTGGCACCAGATTGCGATCGGCAACCTGGCAGACGCTGCTGGCGAGCTGGCTTACTCGGCTGACAAAGCCGATGTCAAGGCAATCGAGTGGATGAGCTTCATTGGCGGCCCCAGCCTGGAAATCCTGGGCAAATACCTGGATCAGGCAGCCAGCGAATCCTACATCCCGTTCCCCGATACCTTGGGTCAGTTCATCACCGCTGAGGAAGCTGCAGCTCGTTACTCCAACCTCAAGACCTGGTACGAAGATCATGGTCATTACTGGATCGGCACTGGCCCCTACTATGTGGACAAGGCCTACCTGGTCGAGAAGACTCTGGTTCTGAAGAACAATGGCTACTTCACGGACGCCGCGGACAAATGGGCTACCTTTGGCACGCCCAAGATCGCGGAAGTCGAGATTGACGGCGCTGCCCAGGTTACCATCGGCAGCGAAGCTACCTTCGACGTGTTCGTCAGCTTCGAAGGCGCTCCCTATGCTCAGGCTGATATCAAGCAGGTCAAGTACTTGCTGTACAACGCCCAGGGCGAGATCGTTCAGGTCGGTGAAGCTACGTTTGTGGCAGATGGACAGTACTCTGTAACACTGCCCGCCGATGTTACTTCAACCCTCGAAGCCGGCTCTAACAAGCTGGAAGTTGCTGTGGTGCCGCTGGTCGTCAGCGTTCCCACCTTCTTCACCTTCGAGTTCATCACTGCTCCGTAATTTGTAACTAACAGGATAGGGGCAAGGGCAACCTTGCCCCTATCCATCCCAACCTGCGAGGTCAGCCTATGGCATCGGAAGCTCAAGTACTTACCCCGGCTGTAAAAAAATCATCCTCCTCAAGCACGCTCGTGCGGGTGGGGAAATATACGCTAGTCAGGTTAATCACGCTTTTCGTCACGGTGGTTATCGGTGTTTACCTGACCATCCTGATTGCCAACATGGGCGGTTATGTTGACAATATCATGAGGGCCGAAATACAGGAACGCATCACCTTACAGGCCTCTCAATCTCAGGCATGGAAGAACATGGATACCGAGACTCGCCAAAAGTTTGTCGAGGATAAGATTGCCCTGGAAGTAAAACGCCTGGGCCTCGATCAGCCGATGGTTGTGCGGAGTTTTAGATATCTGTTCAACGCACTGACGCTCAACCTGGGGCGCGCCCAGAATATGACGAGTGACAGCGGCTCGAAGACGGTGCGCTTGATCATCCTGGAACGATTGCCGGCTACCTTGTTGTTGCTGGGTTCAGCCAATTTGATATTGTTTTTTGGGAGTATTACCATTGCCTTATCGCTCTCCCGAAGATATGGGAGCTTTTGGGACAAGCTGATTATCACGCTCTCACCGACTTCGGCGGCGCCGCCATGGTTTTATGGCATCTTCCTGATTTTGATTTTTGCCGCACTCCTAAAGATTATGCCATTTGGTGGATTGGTTGATGCGCCTCCGCCAGAAAACCGTATCGAGTATCTGCTCAGTGTGTTGAAGCATCTGGTTTTACCGGCTTCGGCCCTGATCATAAGCGGCCTTTTCCTCACCATTTACAACTGGCGCACTTTCTTCTTGATCTATTCGAGTGAAGATTACGTCGAGATGGCTAAAGCCAAAGGGCTGGTCTCTCGCGATATCGAACGACGCTACATCCTACGCCCCACGCTGCCGACGATCATCACCAACTTTGCACTCTTGCTCATCGGCCTTTGGACCGGGGCCATCATTACTGAAACCGTTTTCCTTTGGCCAGGACTTGGGCGAACCCTATTCCGAGCCATCGGATTGTATGATATCCCGGTGATTGTTGCTTCAACGATCATCTATGCTTACTTATTAGCCATCACAGTGTTCTTGCTCGATTTCCTCTACGCCTTAGTGGATCCCCGCGTGAAAATCGGTAGTGGGAGCTAACTATGAATACACTCAGAAAAACATTCCAACAAATCTCGCGCTACCCCTCAGCAGTTGCCGGTTCGATTGTCATTGCCTTGTTGGTCATTGTTGCCGTTTTCACGATGATTACGATACCTTACAAAGAGGCGATACGATTGTGGCGCGGCGGCGAAGAAGTCTGGTATCAAAACCCAAAGTATGCAGCCCCCTCCTGGGTCAATTTGTTTAACAAAAAGAAACTGCCGGTCTCGTTTACGATCGGCGACGGCGATGATGCGATGACCAAAACCGTCGAGCAGCGCGGCGAAGGCACCTCCCGAATTACGACCCTTTATACCTTCGACTATAACTACGATGGTTTCCCCCAGGAATTGTTGCTGTACTTCAAGACAATCTACACCGAAAAGCAGCCCTTTGTTTCGATCACTTGGAAAACGCCGGATGGCCGTGAGCTTCGGATTGCCGACTTTGGGGTTGATCCTACTGTCACTTATCGGTTTTCCCAAGACGAAAAGCTAAAGCGCAGGTTGGGCGGGGGAAATGCGGTCGAGGCGTTGTTCGCCGATCCTAACTCGGAGGAATTGATCCCTCTCAAAGGAACCTACCAGGTTGTGATGCTCGCCACCGCCTTCGAAGAAGGCTCGGATCTCAATGCCGAGTTTGTCTTCCATGGGCAGGTTTTTGGGTTAGCAGGCACCGACCATCAACGACGTGACTTGATGGTGCCGTTATTGTGGGGCGTCCCGATCGCTCTGGCTTTTGGGTTGGTGGCATCGTTGGGCACATCAGTTCTGACAATGATTATCGCGGCTATCGGCGCGTGGTACCGAGGTTGGGTAGACGAACTGATTCAGCGTGTCACCGAAGTCAATCTGGTGTTGCCGTTCCTCCCCATTTTGATTATGGTGGGAACATTCTTCTCACGCAGTATTTGGGTTATCCTGGGTGTCACCATTCTCTTGAGTATTTTCACGGGAGCGATCAAAGGCTATCGCGCCATCTTCCTGCAAGTACGGGAATCTATGTATGTCGAAGCTGCTCGTGCTTATGGCGCCAGCGATATCCGAATCATCTTTGTTTACCTGATCCCTCGTATGATCCCATTACTTATCCCGGGATTAGTTTCATCGGTGCCAGCTTTTGTATTTCTTGAAGCCTCGCTGGCAGTGTTAGGCCTAGGCGATCCGGTCCTGCCGACCTGGGGAAAAATCATCAACGATGCCCAAACCAATGCAGCACTCTACCAGGGGTACTATTACTGGATTTTGGAGCCGGCCGTTCTGTTAATGATAACGGGTCTGGGTTTTGCCATGCTTGGCTTTGCACTCGACCGAATTTTCAACCCAAGATTACGAGGGCTTTAAACAATGGCACAAGACAAATTACTCCGTGTTGAAGAGCTTTTGCTTCATTTCCGCACCCAAATGGGTGCCGTGCAGGCGGTAGATGGGGTTAGCTTCGATCTGGATTACGGCCGCTCAATGGTTATTCTGGGTGAGTCGGGCTGTGGCAAAACCTCTATGGCAAAAGCCATTCTCAGGTTGCTGCCACGCAATGTCAGCAGCTACACCGGTCACATCTATCTCGAAGGCAACGAGTTGATGCACCTGAACGACGAAGAGTATCGCCAGAATATCCGCTGGGCAGCCATGTCTTTGGTGCCCCAGGCTGCCATGAACTCGTTGAATCCAGTTCTGAAAGTAGGCGATCAGGTTGCCGAGCCAGCCATGGTCCACCTCGGGGTGCGAAAAGACGAGGCGATGGCTCAGGCCCGACGGATGTTCCAACATGTTGGCGTTCCGGCAGATTTCTTGAACCGCTATGCATTCGAATTGAGCGGCGGGATGCGCCAGCGCGTAGCGATTGCCATGGCCCTCGTCACCTCCCCTCGGTTGATAGTTCTGGATGAGCCGACATCGGCTCTTGATGTCTTGACGCAAGCCAATATTTTTAATGTCTTAAAGCGCCTCAAGAAAGAGCTGGAAGCCAGTTTCATCCTGATTACTCACGATATCGCCACATCCAGTGAGCTTGCCGATGATGTGGCTGTAATGTACGCCGGGCATATCGTCGAAATTAGCGATGCCTTCCGGTTTTTTGAGTCGCCATTGCATCCTTATTCGAAGAAGCTAATGGCCAGTGTGCCCAGGTTGCGCGGTGATAAAGAACCTGATTTCATTATCGGTCAGCCGCCGAGTTTACTCGATCCTCCCAAGGGTTGCCGATTTGCCGACCGCTGTCCCTCCCGCTTTGAAAAATGTGGGCAGGAACCCCCAACGGTTGATAAAGAGGGGCGTAAGGTCAAATGCTGGTTATATGTTTGAGGACAGGAGCGAACTATGGTAACTGATACATTAACGAACGTGACACCGGCGACCGCCGTCAAACAAGACCAGGTTTTATTGTCAATTCAGAATTTGAGGGTCTGGTTCGAACTGAGACGATGGGGTTTTGGACATGCCGGGTATGTACGTGCAGTAGATGGGGTATCCTTTGACATCCATTGCGGCGAAGCCATCGCCATCGTGGGCGAAAGCGGCTGTGGTAAGTCCAGCCTCATGAAGACGATTTTGGCGATTAACATTCCCACCGAAGGCAGCCTTACCTTTGATGGCAAAAAACTTAGCGATATGGGGCGGGCAGGAACACGCTGGTATCGGTCACAAGTTGGATATATCCAACAGGACCCTTATGGCGCGTTGCCTCCGTTTATGAGCATCCAGCGTATTCTGGAAGAGCCGCTGATAATTGGCGGCGTTAAAAACAAGGATCAGCGGATTGCTCGTATTCTCAAGGTCATGTCTGAAGTCAAGATGCACCCGCCGGAAGATTTCCTCAATAAATTCCCGCACATGTTGAGCGGCGGTCAGCAGCAACGCGTAGTAATCGCTCGTTCCATGCTCCTCGAGCCAAAGCTCATCGTTGCAGATGAGCCGGTTTCCATGCTCGACGCATCGGTGCGTGTAGAAATTCTCAAGCTTTTGCGCGGTCTTCAAGAACAACACGATCTGTCTTTCATTTACATCACTCATGATCTATCAACGGTGCGGTACTTCTCACGGCGTATCTTTGTGATGTACGCCGGGCGTCTGGTCGAGAAAGCCAGAGTTGACGATCTGATTCGCAACCCATGCCACCCTTATACACTGGCATTACTGGCAGCTTCATCAGATCCTGATGCCAACAATGCTCTACGTTTCCGGGAAGTCCCCCCTGGCGAGCCTCCCAGCCTGGTGACTCCCCCGCCCGGATGCCGCTTCCACCCTCGCTGCTCTCAGGCTATTGCAGGCAAATGTGACAAGCAAGATCCGCCCGATTTTGAAGTCGAACCCGATCATTTTGTTTCATGTTGGTTATTCGAATGATAAACCTAGATTACCGAAAAATCATCGCTATTGGTTTTGTGCTGGTCGTGCTGGGGTTTGCCTTACCCCTATTGATGGTGACGCAGGTTATTCCATCCAGCTTTGCGGTGAATTTTTTCGCTTATGGCGCTTCCGTTGCTGGATTGGTGCTTGGCACGGTAGGGATAGCCTTTTACGCGAGTAATCATCGCAAAAAACCTTGACGATTCCCCTGGCGAGGTAATCGCTTTTCTTCTATCAACACGCTTTTGTTTTTGACGTATCTCTCCTGTCAGGAATTTCGTGGCCCACGGGTGTTCAGCAGCAATTTGAACACCCGCGGGTCGCGTTCCATATCAGCAGGTGTTTGATTACCTGCGAATTGCATTTTGATCCTCGTGGAGTCGATTTGTGGTCGAAGAATCCCAACCCCTGCTCGAAGTTCGCAACCTGAAAACATATTTCTACACCGAAGATGGCACCGTCAAAGCGGTAGATGGCGTTGATTTTGAAGTCAATCCGGGTGAAGTTCTGGGGCTGGTTGGTGAATCCGGCTGTGGCAAAAGCGTGTCTTCTTTCTCGATCATGCGACTTGTTAGCGCCCCGGGAAAGATCGTGGATGGAGAGATACTATTCGATGGCCGCGACCTGCTGAAGCTCTCAGAAGCCGAGATGGTGACCATGCGCGGTTATCGCATCTCGATGATCTTTCAGCAGCCTCAATCCAGCCTTAACCCTGTTTTCAAAGTGGGCGATCAGGTCGCCGAAGTACTGCAGATCCACCAGGGGATGAAAAAAGAAGAAGCCTGGCAGAAAGCGGTCGAGCTGTTACGCCTGGTAGGCATCCCTGATCCGGAGAAAAAAGCGCACGCCTACCCGCACGAAATGTCCGGAGGTCAGGCGCAGCGCGTGATGATTGCTATGGCGCTGGCCCTCAACCCCCAGCTCCTAATTGCTGATGAGCCGACCACAGCTTTGGATGTAACTATCCAGGCCCAGATACTCGACTTGATGCGGGATTTGCGCACTCGAATGGGCACCGCCGTGATTCTTATTACCCATGATTTAGGCGTCGTCGCTGAAATGGCTGACCGTGTGGCAGTCATGTATGCTGGCCGCATCGTTGAGCAGACTGATGTCCGCACCATCTTCGCCAAACCCCTACACCCCTACACACAGGGGCTGATGGCATCAATACCCATCTTGGGTCAAGTCAAAGAAGTGCTAGAAGTGATCCCTGGCTCAGTGCCAAATCTGGTAAACTTACCCCCAGGATGTCGTTTCGCGCCGCGCTGTCGGGCACGGGTTGAACATAATCTGACGATTTGCACCGAAAGCGAGCCTGAACTGTTGCCGGTAGCCACAAATCATATTGTGCGCTGCTGGCTCTATCATAGTAAAGATTCCCTGGGGCATCAAGCTCCGCTTACAGGATATTGAGCCTGAAGTTGGCTGAGGCGACGAATGAGTATCAATGCACAATTTGAAACTGAGAATAAGCCTGGAAACTCAACGCTAGAACTTATCAACGTTCAAAACCTCGTCAAATATTTTCCGGTGCGAGGCGGTGTATTGCAACGTGTCGTGGCTTGGGTTCAGGCTGTAGACGATGTGAGTTTCAGCATTTACAAAGGTGAAACTGTTGGTCTGGTAGGCGAGTCGGGGTGTGGAAAGACCACCGTTGGCCGTACAATGCTCCGTTTAACCGAGCCGACCTCGGGCACGGTTAAGTTTGATGGAATTGATGTCTTCAGCCTGAAGGGGGGAGAACTTAAGGATATGCGTCGCAATATCCAGATTATCTTTCAGGACCCTTATGCCTCGTTGGATCCAAGAATGCCGATTGGTGATTCGATCGGAGAGGGGTTGAAAATTCATAACATCGGGACCCCCCGCGAACGTTTCGAAATTGTGATTGAGATGCTACGAAAAGTTGGCCTGGAAGATTACCACGCCAAACGCTATCCCCACGAGTTCTCAGGTGGACAGCGCCAGCGCATTGGTATTGCCCGCGCCCTGGCATTGCGTCCTAAATTCATTATCGCTGACGAGCCAGTGTCGGCTCTGGATGTTTCAATTCAATCGCAGGTACTCAACATAATGAAAGACCTGCAGCGCGAATTCGATTTGACCTATTTGTTCATCGCACATAACTTGAGCGTTGTAGAACATATATCCGATCGTGTGGCAGTCATGTATCTTGGGAAAATGGTCGAATTTGCTGATCGGGATGAGTTGTTCCGTAACCCACTTCAACCATACACACAGGCCTTGATGTCTGCCATCCCAATCCCAGACCCCACGATAAGACGCGACCGAATCATCTTGCAAGGTGACGTGCCAAGCCCCTTAAATCCGCCCAAAGGTTGCCGGTTCCATCCACGTTGCCCGGTGGCAATGGATCATTGCAAGCTTGAAGAACCCCCATTCCGCGAAATTAGCCGCAATCATTGGACAGCTTGCTGGCGCGTCGAGTAAAATCGAAATATGGCACAATTTCGTGTACTTATTGTAGATGATCAGAGAGAAGTACGAAATACCCTAGCGGCCGGTATCTTGACCCTTGGGCCGGAATTTGAAGTGCTCCAAATTCCTTCCGGTGAGGAAGCGCTTTTGGAAGCCGGTCGGCGTCCGATTGATTTGCTTGTTGCAGATGTGCGTTTACCTGGCATCTCTGGGTTAGAGTTGATGCAAAGAATCCGTAAACGCAATCCAGAATTGAAAATCATCCTCATCACTGGCATGGAAGATCAGATGATTCGGCGACAGGTGGCGGATGCCGGTGCCAGCGCGTTCTTTTTTAAGCCTGTCGAAATGGCAGACTTTCTGGACGCTGTTGAGCGTTGTTTAGGGTTGGTAGAGACCATATTCCCAATGCCGCCGATTGCCGATGAACCTGAGGCCCCTGAACGGCCTGCACCGACCTTGGGAGAACGGTTGGTGGACTTGCGCCAGGACTTGAACGCCATCGCTCTCGCTTTGATGGATTCCCAAGGGCAGGTGATGGCACAAGCTGGCGATTTATACAATATCGCCAATAATCCTGAGCTGCTTCCCATGTTGGTCAACGTAATAATTGCGGGCGAAAAAGTCTCCCGTGAGCTCGGGGTGAGCACCCCAGACAATCTGATGTGTCTGGCTGGCGCTCAATTTAATTTATGGATGGCGCAAGTTGGATCTGCCCACAACCTGTTGATTGTAACCCGTGATACATTCCAGCCGGGCCATTTGGCGAAAATCGGACAACTGGTCATCCCAGCGGTGCAGGATATCCAGCAGGTCTTGGCATCACTGGGCGCGGAAAAACTCTCGGAGATAGCCGCACCCCCGATGGCCGTTGTGGAAACTATCGAGAAAGAAGAAGAGCCAATTGAGGAGCTATCACCTGATGAACTCCCATTATTGGATGATCTCTTCGAGAAGCATACTCTCAAAGAGTTGACCCCTGATGCTTTGGATGCTTTTTGGGATTCTGCAGTAGATGAGCAGAAGAATAACGGCATCATTAATGCAGATACCATAACATTCGAACAAGCGCAAAAACTAGGGTTAGCCCCAGACGAAAATAAAAAATAGGGCGATTTTGCCCGATTTGGGTCTTGACAGCCTTCGGTAATTGAGTATAATTGCACTTCGCCTGACCAATAAGATCTCGCCAAAACGGCAGATCGCTGACAAATGAAGAGTAGACGCTAGAAGAACGCCTGCGTCAGAGACCAAAGTTGAATTGCTTTACGGTCTGACGTACCGATGTCGAGAAGTAGACATCGGTAGTTTGGTCTCTAAAAAGCCTTGACAGGCAAAAGGGGCGGTGGTAAAATCCGCCCGCTCTGAAAACAGAACCTTGACAACTGAAGAGTGATAGGAAGTCAGCACAGACATTCTAGAGAGTTTCAAACGATCCTAAGCATCGAAAGATGTTTTTATGCGGAGAGTTTGATCCTGGCTCAGGATAAACGCTGGCGGCGTGCCTAATACATGCAAGTCGAACGAAGGATTTTGTAGCAATACGGAGTCCTTAGTGGCGAATGGGTGAGTAACGCGTTGGTGACCTACCCCGAAGTGAGGGATAACAGCTCGAAAGGGCTGCTAATACCACATGTGGTCATTGGGATTAGAATCTAATGACTAAAGCCGAAAGGCGCTACGGGAGGGACCTGCGTCCCATCAGCTCGTTGGTAGGGTAATGGCCTACCAAGGCTACGACGGGTCGGGGGCCTGAGAGGGTGGCCCCCCACACTGGCACTGAAACACGGGCCAGACACCT
>DYIZ01000067.1 GCA_020723385.1 Candidatus Aquidulcis sp.
CCCGCTCCCGGGGTCAGATTCGGCTTCAGGTTGGGGATCATCATCTCCATTATACGGCTCGCTTTCCCCTTCTGCAATGATGTATAATCGGGATTGCGCGCAGCCTGGAACGCCCACAAGGCGCCAGGCTACGTGGTATTGATGGATGTTTCAGAGGAGTGTTCATGGAAATTACCTGGTATGGCTTATCTTGTTTCCGGCTCACCGAGCGCGGGTTGGCAGCAGTGGTCACAGACCCCTACAATCATGAGGTGGTCGGTTATACCCCGCTCAAACTGCGCGCCGACATTGTTACGGTCAGTCACGACGCGCCGGGGCATAATTTTACATCTGGCGTGAAAGGTTATTCACGGTTGATTACAGGGCCGGGCGAGTTCGAGATCGGCAGTGTGTTCATTACCGGTGTGCAAACCAATGGGCATAAGCCTTCTGTCGAGGAGCCGCGCAATACACTGTATGTGTTCGATTACAACGGGGTGACGGTGGCGCACCTGGGCGATTTACGCCGTGTGCCCACGCAGACCGAGGTCGAGGCGCTGGGGACGGTGCATGTGGCGCTGGTCCCGGTGGGGGGCGGCGGCGGGTTGAATGCGGCCAAAGCCGCCGAGGTGGTCAGCCTGCTCGAACCGGGGTACGTTATCCCGATGCACTATGGCACGCCTGGTTGTGAGCTGAAACTAGGCCCTTTGAGTAAATTCTTGAAGGAGATGGGTCTGAGTTCCGTGGACGCGCAGCCCTCGCTGAAGGTCACCCCCGGTTCAGTACCCGATGAGACGAAGGTCGTCGTGCTCGAATACGCGCACGAGTGAGGAGCCTTAACATGACTGTCAAACTCATTATGACCTGGGATATTCTACCGGGACGCGAACAGGATTACTTCGAATTCGTGGTTCGTGAGTATATCCCCGCCATGCAGCAGTTAGGCCTGGAGCCGAGTGACGCCTGGTTTACGATGTACGGCAATCAGCCGCAGATCATGTCAACGGCGCAGATGAGCACGTTGGAGGCGATGGATAATGTGCTGAAATCCGCCGATTGGGACAGCCTGACGCGGCGGCTGATGGATTACGTGGATAATTTCGAATACAAGGTTGTCGAGTCGCGGCCAGGTTTTCAGATTTGAGGTCTGCACGCTGCAAATCATGCCCGCCGAATTCGTCAATCGTTTGTTGGACTGGTACTTGCAACATGCCCGCGCTCTTCCCTGGCGCGGGCATGTTGATCCCTATGCCGTGTGGGTGTCGGAGATCATGCTCCAGCAAACTCAGGTGGAGACGGTCATCCCGTATTTCGAGCGGTGGATGGCGCGCTTTCCGACTATCGCTGCGCTGGCGGCGGCATCTCAACAGGATGTGCTGTCAGCCTGGGAAGGGTTGGGCTATTACAGCCGGGCGCGCAACCTGCATCGCGCGGCGCAGATGGTGATGGCCGAGCAAAGCGGCAAATTGCCGCAAGACCCGCAGGCGTTGGGCAAGCTGCCCGGTGTGGGGCGTTATACCGCCGGGGCGGTCGCCTCGATCGCCTTCGGCGCGGACGCGCCCGCGCTGGATGGCAACATCCGCCGCGTGTTATCCCGGTTGTTCGACGTAACCGAACCGGCGCGCTCCCCGGCCTCCGAGCGCCGCTTATGGTCGCTGGCGGCTGAAAATCTGCCCCCCGGCCGCGCTGGCGACTACAACCAGGCGCTGATGGACCTGGGCGCCATGCTGTGTACGCCGCGCAATCCTGATTGCGCTCACTGCCCGCTGGCCGATTTCTGCCAGGCGCGGGCGCAGGGGATGCAGGAACAGCGCCCGGTGGTTGCGCCAAAGCCGCCGATCCCGCACATCACCGTGACAGCAGCCGTTATCCAACGGGATGGCTTGATCTTGCTCTCGCAGCGTCCTATTGATGGACTGCTCGGCGGGATGTGGGAATTTCCCGGCGGCAAGGTGGAAGATGGCGAAGATCTGCCTGTCTGCCTGCGACGTGAAATCCGAGAAGAGCTGGGCGCGGAGATCGCAGTGGGCGAGCCGTTTGGTGTGTACCGGCATGCCTACACTCACTTCCGGGTGACGCTGCACGCCTTCTGCTGCGAGGTTGTCACTGGCGAGCCGCGCCCCATCGAAGCTGCTGATTTGCGCTGGGCGCCCCGATCCCAACTGACGAATTTCCCCATGGGCAAGATTGACCGGATGATCGCCAAACGATTGTTGGATGGGTAGCTGGCAGAGCGCTTTTGAATCTGCTATACTTGAGAAACGATGATTAACCGATTTTCGATGAAAGCAGTCTGTATTATCGGAGCCGCCTTAGCCATCCTGGGAAGTTTCCTGCCCTGGGAAGTATGGGGCGACTTTGCAGCGGTTTGGTTGTATGGCATCCAGATTAAACCCACCTGGGTTGACAACGGCGGTGTGTTGATCGTGTGTCTCGGCGTGATGATTCTCGGGCTTACCATCTGGCCGCTGCGCTTTTTCAAAACCACAATCTCCTGGCTGGTGATCGTCTCGTCTATCCTCAGCGGCGTCGCCGTTTATCACCTGGGCGCGTGGCTGGTCAGGCGAATTCAGCATGGGAGCATGATCGGTGCAACATCAATTCAAATTGGCCTGGAGCTGGTGTGCCTGGGGGCCACTCTGACACTGGTTGGGGGAATTGGGCGTGACCGGCGTAAAACGGCAGCGTGATAGATTCGACGTAAGTATGACCCGTGACCATTCACGGTAAACTAAATCCAATTTACAGGAGAATAAAACATTATGAAGAAAACATTGGTGTTGGTTTGTTTGTTGATCGTTGCTTTGACCCTCAGCGCGTGTGGCGGCTCCAAGCCAACGGAATTTTCCTCCGAAGCCGGGGGATTTTCGATCATGACCCCGATAACGCTCGAAGAACAAACCCAGCCGGTTGATACGGCTGCCGGTCAAATCGAAATGCACCTGTTCATGGGCGATCAGGGGAATACGGGTTACGTGATTGCTTACGCCGATTACCCTCCGGAAATCATCGCTGAAAGCGATTCCCAGACTCTGCTCGAAGGTGTGCGCGATGGCGCTATCGGCAACGTCAACGGCGCTTTGGTTTCAGAACAGGCAATTTCGATCAACGGTTATCCCGGCATCGAAATCGTCGCCAACGTCACCAACGATGGCGGCGAGGAAGGCGTTCTGAAAGCGCACGTGTATATTGTGAATAACCGCCTCTATCAAGTGATGATCATTACGCAGCAAGGTGATACGGATACAGCCGAAATGGATGAATTCTTGCAGTCCTTCAAGCTGCTCGAACAATAAGTCCATGATGTTTATCATCGACTCCCACGAAGACCTCGCCTGGAACATGGCCACCTTTGGCCGGGATTACACGCTCGCCGCTGCCCAAACGCGGGCGCGAGAACATGATACTGAAACCCCAGCGCGTAACGGCGACACGCTGCTCGGCTGGCCCGACTATCAGCGCGGGCGCGTCGCAATTGTCTTTGGCACGCTCTTCGCCGCTCCCAAACGGGCGCAGGAAGGCGAGTGGGACTGGTTGTGTTACCTGACCAGCGACCAGGCGCACACGATCTACAGCGCCCAGCTCGATTCCTACCATCGTCTGTGTGACGATCACCCCGACAAATTCCGGCTGATCCGAACGATAGGCGATTTGGGAAAGGTACTTGACCAATGGGATTCTCTCCCCAATGAGCATCCGCATCCGGCTGAAGCGCCGCCCGTCGGTCTTGTCGTGCTCATGGAGGGCGCCGAGGGCGTGCGCGACCCATCCGAACTGGAAGATTGGCGGCGACGTGGCGTGCGACTCATCGGCCCGGCGTGGCGGGGGACTCGTTTCTGCGGCGGCACCCGCGAGCCTGGCCCGCTCACCCCGGAGGGCTACGCCCTGCTCGAAGGAATGGCTGACATTGGCTTCACCCTCGATCTCAGCCACATGGATGTCAAGGCGGCCTTGCAGTCTCTCGACTTCTACCCCGGCGACATCGTCGCTACCCATGCCAACGCGGCCGCCTTGCTCAAAGACGATGAAAGCAACCGCCCCCTGCCCGACACAGTCATCCGAAGGCTCATCGAGCGGGACGGCGTCATCGGTGTGATTCCATTCAATTCGTTCCTGATGCCGGGCTGGAAGCGCGGCGACGATCGTCGCGCCGTCACATTGCGCCATCTCGTGGCGCACATTGACTACATCTGCCAGATGGCGGGCGATGCCCGTCACGTGGGAATAGGCACCGATTTCGATGGGGGCTTCGGCCTGCAATCTGTGCCGGCCGAAATAGACACCATCGCCGACATACAAAAGCTGGCGCTGCTCCTGGCCGAAAAGGGATACTCCGACCCGGATATTGCCGCCATCCTCGGCGGGAACTGGCGCAGCCTGCTCGAAAGAACACTACCGGAGGTCCCATGAGCGACTCAACCCCTTCGACCGGCGGTCGTAACCGCATCCGGGTGGGCCTGGGGGCGACCCTCCTGGGGTTTGCCATTTACCTGTTTGGCGTGAATCCCGGGCTGTTCGGGGCGGATCGCAGCCCCGTCATCGGATTCGTCCAAATCGCGGTCTTCCTCATCGGCCTGGCATTCATTTGCATCGGGGGATATATCAGCCTGGCGGCGCTGTGGAATGGCGGGCCGAAATCCATCGGCTCGGATATTGGCTTGCGGCTGGTTGCCACCGGTTACGTGATCGCGGTTGCAGCCGGCATGGCCGATATCTTCGGCTTTGGCAGCCAATCCCTGCCCGACATCCCCGACTTCGGCGCATGGCAGACCACCGGGGTGGTGGTCGGCGAGATCGTCATTTCGATTGGGTTTCTGCTGCTGATCCCATTCCACCCGCCCACGGCCAAAGATCAAACCCCAGAATAACAACAAAACCCGAAAAACTGATGATCGCGCGTGCTTTCACGCGCGATCATCAGTTTTTTGGCCCTTTCTCTTATCGCACTTCGTACTCGTATGCCGCCGTCTGCCGGGTGTAACGGGTGACGCCGGTGACGACCAGGATCACCTTGCGGACATCTTCGCCAATCGTGATAGTCACATCGGCGATGTTGTCTGGCGTGAGAGGCAGATATTCGACGGCGGCTGAAGTGCGCGTCATCCTGATCAGCGCCAGGCGGAACTTTTGCGCCATTGCGTTGTGAATGCGCACGAAGCCAGCCGCTTCCCACCCGCCATCATCGCCCTCGAAATCCTCGAAGTAGCCAGCCTCCGAGATGTAGATGTCGTCCAGCAAAAAGCCTTCGCCATTGACTGCCGCATCGGTGATGTATTGGAAGCGCAGCCAGATTTTCTTTCCGGCAAAGGTGGACAGATCAATGGTTTCCTCGATCCATTGCGGGCGGCCCTCCAGCCCGCCGGAAGGCCCGGTGTACCCGCAGCCGAAGCTGTTGCCGGTGGGGTCGTCACTTGTGCAGGAGGGGGTGTCGAGAATTTTCCAGTGGCGGCTGTCGAAGGAGTATTCGACGAAAACGTAATCGTAATCTTCCTCGATGTCGTACCAGGTCATGTACGAGAGGGTCAGCGGGCCGCTTTGGCCGGTAAAATCGAACTGGCGGGTGAGGGTCATGTCGGACTCGTCGCCGCGGTTCGACCAGAAGGCGTAGCTGCCGGAATACATGGTGGTGGGCAGCAGCTCGATTTGCTGCTGGCCCTCGAAGTGCAGGGTGTGTGTCCCGTAACAGTCGAACAGCACGTAATCTACGCCATACTGGCTCACATCGCGCGATACTGGCCCAATCGGGCAATCGTGGACGCGCTCGGTTTCGTCGGCTTGCGGGGCGGAGGGGTAATTGTGATAGGTGTACCGTCCATCGGCGACGCTGCCATCTATCAAGAAGTTGGTCAATGCCCAGTCGAGGAAGACGTCATCCGCCCGGATGGGCTGCCCGCTCAGGGGATCAACGGCCCCTATCTGTGCGAGGATCGCATCCACACTGCGCATACCATTTTCCTGGTCGCCGACCAACGTTTTGGTGGCATATTCCCCAAACCGGTCGAGGAAATAGGTGGTAAACAGGAAAGCCGCGCCATAGTGCGGCAATGTGTCGCCATCGGTGGGCCAGTCGGTGAGCTGGATGTCGGGATCGCTGACGTAAGCTTCATCGTGCCCGCCGACATCGTAGCCGTTGAGAAAGGCTGCCAGGTCAGCGAAGCCTTCGTTGAGCCAGGTGGTCTCGTTGCGGTCGCGGAACCAATGGATCATGTGCTGGAATTCGTGGGCCAGCACGCCATACGTGAAAGGCTCATTGAGGCCGGTGTTGCTGGCGTTGATGAAGAACATTTCATGTGCATTGGAATATTCGTAAACCTGCGGGGGATATTCATCTGCCGATGAGAAGTAACCGGCGACTCTGCCGCCCAACCCTTTGGCGTACAGGATGTACAGGTGTTCGTCGCCGTCAACGCCGGGCGTCCACTCGCTGCCGAAGAATTCACGGTTGGTGGGGTAGATTTTGTTCTCGAAGGCGGTTGCCAGAGCTTGCAGGTGGTTAGCGTTGTAACTCACGCTGTCCTCGATCCAGAAATAGGCGTGATCGGTGACAAATCGAAGCGTGGCTTTGACGATAAAGTTATTGTCTGTGCTGGCATTACTGGCCCAGAAGGTTTGCTTGTCGCCGACCCGGTAGGGCGACGAGGGGGGTTCGACCGTCACGGGGATGTCGGAGACCTGTGTGCCGCCCAGGTGCATGGTCAGCTCGCGCATGTCGCTATCGGGCACGACGGCCATTTCCAGGGCGTACAATGTGTCCAGCGCTTCCTGCCCGTGCGGGGTGGAGGTGGCGGTGGGCGTGGGGGTGTTGGTCGGGGTGGCGGTGGGGGTGGCAGTCGCGGTGGGGGTAGCTGTGGCAGTGGGTGTGTTCGTGACCGTGGGCGTGTTGGTGCCGGTGGGGTTTATCATAGCGACAGCGGTTTCGCCCGCGATGCCGAGACCCACGCCGCCGACGCCAGCGCAGATCAGCGCAACGCAGGCGCACAGCGAAAATAACACAAAAAGGCCCGCCAGCCAGCCCCACGGGGCGCGGCGGGTGCGAGGGTGCGAGGATGAGGTGTCAGAGGGCATAAATGGCTCCAAAAAGTCTATCACCGATCAAATTGCTTGAGTTTACTGTAAAATCTGAAATTTACCGCACAGACTGCCGAACTTCGTTCGGATGAGAACGCAGAAAAAGCGACAAGTGAAACTCCGCGCACTCTGCGTCTCGGCGGTGAGATACAGCCATTTGTAGTGAGGCAGCCATTATAGCATCTGCGAGAGATGCGCAGCAGACAGATACAACAGATGTTTGGCGTGCGGGGTGAGATTGGTATATTTGAGCGCCCCCAAAAGAGACAGGAACAATGCCCGGTCATATTCGCGCCGCACCGAGGGGTTGAACAGGCAGCGTTGGGCGATGGCGTGAATCGTAAAACGTAAAGCGTAAAACGCCTTGCCCGCGGTTTCAACGCTCTCGGATTGCAGGAGCCGGGCATATTCCGACGGGTCGGCGATTTGCGGGGCGATGACGTGGGCGATCAGCTCGCTTTCGAGATGGGCAAAATCGAACAGGGGGTGGCCCTCGCGGGTTTGGGCGAAATCAATCAGCCACACGAAGCCGCCCGGCCCAACCAGCACATTTTCGAGATTCAAATCGCCGTGGATGACCGAGCGCGTCCCGCTGACGGTCTCATCGAGCAGGGCGGGCAATTTCTCGAACGGATCGGGCAGGCCAAACCGGTCGAGACCGGCGACGAGATCGTAGAGCAACGTCGCGCGTGTGGCGACGACCCGCCCAACAGCCCCGTTCGGCTCGGACAGGCTCAGCCAGCGCAGGCGTATCGGCGGCTGGCCGGGGGCGGTGCTGCCCCGCAGCGAGAGACTCTGCCCATCGGGGCGGCGCTCAGCGACGGTGAAATTTCGCAGGGTCACCAGGTCCCCTACGGCCAGAGTCGACTCGCCGGGCGGCGTCTTCCCATCGAGGACGCGCCCGCGCCCGCTGTCTGGCGCGATCACCCAATGGGCGGGCAGCACCCGGTCGTATTCCTGCGCCAGCCGGAACGTGTACGGACGGCGCTGCATCCACCAATTCGGGCCAAACGTCTCGAACAGCTTGTTCAGCAGTCCTTCGGATGGGTCAGCCAGCAGCGCCTGGCGCAGCGAGGCGGGTTTGTGCCCCGGTGCGCCGATGAAGGTGTACTGCACGGCGGCGCGGCTCCCCTCACCGCCAGAGCCTCGCACGAGAGCCGATGGAAGGGTGATTGGCGCATGCTGGATGCGGGCAGTGATGGGCGGCAGCGTGTCTTTGACGAAAGTCTCGTAATTTTCGTACTCGCGGCGGATCGAGTCCGCATCGCCGATCTTGACGATGGTATGGGCGTCGGTGCGGCCGTCGGGGTGGATTGGCAGCGCCAAAAACGTGCGCGCCCCGGAGTAGCCGGAGAGGAACTCGCTTTCCACAGCCAGCCGTCCGTAGCGACGAAACAGCGCCTGCAAAAGACTGCGCTCCGCCGGGGGAATATTCAATCCCGGGCGCGGCTCGATCACCAGGCCGGGGTTGGGCGACAGGATTTTGAGCACCCGCCGCGCCGGGCGGCGCAGCCCGGACAGCGAGAAGAGACTGACGCTGCCGCCGAACACCAACCCCATGAAACCGCCCGCCATCGTCTGATTGCGCGTCAGGCCAAAGAACGATGTCACGCGCACTTCCAGGCTTTTGGAGAAGATGATGGTGTCGCGCGTCCCGCCGGGGGTTCCTGCCAACGGAGTCCAGCGTAGCCCGAGAGAGACCGACAACCGCTGGCGGCCGCCATTGTGCGGGGTCAGCGACCACCGCCAGACGACCGGCTGCCCGGCGGGGAGATATTGGAGCTGCTCCCCCTCGGGAGAAACATCGAACCCGGCCGCATCCAGCCGCGCCACTGACGACAGCTCATAGCCGCCCGATGGCGGGATGGATACTGTTTGGGTAAAGGTCGTGTGATCGGGGAACTCGGTGACGACGGTGTAGCCTTCCGGCGCGGGGATCAGCGCCAGCCGTACCACGTCGGATTCGCCCAGGCGCATGACGGGCGGCCATTCCAGCTCCACCAGTCGGGATTCCGGCGGGACAGACGTGGCCGTGGGCAGAGGCTGTGTGGCGATGACCACCGGCCCGATGGGCGTGGGCGAAATGGTGATAGGCGAGGGCACGACCGCGGCATCCGGAGTAGCGGTGGCCGCGGCAGCGGGAGGCTGGGTGGGCTGGGGCGGAGATGTGGCAGGCGGCGCTTCGACGATCTCGGTTGCCTTGACCTCGACCACCTGGGTCTCCTTGACGACAACCTCCACAGTCTCTTTGACGACAACGGTTTGAACAGCAGTCTTCGCAGCGCAGGAAGCCAAAACCAGCATGACCAGTGCCATGCTGAATAAGATAATCAGGGGACGCAGGTGAATTTTCATGGCGGCGAGAACAGCGTCGGGGCGAGAGTGGCCTGGGCGTGCTGCATCTCCATCGGCCAGAACGCATAAGCCAGGGCGACCAGCGAGCAGCACACAATCGCCAGCCCAACCAATATCAGCACAAGACTCACGCGGCGTGTCACAAAGTCACTCCCTATCCAGCAATTCTTGTATAATCATAGCATATCGCAGCACGGGCTGCAACAAAGAAAAGCGGCTATCCCGCCTTCGGCGGGAATGTATCCCCGATTTGGGGTGTGCGAGTGGGCGAAGCCCACTCGCACACCCCAAATCGGGGGGCTTCCTATTTGAAAGGGAAGAGACAGAAATAAATGACCGAGGAGATGACTCATGTCCGTTTGGGATACTTATCCGGCTGATTATCGCGCCCGTGAAGTCCAATCCATTCTCGTTGCCATCCGGGCGGGGGAGTGCGTTTCAGTGGTGGGGTTGAGCGGGGCAGGCAAGAGCAACCTGATCGGGTTTCTTGCCAACCGCCTGCCGCCCAAAGCGCCGCGCCCCCTGCTCGTGGATTGCAACCGGCTGATCGAGCAATCCCCGGAAGCGTTTTTCCGCCTCATCCGCCATGCCCTTGGCGAGACGGATGAAGTCTTGGATGAAGTTGGAGCGCTGGACGCGGCCATCGCCCGCCTGCTGCGTACGACCCCCACCGGGTTGTGCCTGCTGCTCGACCGGTTCGACAGCCTGACGCCGCCCGCCAGTCCGGCCAGGCCAGCCGGCGGGACGATTTTCAGCAATTTACGCGCCTTGCGCGACGCCCACAAGTACGATCTGACGCTGGTCACCGCCACGCGCCGCCCGCTCGACCCGCATAGCGAGC
This sequence comes from Candidatus Aquidulcis sp., assembly GCA_020723385.1. Taxonomy (GTDB): domain Bacteria; phylum Chloroflexota; class Anaerolineae; order Anaerolineales; family UBA4823; genus DYIZ01. The sequence goes on from DYIZ01000067.1 coordinate 10,244, forward strand.
TAGCCGAGCTGTTCTACGCCCATACGCTGTGGCTCGGCCCGCTGGCGGAGAGCGACGCCCGCTGGACTGTGACCCGCTATGCCGAACGGAAAGGGCTGGCCTGGGACGAGGCGGTGGCGACAGAGATGATCCGCATCTCGCGGGGTTATCCCTCCTTCCTGCGGGCGGTATGCGAGGCGGTCTCGGCGGGCGCGGCCCTCGACGAGCGGGAAATCGCCGCGCACCCGGCAATTCAGCAGCGTGTCGAGGAATTCCTGGCCGACAACCCCGGCGAGACGGAAATCCGCAACTCGGGGCTGTCGGGGCATCCCTTCCTGGCGGGCAAACGCGCCGCGGGGCGCGCCGGCCCCTCGGTGGACGACACCCAGCTCACGGCCAAAGAGCATCTGCTGCTCGAATATTTCTGCCTGCATCCCGGCGAAGTCTGCGAGAAAGACGAACTCATCCGCGCCGTGTGGCCGGAAGACAAAATCTACGAGCGCGGCATCCGCGACGATAGCCTGGCGCAACTGGTGCGCCGCCTGCGGGAGAAGATCGAGCCAGACCCCTCGCAGCCGAAGTTCATCCATACCGTGCCGGGGCGGGGATACCGGTATTTGTTGGAATAGTCGTTATTGAAAGGCGCCATTTTATCTGGCGGGGTGATTGCTCAATCGCCTGGTGGGATAAATAACCGATACTCGAAGGGAGAAAAGCAATGAAAGCTAAAATATTGATCGCGACCTCAATTGTTTTAGGGCTTGTTCTGGCCCTTATCATTGGAACCGTAGCGAGTGGCGCTCCAATTGGTGAATCTCAGCTTTACTTGCCAGTAACGATGAAAGATTACCGCAGTACCGGTCCCTGGGCGGATTCGGTGACTTTCGTTGCTGAACCATCCTCTGATAACGCTATCGCTTCTCTGGAAAATGGCGATTTGGATGTTTACGCCTATGGGATTTGGGATGCTACAACCGCCCAACAGGTTATTTCCTCTTCTCTCTTGGACTATGATTATGGATATGGGTTGAACTATGAGCTTACTCTCAATCCATCCGGGCCAGAGTTTGTTAACGGCCGGTTGAATCCTTTCAGCAACGCCCATATTCGCGAGGCGCTCAACTGGCTGATAGACCGCGAGTACATCGTGCATGATATTTTCGATGGGCGGGCAGAGGCGCGTTGGCATCCTTCTGGGCCAGTCTCAACAGATCGGGCGCGTATGGCGGACGTTGCTCATACACTGGAACTGGAATATTCCTATAACCCCATCAGGGCGAATCAAGTCATTTCTGCCGAGATGCAGATATTGGGAGCGCAGCGGCAAAGCGGGATATGGTACTACGATGGAGCGCCAGTGACGCTGATCTTCCTGATACGCAATGACAGTGATGGCAACCGGATACCTATGGGGGATTACATCGCGGATCAATTGGAAAGCGTCGGGTTTTCGGTTGAGCGGAGGTACCTCACCAGCTCACAAGCCTCTCCTTTATGGGTTGGCGGCAACCCAGCCGATGGCCTGTGGCATCTTTACACCGGAGCCTGGTCCCAAACCATCATAGACCGGGATACCGATGACAACTTTGGTTTTTTCTACATGCCTTTCAGCGCTTACGGCTTCAGTCCTCTTTGGCAGGCTTATAAACCTGCGCCGGAATTTTACGATGTGGCGGAGAAGCTGTACGACAAAGATTACTCGTCGCTCGAGGAGCGTCAAGGGTTATATGCCCGGGCGTTAGAATTGGCGATTCAGGATTCTGCGCGTGTGTGGCTGGCCGACCGAAAAGACCTTTACGCCCGGCGGCCTAATATTACGGTTGCCAGCGACGTTGCTGGTGGATTACCTGGCTCCTGGCTCTGGCCACTAACTCTCCAACGAAATGGGCAAAGCGGCGGCGCATTCACGATCGGCCAACCAGATCTGCTCGTGGATCCCTGGAATCCTGTTGACGGGAGCAATTGGCAGTACGACACCGTAGCACAACGCGGCACAAGCAGCTCTGGAACAATACCCGATCCGTACTCTGGCCTGGCTTTGCCGCAGCGCATCGAGCGCGCCGAGGTGACTGTGAAGGCAGGTTTACCCGTAACCAAAACGCTCGACTGGGTGAGCTTGAACTTCGCCCCCGAAATCCAGGTGCCCTCCGACGCCTGGGTGGATTGGGATGCTACGAGCAAGACTTTCGTCACAGCCGAGATGAAGTACACCACGCCCATCACGGCGAATGTCAAATCTGTGGTGTATTATCCGGTCAACCTCTTCAGCGCCGTGAAGTGGCACGATGGCAGCCCAATTTCCGTAGGCGATTTCGTGATGAACATGATTATGATCTTCGACCGGGCAAAGCCCGAAAGCCCCATTTACGACGAGTCACGCGTCTCCAACCTAGATGCCTTCATGTCCACCTTCAAGGGTTTTCGTATCACTTCCACTGATCCGCTGGTGATCGAATATTACACTGATGCCTACCAACTGGATGCCGAATTGGATGTAACTACCTTATGGCCGCAATACGGATATAGCTACGGCGAAGCAGCCTGGCATAGTGTTGCCATGGGGGTACTGGCCGAAACCAACCATGAGCTGGCGTTCTCGGCAGATAAAGCGGATATACTCCAGATTGGATGGATGGATTACGTCAACGGCGCCAGTCTGCCCATTCTGAATAATTACCTGGCTCTGGCTGCAGCTCAAAATTACATCCCCTACGCGCCGACGATGGGAGCTTTTGTCACCACTGCTGAGGCGCAGCAGCGCTGGGCGAATTATCAGGCATGGTACGCAGAGTATGGACATTTTTGGATTGGAACCGGCCCGTTCTACCTGGCGCAGGCTGATGTCAACGCCAAAACCTTGGCGCTCCAGCAGTTTCAGGGCTATCCAGACCCAATCAATAGATGGGAGAATTTTTCCGATGTACCCATTGCGGCGGTGAACATTACCGGACCAGTCAGTATGACGATTGGCGCTGCCGCCACGTTTTCGGTGACAGTTACCTTTGCCGGCGAGCCGTATGCTGTCGAGGATATTGCTGACGTTTGGGCTATGGTTTACGATGAGCAAAACACGCTCGTTTACATCACAACCGCAGCGGCGTTGGAAGCTGGCTTATGGCAAGTGACACTCGATGCCGACGTTACGAATGTCATGGCTGCTGGCTCGTATCGTCTTGATGTGGTAGTCGCATCCGAGCGAGTGGTGATCCCCTCTGACGCATCATACGATTTCACCGTTATTCCGTGACAAAAGGTATGGAGTCCCTTGGATTTGCCTTGATGCTCGCGGCAGGCGATAGTCCCTGTATCCGGCGTTTATTCGCCAGATACGGGGACTATCGTCCCCTTTGAGCGGATGAATCACGGCAAGCCTCAGAGATCCCTCTTTTTATTGGGATTACTGGCATTATTTCACCCTGCCGCGCTCGCCACGAACCGGCGCTTGTCCTGCTTGCACAAAATCTGGATCACGTTGCGCCCCGAGGTAGCCGCCGGGGGCAGGCCGCCGCCTGGCTCCACCCATTGCCCAACCATGTAGAAGTTGGACAATCCGGGGAGCGACTTGCTCATCCCTTTCCACATCAGATCCCCGGTATCCACGGTCGGCATCCAGCCTTCGATGGAGCCTTGCCAGTTGCCGGTGTAACGTTCGAAGGTCAGCGGCGTCGCCACATCCACCACTTCAACCTGCCCGGCGAGGCCGGGATAACGGCGATCCAATTGCTCGATGACGGTGATAGCGGCCTGTTGCTTCTCGGATTCGTAGCGCTCGCTGTCCGCGGCCAGCTCTTTCCAGTATTTGTGGCTGGAATTGACCATTACCATCACCACCGACTTGCCCGCCGGGGCCATCGTCGGATCGTAGCAGTAATGCTTCACCGGGAGCAGCGTACGCGCCTCCCCGGCGATTGTGACCGGTTTGTCCAACACGTACGACACGGAATGCGGTTCGGCGGAGAGATCGCGCCCCACGCCCAATGAGACCATCACGATGGGCGAAAAGATGGGCAGCTTCTCGTAATAGCCCCGGATCGTGTCGTCGGCGTAGCGGCCTTCGAGCATGTCGAAGATGGTGGCGCGCCCGTCGGCGGCGGAGATAATTACATCGGCGCGATGCTCGCTGCCGTCGGTCAGGCGGATGCCCACCGCGCGGTCGCCTTTGCCATTGGGAGCGGCTTCGACCAGGATTTTCTCGACCCGCGATTTGTAGTGGATCTCACCGCCCAGGCTGAGATAGCGGCGCTCGATGCCCCGCGAGAATTCCAGCGAGCCGCCCACCGGATACCCGGCATCCTGGCGGTGCATCCAGGCCAGTGTCATCATCAGCGTCAGAACCGGCAAGCGATTCAGGTTATTCCCAAAGCTCGCCCCAAAAGCATAACGCAAGAAGGGGTCGCTGAAACGCTCGGCGTAATCCGCAATCGAAACTTTACCCCACTTCATCATGGCAGGCATGATCGGCATCATCCCCGGCATGGTTTTGAACATGTCAACGAAATTGGAAGTTTCCTTGGCCTTGCCCACCGGCGGGTCGAAGCGGCTGAACAGCCGGACGGCGTCGGTGAACTCACGAATCGGTTTCTCGTCGGCGGGCGCCAGATCGAGGAGATGCTGCTCGAGGCGGTCAACGTTGGTGTAGAGGATAAAGGCCTTGCCGTCAGCCTTCTGGATGCGCATGAATTCGTCGTGATTGACGACCTCGCACCCGGCGAGCGCACCCAGCTCGTCCCAGATGCGCCGGTAGCCGGAGGACTGCCCTGATCCCACCAGCCAATGGATGCAGCCGTCGAAGGTGTAACCCTTACGGCCCCAGGCTGTGCAAAGCCCGCCGGGGAGGGTGTGCAGCTCGAAGATTTGGGTCTTATAACCGTTCATCTGCCCGTAGCAGCCCGCCGACAACCCGGCGATCCCGCCGCCAATGATGATGATGGATTTTTGTGTCATGGTGATTTCCTTTGTGTTTCTTCGTAGCCTTCGTGGCAAATCTTTTTCCAGCCTCAAGTAGATGCAAATTCTTGCGCATGCCGGATGAAAATCCGGCGGAACCGGGGACGCCGGTTGTATTGCAACCGCTTCGTCCCCTTGGAGCGTGAAATATTCATCTATTGAGCCTGTCCGGGTTACGGCTTTTCGAGATGATTGATTTTACCGGAGCCGGAAAAAGACGTATTCACCGCGGGACTGCCGTAGTAATCCACATCGCCGCTGCCGGTGATCTTGACATCCAGCGTGTCGTCTACCCACAGCGTGCTGTTGCCCGAGCCGGCTACGCTGATGGAAGCTGTCTGGCTTGCCAGCTCGGCTGCCCGGTAATCCCCGGAGCCAGCCACCACCAACGTTTGATCAGAGACTTCGCCGGCCAGGCTGCACTTTCCCGATCCACTGATCGTCGTCGTCAGGCTGATCGCAGCGAGCGTTTCAAACGTCACATTCCCCGAGCCGCTGACTGTCACAGTCACATCGTCGGCATTGAGGGTTTCGATGGCGATATTCCCGGACCCGCTGAGCATGAGATCCAGCGTATCGGCTTCGATCTTCTCGGAGCGAATATCGCCCGAGCCAGACAGCGTGACAGCGCGGATGTCTTTCACGGTCAGGTGATACTTGATTGGCTCGGTGGGTACGAAGGATTTCAACTCGCCGCTTTTGAACCCAATTTCGAGCGTGTCGCCGCGCACTTTGCTCTCGATGTAGGGCAGGAGATTGTCTTCGGCCTCGATCTCGAGGGCTTCGGTCTCGCCCTGGGTGATGGTCAGCTCGCCCATGCCAGCCAGCGTCACCTTATCGAACCCGCTTACTGAGCGAGTCTCGCTGGTCACGTTGCCCGACCCGCGCACGATCCCAAATCCGCAGCCGCTCAACAGTACCAAAGCGGTAAAAATTACGATCATCAACGACATTTGCTTTTTCATTTCAACCTCCGATTACTGACCACTGACAACTGATCACTGATTACTGACAACTGGTGACTGATCACTGGCCGCTGGTTTTCGCAGCAATCCCCACGCCAGCAGTCCGCCGCCGCACAGGATGAGCGCCGCCGGCCCGGCCACCCGGAACAGCAGCCCGCCGAAAGCCAGCAGGGACGACATGCCGATGAAAGCGATCGAGGCAAACCCGCAGAAGCACAATCCCACAATGCCGACTGCCATCGAGCGCGTGCGGGCCGCCACCAGCAGCAGGATCAACCCCACGGACAGCGGCTCAATCGTCCACAGCACCGACCAGGCTTCCCACAGGCCGGTCGTGTTGCAGAAGGCCAGCACCAGCCCGTTCAGCCCGATGATGATCGCCGGGATGCCGAGCCACACATTGCGGGCGAACACCGCTGCCAGGGCGAACCCCACGGCCAGCGAAAGCACTTCCAGCGGCCAGAGCAGCGACCAGATGCCCCACAGGTTGAAGACACTGGCGAAGAAGAGAATCCCGCCCGTGGTGAGGATCGGCAGCGCCGGGATGAACAGCGCCCCGAGGCCGCGATGCCTCAAAGACCCGAGGGCCAGCGCCCCCAGGAATAATCCCAGCCCAAGGATGATCACCGGCCACAGCCGCCACGGCCCCCAAAAGGACATATTGGGGAAAATGACCGGGGCAATGACGCTGCCCGCCAGGGCTACCAGCCCCAACAGGATGAGACCGACACCGATGAGAGATGTAATTAGCTTGTTCATTTAGACCTCCATAATGGTATGTTGATTTGTTTTCAGGCGCGTTCAAGCAAGACCCCGTGGGTCCTCATGAGAAACGCGCTCAGTTTCTGAAATCTACCGGAACAATCCGACGATATTGGCCGCCGCGCCGACGATGAACACCGAGAAGCCCGCCAGCGCCGCCAGCAGCACTCCCAGCCGCCGCGCCAGCCGCCGTGAACCGCCGGGCCGCCGCGCCAGCCAGAGCGTCACCCCAACCACCACCAGGATCAGCAGCGGCTCGAATGGCCACAAGTAGCCCCATAACTGCCATTGGTTGGTGATGGCGTAAAACGCCAGGATAAAGCCATTACCGATCAAGATGCCCACCGGGATGAACATCCAAATCAGCGCAAGCGCCGACATGAGCAGGCTCAACCCCAGGCCGAGCAGGAACAATTCGATTGGCCAGCCGATGGTGTAGATCGCCCAATAGTGGGTCATCGCGCCGAAAGTTGCAGCCGCCAGGTTGACGGCGAGAAATGCGCCAACCATTCCCCAAACAGCTTTGAGGATACCCGTGGGTTTGATATCTTCCTCCGCGGTTTCGTCCTCCACGGCAACGGGCAGGGGAATCCCCGAGATCACCGCCGTCGCCGAGGTCAGCCCCGACTGGATACCGGTCTCGAGGCGGATGCGCAGCGCCGTGGCGAAGGCTTTGGCGGCCTCGTCAATATTGGCGGGTTGCGCGGGCGATGATACGGGGGCGGCAGTCAGCCGCGAGGCGAGCTGCGCGTCGGTGTCGTCAGCGGCGAAACCTGCGTCGGTGATGCTCTGGCGGGCTGTGCCTGAAATGACCGCCACCGAGCCGTGCGCCGTTTCGGGCAGATCGAAGGACAGCGAGGCCGCCACTCCCACACCCGCTTCGGCAGCCGCCTGCTGCAAAGCCTGCGCCATCTCCGCCGCCGATTGATAGCGGTCATCCGGGTTTTTTGCCAGCACCTTCAGCGCCACCCGCTCGAACGAGATGGGAATGTCGGGGTTGACCTGGCGCGGCAGGGGCAGCGGATCATTGAGATGCTTCATCAGGATCGCCAGCGGCGTGTCGGCGTCGAAGGGCGGCTTGCCGGTGAGCATCTCGTAGAAGACGATGCCCATCGAATACAGGTCGCTGCGCGCGTCGCAGCGGTTTTCCAGGCCCTGCTCGGGCGCCATGTAATTGAGCGTGCCCATCAGCGCCCCAGAGACGGTGTAGGCTGTGCCGCCGACGATCTGGGCAATGCCGAAATCGGTGATGACGGCCTGCCCGCGCCGGGTGAGCATGAGGTTGGCGGGTTTGATGTCGCGGTGGATGATGCCTTCGCTGTGGGCGTAGCCCAACCCGTCGAGAGCGTCGCTCAGGATTTTGACCAGCTCTCCGAGGGGCATCCGCTCGCCGCGGGTGCGGTAGGTGTTCAGCCGGGCCTTGAGCGTATCGCCCTCGAGCAGCTCCATCACCATGTAGTACAGATCGTTTTGGGTGTCGAAATCGTAGATCTGCACGATGTTGGGGTGGCGCAGCCCCGCGACGGAACGGGCTTCCCGCTGGAAACGAGCCAGGAATTCCTTTTCGTCCACCAGGTCGGAGCGCAGTACTTTGACCGCCAGGTAGCGGTCGAGCTGCGGGTGGTAGGCCCGGTAGACCTGGGCCATGCCGCCCCGGCCCAGCGGTTCCAGCACCCGGTATTTGCCCAGGGTTTGTCCTTCGAGCGAAGCAGGGGTCACGAGGTTTGTCCTTTTCTGCGTTTCAATCATGCCGAGATGATAACACGGCCGGTTATTTCGCACCTATCCGTTAGCTAACAATGGGCTAATGGGAAGCGATGAGGGGGAAATCAGTTGGGTGCGCCAGACCTCACAGGTTTTAAAAACCTGTGAGGTCTTATTACCCTTCCAGACCGCAGCAAATTCAAACAGAAAACCAATGCCGAACTTGGGTACAAAGAAAAAGAAAGCAAACTGGATTTTTATACCGCAATTTTCATCTCTCTGATTCTATCCGTATATGTCTCAACTTCATATTTTTGCTAATTTCCTCATCTGTAACTCTGAAATCTGGACAACTTGGCCAAGTACCGTCAAATACGAGATATATTTCCAAGCCGCTATCAAATTCAATTCTTCTCTCGTACATTCCAGCCAGGTCATCACCGAAAATGACCTTATATTCAATTGTCACTTGAGGTTGTATTTTCCTAAGTAGTCCGAGAGCCTGATCGCTACTAACCGTTTGTATCCATTGGTAATCTTGATTGACCGTATCTTCAATAATTCGATGGAGAAATCTTTCCTCGGCAGTTGTGGGAATATGCCCACTTACAAAATCAAAACAACTCTGACCCGTAAGCGGGGGAAAAACACAACAATACAAAATAGGACAGGCTAATATAGCGGTAAAAATTACAATCACCCAACGATATTTCTTCTGGGGCTCCATTTTGCCTCCATATTTCAAAATACTAAACAAGGCTTGGCACGATCTGCGCACTTTCTGCAACGCGGCATCCACCGAGACATCCCGGCAAGCCGATGATGAATTCATAGGCAATGACAAGTCCGCTACTCGAATGATGTCTCACGCCAATCGTTCAACCACCGCACCTGCCCCGGCCAATCGGCGGCGCTGGTTTCAGAAAGCAGCCGATCCAGGGCGTTGATGATCTCGGCCAGACTCAGGCTTTGCTGGGCAGCCAAAATGATGCCGCCATGCTGGGGGTACCGCTTGGCCAGGGCTAGAAAATCCCGCAAGTTGTGGGTAAAAATACAACGCCCCTGGGCCGTCGCGCCCAAAAGCTGGGCTTCATCGCTGGCATCCAGGGGCATCCAATCGTTGGGGGTGCGGGTGACATCGTGGCCACGTTCGAGCAGCGCCCGCCACAAAGCCTTTTTCGATGTATCCGCATCCAGATGCAAACGCGGGCGCGGCTCAGGCATGTGACGGCTCCAACACCTGCTCCGCCTGGATGAGCGCGTCCATCTCGGCGCGGTGGGCCTCGTAGAATCCCAGGGTCTCTTTCATCAAAGATTCCGAAAGATCATATTCGGCCGCGATCTGCGCCAGGGACAATCCCCACTTTTGGGCGTCAATCACAACCGTCTGTACGCGGATGCCTGTGCCGCGCAGGACAGGGGCAGGCAGCCCCGCAGCTCCACGGCGGTAAGTGATGTTGGGGAAATTCGGGTCATCCAATTCCTGGCGCAACTCGCCCACTTTCTCCGCTACCGACCAAAGGATGAATTGGTTGAGCGAGATGCCTTGCCGGTCAGCCAGGCGTTCGGCTTCTCGCTTGAGTTCCACAGGTAGGTTTAAGGCATAACGGGACATGGGTTTTCTCCTTGCAACAATCGCGTTAAAGACATCATACAAGACATCTTATAAGATGTCAAGATATGATATCTTGTTATCTATTGGAGAAAAGTGAGAATAGAGACTTCATCCGAATTTGGGTCAGAAACTTCCAGGGTTTCATCGGTATCACGCAGTAATACTATTCCCCGCCTTGCGTCACCAGCTTGTATCCCATCCCCCTCACGGTGAGCAGCGCCTGCGGGCTGTTGGGGTCGGTCTCGATTTTGGTGCGCAGCCGCCGCACCAGGTTTTCGATCTGGTAATCGTAGATGCCGCTGTCCGATGTGTATTCCGGCCACACCGCCCGCCCGATCTCGTCTTTCGAGCAGACTTTGCCGCGCCGCTCGTACAGGTGGGCCAGCAGGGCAAACTCTTTGGGCGAGAGCGACACGGCAAACCGGTTGACGCGCGCCACGCCCGCAGCGACGTTGATCTCCAGCTCGGGGAAGGGCGTCTCGCGGCTGGTCGTGTCGGGGTCGTGAAAGGTGAAAGTCACCTCGCCGATGGTGATGCGGTCGCCGTCGCGCAGCGAGGTCGGGCCTAGTACGCGCTCGTCGTTGAGAAATGTGCCGTTGGTGCTGCCGAGGTCTTCGAGCATCAGCTTGCGGCCCTCACGCCGGATGCAGGCATGCTCGCGCGAGACGCGTTTGCTGGTGATGACGATGTCACTCTCGACGGCGCGCCCGATGGCGGCAGTCTCGCCGGTGAGGGCGTGCTCGTGCCCCAAGGGGTCGGTCAGAAAGGGGAAAGATTGTGAATCTGGGATGAGGGCCATAGGGTGGTTTCCAGCCGCAGCCAAAGAGTCAACGCAGAGAGGCAGTGATGCAAAATACTGAAATAGTATAGCACGCCTTTGCCCTCCCGATGTTATACTTGCCCTCCAGTTACGTGTTTACTTGCCTACTTGTTTACCTGTTTACCTGATACCCGCCCCCCCCCATGCCTCCCCTCGCCATCCACCGCCTGGGATTGATCCCCTACGAAGAAGCCTGGCGCTTGCAGGAACGTCTCGCTGCCGAGATTGCCGCCGGGACGCGCCCGCACACGCTGCTGCTGCTCGAACATCCGCACGTCTACACCTTCGGGCGCAGCGGCAAGGCCGAAAATCTGCTGTGGGATGCGGACGAGCTGGCCCGCCGCGAGGTGTCGGTGCATTGGGTGGATCGCGGCGGCGACGTGACCTATCACGGGCCGGGTCAGCTTGTGGGTTACCCGCTGGTGCGGCTGGCTCCCCTCGGGAGTGGACAACCCACGGGGAACGCCGATCCCACGCGGCTGGCGCTCGATCACGTCGCTTATCTGCGCCAACTGGAGGCCGCGCTCATCCGGGCCGTCACTTCTTTCGGCGTCAAAGCCCGCCGCGCCCCAGGTCTGACCGGGGTGTGGGTGAGGGAGGTTGCAGGTGTCGGGTTGAAGGTTGAAGGTGGTTTTCAGGCCGCGCAACAAAAACCAAGCATCGCCAAATTGGCTGCTATCGGGGTGAAGGTGGACGTTCATGGGGTGACGCGGCACGGGTTCGCGCTCAATGTCGCCCCGGATATGGCTTACTGGGACGGCATCATTGGCTGCGGGCTGAAAGGCTACGCCGTGACCAGCCTGTCGGCGCTGCTCGACCCCGCGCCGGCGATGGATGCGGTGATGGATGCGGTCGAGACGGCGTTTGGGGAAGTGTTTGGGTTAGATTGTATTCGAGGTGCTGATAATGTTGTTGGACACATTGGTTCGTAATATCTGGCTTACCCTGGCGATCTGGACGGCGCTGTACACGTCGGATTATCTGTTGGCCCGCCTGTCGGCGCGGTTGCTGCGGGCGCAGGCAGGCCGCCACCTGGTTTTCGAGAAAGGCATCGAGCTGACGCCGGTCTTGCAGCAGGATGTGGCTTCGACGCGCTGGCTCAGCCCGCGCTTTATCATCATCCTGCTGGTGCAGGATGGTTATTTGTGGTACCTGTGGCAGTCGCTGGTCGAAACGAGCGGGGCGTATAATGTGTACGAGACCGTGCTCGGAACGCTGTTCCTGCTGGAAATTGCCATTCATTTCAAGCATATCCGCAATCTGGTGGTTTTCTACCACGCCCAACGTTCGGATGGGATGGATGGTACGCTGCGCTACGCCCAATGGCTGTCGTACCGTCTTTCGATGGTCGAATTGCTGGCCTTCGCCGGGCTGTTTTTGCTGTTCTTTTGGATGACCGACCGCTGGTTTTTTGTGGGCGGGGCGATCACCACTTTCTTGGGCGCCCTCAGCCACGCGCGTTATGCGCGCAAGCCGAAAAATAAAGAGTTTCACCGCGGAGACGCAGAGAACGCGGAGAAAAACTAAAAAAACCGTTCTTCCGGGCCTGACGTGAAGAATTTTTCGGCAATGGAGCAAAACTTGCTATTGAATGTCATTCCGAGGAGCACAGCGACGAGGAATCCCTTGATGGATGTCAATATGTGCCTGTGAAGGCTCGAAATAGCAAATATCCCAGGGATTCCTCGTTTCACTCGGAATGACATGCCGCCTTTGAATGAGTTCATAGCGACTTTTGCGGTATTGCATTTTTAGTAAACTCAGTGTTCTCTGCGTCTCAGCGGTTAAAGAGGTTTTTGAAACAATGGCGATACTCGATACCTGGAAACAAACCGCCAAGCGGTTGAAGATCGAAGTTCATGCCGTTTACCTGGCTTACCGCGACCCGCGGGTGCCATGGTATGCACGGCTGTTCGCAGGGTGCGTCGTGGCTTACGCCTTCAGCCCGATTGACCTCATCCCCGACCCGATCCCGGTGATCGGCTACCTCGACGATCTGCTCATCGTCCCGCTGGGCATCTTCCTGGCGTTGAAGATGATCCCGGCGGAGGTGATGGCGGAGTGCCGCCAGCGCGCCCGCGCCGCCGCGCAGAGCGGCAAGCCTACAAATTGGATCATGGGCGGCATCATCATCGCCATCTGGCTGCTGCTGGCGGCGTTGATGGTCTTCTGGCTGGGGCGATTATTCGGATGGTGGCAATGAGCACAATTTGTGGACTGATTTTCGATTTCGACGGGCTGATCCTGGAGACGGAAGGCCCGGTGTACCAATCCTGGCAGGAGTTGTACGCATCCTACGGGTTGACCCTGTCTTTCGAGAAATGGGTGACGATCATCGGCACCCACGATTTGCTCTTCGACGCGTGGGCTGAGCTGGTCGAGCAGGTGGGACGCCCGTTGAACCGGGAGGAGATCGAACCCAAACGGATGCAGCGTGAACTGGAACTGGTTCACACCCAGCCGGTTCTGCCGGGGGTGACGGATTATCTCACCCGGGCGAAACATTGGGGGTTGAAGGTGGGCCTGGCCTCCAGCTCGTCCCGCCGCTGGGTGACGGGGCACCTCGACCGCCTGGGGCTGCTGGGCTGCTTCGACGCCATCCGCGCCCGCGAGGATGTGACCCGCACCAAACCCGACCCGGAGCTGTATCAATCGGCGCTGGCGGGGTTGGCGCTGCAACCCCAAGAAGCCCTGGCTTTCGAGGATTCCCCAAATGGGGTGCTGGCCGCGCAGCGGGCGGGCATCTTCTGCGTGGCCGTCCCCAACCCGCTGACGCAGTATCTCCCCCTCGATCACGCCGACCTGCGGCTGGAATCGCTCGCCAGCCTGCCGCTCGACGATCTGCTGCGCAAAGTTTCCCGTCTCTGATCAATGTATTGTGGTGAGAGATTTCATCACATTTTCGAATTTTCTACCCTGGCGTGTTTTTGCCATAGTGCCAGTGCTTCAGCGATGAAAGCTGTTTTGCTCTCAGAATATTTGGCGCGTTCGTTTTTATAGCGCGCCGCCAGTTCGTCTTTGAGCGCCGCGTACCGCTGGCGCAAACCGGCATCCGCCCGTAGCGCGTCGCGGAAATCCAGATGCTGGCGGTACGAGACGCTGTCCAGCGCGACGATGTGCAGGTGATGGGTGCGCGGCAACCCCTTGCGGAAAAAGCGGCGATCCACGTTTTGCGGGTAATCTATGAATTTGTAGCCGAGCGTTTCCAGCGGGGGAATGCAAGCTGCCGCATTGTCGAGATGGCGTACGGCGACGAGCAGATCAATCACCGGCTTGGCCGGTAAGCCGGGCACAGCCGTGCTGCCGATGTGATGGATCTCGACTGCCAGATCGCCCAGCGCGGCGGCGATTTTGTCCCGTTCTGCAATGAAAGCCTCAGCCCAGTGGGGATCGTACGGCAGGAGGGTCACTGCCTCCCGCAGGTTTTGCCAGATGGCGTCAGCCGCTTCACTTGCCGACAGATGGGTGGTATCCACCACGAAGCCCAAATCCCCGCGGGCGGCGTTGGCATTCTGGATGGCGATCAGCTCGCGGAAGCGGCTCAGTTCCCAGGCCAAATCCTGCGGGTCAGTTGAGCGCCCGTGGATGCGCCGCTCCATTTCGGCCTCGTCGCAAACCAGCCGGAAGGCGTAGATTTCGTCGTCGAGGTCAGAGAGCAAATGCCGCAGGCGCGCCAGCGTCTCGGGAGTCTCGAAGACGTAGTTGACGACGAAATCGTGATAGCCGTGCGCCTCATGCCAGGCGGCAGCGTGGTGGATGGTCTGGTACAGGTATTCGACGCGGGCGTCATCGTAGATTTCGAAAGGCTGCACCGCGCCGATGTAATCGCCGTCGAGCATGGCGGCGCGCTCGAAGCGTCTCAGAAGATGCCACGATGTTTCGGTTTTACCGATTCCCAGGGGGCCATTGATGATGACGATCATTTGAATCTCACCCCGATAAGTCTTCGGCGATGCTCACCAGCCCGTGGGGGTAGCGGATCACCACCCGCTCACGTCCGGTGATTACCAGCCCTTGCGCCTCCCACTGGCTGAGGGTGCGGCTCACCGTGTAGAGGGTTGTGCCGATCATCTCGGCCAAATCCTGCCGGGAGAGCGGCAGATCAATCAAGACGCCTTCTTCGACTTTGCGCCCGGTCTGGCTGGCCAGGCGCAGCAGTGCGCGCGCCAGCCGCCGCTCCACCCGTTCAGTGGCAAGCTGGCGGTAGCGATCCTGAAATTCTTGCACATGCCCGGCCATCATTTGAATGGCGTTGAGCGCCATTTGTGGGTAACGAGTGAGGAAGGCCATCAAATCGAGCTTGCGCCAGCTTAACGCTGTGCTCGGCTCGTCAGCCTGGGCCGCAACGGGGTACACTTCCCCCTGGGACAACGCCACCCCGCCGAACAGTGTGTACGGCTTGATCATTCGCATGAGCATTTGCTGTCCATCGGGGTTGGATTGGGTCAGCCTGACCAGCCCGGCGGTGAGCGCGAAAATCCACTCGGCGGGATCGCCCTGGAAGAAGAAAAAGCCGCCAGTTTCGACGGTGCGCGGGCTGGCAGCTTGCGAGATGACTTCCAGGGCAGGTTGATCCAGCCCACGGAAGAGAGGCAAACTGGCGAGGGGTTCCAACGGGATTTGGGCGCTCATGGGGCTATTGTATCCCGTCTCGGCCCCGGTTTGAAGAGGAGACCCCCGGGGTTTTTAAAATCCCCGGAGTCTATTTATCCCGTTGCTTCTTTTTCCAGCTTCTCAGCGAGCGAGAGGAATTTTTCGTGTACGCCCTCGCCGGTCTCTTCATGCTCGACGTGCTCGAAGTCCTCGGCGACTTTGGCGTGATAGGCTTCCGGGATGATGCGGTCGGCCATCGGGAAGAGGATGTTATCCTCTTTGTTGATGTGCTGGCGCAGAAGGGCGGCGTAGCCGCGGGCGTTTTCGATCACCCGCGAGGCGGCTGCACGCTCTCCAGCCTGGAGACGTTCTGCGGATTCTCGCATCTCCCGGGTGAAGGCGCGGCCCTGTTCGTGTTCATAGAGCATCACCGGAATCGGCCCGCCGTGCGCCGGCGCGCCGTGGGCGATCATGGTTGTGAACAGCACACCTTCTTCTTTGCGGTGGTGGCAGCCATCGGCAAAGCCTTTGATGAAATCGGCGGCGTCGAGGAAAAAGCCAGGGCGCACGGTTTTGCCAGCTTCGAGATGGTCGGCGGCAGTTTCGAGGGCCGCAATCACGCGCTCGATAACCCGGTGTTCAGAGGATAGAATATCAGTTGCTTGCATGGTAGCCTCCTGTTGGTGGATTAATGCTCGTGGGCTTGCAGGTTTTCGGCGCCGGGCAGCACCCCTACCAACTGTTCAGGTTGATGGATGAGAATGGGGAAATGCTGCGGGCAGATGTAGAAGTGGGTATCTCGGTAGCTCAACGCTAACAGAGGGATTTCCTGGTTAGAGACGTGACATACCAGACACTGGGGGGTGGATTCATTCATGGGGGAAAGCTCCTTTGGGTTCGAGAAATTGGGGGCCGGTTGGGAGACGGCGGCGCGCAGTTCGGCCAGCAGCCCGTCGGGATGAAAACCGTAGATTTGGGCTGCGTCGGCCACTGTCTCGAAGGCAGACATGTGGCAGCCCACGCATGCCATGTGCCGCTTCAAGAAAACGGGGATCGTCTGCGGCCAGCGGGCCAGCAGCACGGCGATGTCGGTATAAAGGGTCAGATCCTGCGTGTCCATTCCGGTTTCCTTCTGCACATAGGATACCCCCAATAGCTGGTTCTGTCTTTGCGCTGGCGCAAAGAGGCGCAAATTGAAGGAAAGAAAAAAAGACGTTCGTGCGGACGAGGCCCGCACGAACGTCTTTTTTCGACGCTATAATAAAATTCTTCTCTCAATACGACGCGTTCGAGTGCGAAATCTCCAGATCATTGACGCGCACAAAGGTTGGGACGATGATCGCAGAGGGGTTGCGCGCGCCATAACTGGCGGAGATGTTATACGGTGTGGCCGATTTCGATAGCCAGGCAATCTTGTCGCCGAAAATGTCCAGCAGGCTTTGGGTCAGGCGCACGTTGTACGGCACCACCACCGAGCCGCCTTTCTTGAGCAGCAGTGCGCCGAAGCGCGAGCTGCCCGTGATGACGCCTTTCGAGGGGTTGACGATGTTGGTGTAGTGCAGGAAGGGGATGTAGAGGATGTCTTTGTCACGCGGCATGGCCACCAGCTCTTCCAGCGTGTTGACTTCCTGATCGCCGCACGCCAAAACCAGGCTTTTGTGCATGACCGTGTGGCCGGTAGGTTTGGCGCCAAACTCGTCGGCATCGTCCTGGAACCAGGTAAAGCCCTGGAAGACGCCTTTTTGGAAGATGGGGAATGGTTTGCGGGGGATGCCGGTGAAATCCTGGCGAGCCGGGAAAGTTTCCAGCCGGGTGGGATCGTCAGTGAGATCAAACTTGTCCGAAAAGACCTTTTTCCCGATCTGCTCTTCGGTCAGGAAAGAGTAGCCGCGTTTCATCATGCCGCCGCCGAAGCCGATCCAGTTCATGAAGTGCAGCACATCGGCGGTAGCGGCCGGGCCAAAGACGATGTCATACTTCCCCAGGGGAATCTGCTGCGGTGTGTCGTGCTGGTAGTGATCCAGCAGGAAGGCCAGGTCGCGGTGCAGCGCCGACGGATCCAGCTCGGATTTCTTCTGCGCCGACTGCTCGGCGATCACTTCCCATTTGAGCGTCCCATGGGCCAGGACGACTGTCACCTGGGCGTCCGAAGTCTTGAAATATTGGGTGTGCTCGGAGCGCGTGGTGATCTGAGCCAGGGTGTTGGCGCCGTTGGAAAAGATGCCCGACAGCTTGATATCGCTGGTTTCCAGGCCCTTGACTGCCTGGTTGAAGTATCCCAGCCGCTCCTCGTTGCTGATCTGCGCCAGGGTGGCGTCGTAACCGCTTTCGTCGGAGAAGGTTTCGGTAAATTGAGGGATAGTGGGCTGGTACATCAGCGGCTGGGCGTGCTGTACCATTTCGGCGGCGATATCAACGCCTTGCTTCATCTCGTCGAGCTTGGAGAGATCGGTGATCATCTCGTAGCTGGCGCGTTTCCGGTCTGAATAAGCCACGATCTCAAGGCGAATCAGGTGCTCGTTGGTATTCAGGGAAATGGCCGAATTGGCAAAGCGCATCAGGTAGCTGTCTTCTTCGTGGTAGAACAGCACAACTTCGACGCCTTTCCCGAGGGCGTAGGTGCGTAGCTCACGCAGGGTTTGTAAGATTCGTTCCTTCACAGCTATTCTCCTATTCTAACGTTATCGAAGCGGCACACCGGGATGCCATGCCCCAGTTGCATGATCTGGTTGGGCTGGCCCTTTCCGCAGTTATCCACGAATTTCACCTCCCAGGTGGATTTATCGCCCACTGCCGAGAGCGAGTTCCAGAACTTGACCGTGTCGCCCTTGTGGGTCGGATTCTTGACGACCTTTGTCACCTGACCGTCATCAACCAGCCAGCCGATCTCAGCGCCGAAGTGGAATTGCTCGCGGTTCGAGCCGATAGACCAGCTATGGTCGCCGTCCACGATCATGCCTTTTTCGGTGGTTTTGATGATATCGTCCAGGCTGCCATCCTCACCGGGATCAATATTGATATTGGTCATGCGCTCAATGGGCACTCGATAGAAAGCTGTCGCCCGGTTGGCGCCGCCGCTGCCGTCGAAGACCTGCCGCCTGGCTTTGGCGTTGGCTTCTTCGACCATCTGCCGCCCGGTGATCGCGCCCACCAGGATGCCTTTGTCAATCAAGACGTTGTTCTGGGCTGGCACGCCATCATCGTCGTAGCCGAAACTGCCGGGTGAATTGAGCAGCGTGGCGTCGGCGCGGGCGGTCAGCTTGGGCGAGCCATAGCGCAGCTTGCCAAAATCGTCGAGAGTGACGAACGATCCGCCGGCGAAGGCCAGCTCGTAGCCCAGGATGCGGTCCAGCTCGAGGGCGTGTCCGATGGTTTCATGCGTTTGCAGATACATGAGACCCGGCAGGATGATGACCGAACGATCTTCCTTCGGGCAGGTGTCGGCGACCAAAACCTGGTTCAGCTCTTTGACGATGCGCTCGGCGTGTTGGCTGAAAAGCTGCCGGTCAATGGATTCCCAGCCGCGTGTCTCGCCGATGCGTCCGGGGCGGTATTTGCGCTCGTGCGCGCCGCCCTCGCTGTCTCTGCCAAGCACCTGGAGCGTGGGGAAGACTTCGGTAATCAGCTTTTCGATCTCGCTGCCTTCCGAATCCACGAAGACGATCTGTTTGCGCATGAAAGACAAGTCGCTGACGCGCTGGAAAACGCCCGGCTGGTCGAGCTTTTCATCCATCTCTTTGAGAAAAGCGACTTTCTCGGATAGGGAAACCTCGAAGGGGTTGATACGGCAGGGGCTTTCGAATTTGGCCTGGATAGCGTCCTTCTCGGCCAGCCGCACCGGAAAAGTCACCCGTTCGGCAGCCACGCGGGCATTGTCGAACGCTTTGTCGAATAATCCAGCCACGTCGCTCAGGTCGGACGAGGCGGAAAACCCCCAAGCGCCTTTGTAGAGCACCCGGATTCCCAGGCCGCTCTCGCGGGACGCAGATGTGTTTTTGAGATTGCCGTTCCACATCGTCAGGAAATTGGCTTCCTCGAATGGATACCAGCGGGCATCCAGGTAGGTCGCGCCCTTGCCTTTGATGCGCTCGATATGCTGTTTCAACTGACCTAGCATTCTTGATTCTCCTTTTCGGATTCCAGGCGAGCGTTCGCCTGGGAAATGATGGGTTTCGACGGGTAACGCTAAAGTCTATAGATTATACTGCGAACTTGGTTGATTGGATCGAAAGTTACTGACAAACATCGAGTTCTTGTATCCGACAAAGCCAATCTTATTATGTGGTAAACTCTGAAACGCTGAAACACCGAATCACCGAATCACCGAAACACTATGAGAATCCTCACCGCCGACATAGGCACCGGCACGCAAGATATTTTCTTGTACGATTCCCGGCTTGACATCGAGAACGGCTTCAAGCTGATTTTGCCCAGCCCGACGATGATCGTTCACCGCCGGATCAAGGAGTCCACCCGGAAGGGCGATCCCGTGCTGCTGAGGGGCGTCACCATGGGGGGCGGTCCCAGCCAGTGGGCGGCAGAAGCCCACATCAAAGCCGGCCTGCCACTTTACGCTACGCCCAACGCTGCCCGCTCGTTCAATGATGATCTCGACAAAGTTCGTGAAATGGGTATCACCCTGGTCAGCGACGATGAAGCCGACCGCCTGCCGGATTCCGTGACCTGCCTCGAGTTGCGCGACTTCGACTTTCCCGCCCTGGCGCGTGCCTTCGAGTTATTCGGCATCTCACTGGCCGGGCTGGATGCCGTGGCTGTAGCGGTGTTCGATCATGGCGACGCCCCGCCGGAGGTCTCCGACCGGCAATTCCGTTTCGACTATTTGGATGCCCGCATCCGGGAGAAGAACCGCCTGTCGGCGTTCGCCTACCGGGTCGAGGACGGCATCCCGCTGATCATGACCCGCCTGCAGGCTGTGGCCGATTCCGCTCATGAGGTTGATGCGCCGCTGGTGGTGATGGACACCGCTCCAGCCGCCGTTCTCGGGGCGACGTTCGACCCGCGGGTGGCCGCCCGCTCGCGGCTGCTGGTCGCTAACGTGGGCAATTTTCATACCCTGGCCTTTCGGCTGGGGCCGGGCGAGCCGGGATTACGGAGAATCGAGGGTGTCTTCGAACATCACACCGGCCTGATTGATCTGCCCAAGCTGGATGCGCTGCTGCGCTCGCTGGCCGCCGGTAGTCTGCGCCACGCCGACGTGTTCGACGATCACGGTCACGGCGCGCTGGTTTACGATCCCGAGCCGCTGCCGCTGGGCGGGGATGATTGGGACGTAGCCGTCACCGGGCCGCGGCGGAATATGTTTTCTGTAGAGACGTCCCGCCGGGACGTCTCCACCC
>DYIZ01000068.1 GCA_020723385.1 Candidatus Aquidulcis sp.
CGGTGGACATAGGAACTCCTTAGATTTTCAACGTCTTTCGATTCTGACAGGAGAAGCCCCAAACTTAGGATATGTGAGCGGTATCTCCCGCTCACACACGATGATCTGTCTCACATGGAAGCCGCCTGGCGGCGTGAAAGATAAATCCGAAAATTTGATGAAAGTGTGTGCAAAGCCGTCCACACACCTAAATTTTGGATATTCTTCACATCGAACCTGGAAGAACCGTAATTACAAATCTTCGTCAGCCACCGGCAAGACAACCGTGAAAGTCGTCCCTTGCCCCAGGGTCGAGTCCACCCAAATGCGGCCCTGGTGGTTATCCACGATGGATTTGACGATTGCCAGCCCCAACCCGGTGCCGGGTGTATCCGAGGGTACATTACTGGCCCGGTAGAACTTGTCGAAGATATACGGCTGGTCGGAAGGAGGAATGCCCGGCCCGTTGTCGGATATCCGCAGAATGATTTGCCCTTCTTCAGCCTGGGCGCTGACGGTGATCTTGCCATGGTGCAGGGTATATTTGATGGAATTGCCAAGCAGGTTGCCCATCAATTGGCGCAATCGCACCGGGTTGCCCAGGATTGGCGGCAAATGGTCGGGGACATCCAGAACCACATTATGGGCTTTTTCCTCGATGCGGCTGCGCATCCCCTCGACGGCGTAGTTGATGATTGCCGGGAGTGGGACAATCTCCTTACGGGCGTCGAATCCCGCCTCGATGCGCCCCAGGTCGAGCAAGTCATTGATCAGGGCGGTGATGTTATTGACACTGAACTGTACCCGGCGGATGAATTCGCGCTGCTGGTCGGTCACCGGGCCGGCGCGGTCAATCAGCTCCACGTACCCCAGGATTGCGGTCAGCGGGGAGCGCAAGTCGTGGGAAACTGTGCTGACGAAATCACTTTTGATACGGTCCAACTCCTTGAGGTGAGTAATATCCTGCATGGTCACGGCCAGCCCCACATCGGGGATGGGGGTCATTTGGGCATTGAAAACGCGCCCATCTTCGAGAGTAATCTCGCTGCGAAAGGGATGCATCCCCTTGTCATCGCTCAGGATTTCCAACAACTCGACATTCTGGATAATATCACGCACCGGTTTGCCCACCAGGTTATCTTCCACCAGCCCAAATGCGGCGCGCAGCGCATCATTGGCTAATAACAGCCGCCCGTCATAATCTACAACGATCACCCCGTCCTCGACGTGAGTCAGCACGGTTTCGAGCTTTTTGCGCTCGATCTCGGTGCGTGAGTACAGGCGGGCATTGTCAATGGCGATGGCGGCGTAATCGGCCAGGGCCGAGACCAGCGTGAGATGATCTTCCAAAAATGGGTGGCCGGTGTGGCGGTTGTCTACCCCAAGCACACCGATGACGCGTCCGTGAACCTGTAAGGGCACATAGATCAAGGTGTGAACCAGGTAAGCGGTCTTGATCTTCTGGGGGGTTTTCTCGTCGAAGGTGATCGGCTTCCCGGTGCGGAGCACCTGCCCGGCGAGCGTATCCCGGATGGGCAGGCGGAACGTGCGTACAAAATCTTCCTGGAAATTGCGGGCGGCGCGCATGTACAGCTCGCCGCTGCTTTCATCCAACAGCAGCAAGCTGCCTTCTTCGGCCCCGGTCAGCTCGACGGCGGCATCTACAACCGCTGTGAGCACAGTTTCCAGATCGAGCAGCGCGGTGACCGACCGCCCGATGCGCTGCAACGCTTCCAGGCCATCTACACGTTTTTGTAGATTCTTGGTGTTGCGGCGGGCTTCCAAACGCGACCATTGTTCCATCCGCCGCCGGCGTTCCAGGCCGTGTTTGATCGCGGCGATCGCATCGCCAGGCGAGAATGGCGCATAGAAGTAATCGGCGAAGCCCATGCGCAGCGCCTTGACCGCCAGATCGGGATTGTAGCTGCTGGTAAACAGGATAAACGGCAGGTTTGGGAAACTCCCCATCAACTGCTCAACCAATGCTAACCCATCCCCGTCAATCAGTTGGTCGCTGATTATGACCAGGTCGGGCGGGTTGGAACGAATGAGGTCTTCAGCGGGCTGGCGCTCGGCAATAAAAGTCGCCTGGTAGCCAGCCGGGCGTAAAACTGCCTGCTCGAGCTGTTGACCGATCTCTGCGTGATTGATAACAATAACGATATTTTCGTTAGCCATGCACAATACCAATGGGTCGAACCATCAACTGGCTGGCGGGAGAGTTACATGAAAGGTCGAGCCTTCTTTAGCCTTGCTCTCGACCCACACCTTGCCACTGTGAGTCGTCACTATCTCTTTGATGAGCGGCAGCCCAATTCCCAAACCCTCGAAACGCTTTGCAGTGGCTTCGTCGAGTGTGTAATCGCGGTCAAAAAGATTGGGCAGGTGTTTCGAGTCAACCGCCGGGCCGTTGTCTTGAACCAGAACGTGTACCTGATTATCGCCAGTGCGATCCATTCGGATGGTCACCTGGCTACCCTGCGGGCTGGCGTTGATAGCATTGGAGAGCAGGCTTTCGAATACCTTGGTGATTTGAGATGGATTGACTTTCACGGGGCTTGGATTGGATGGCAGCTCGGCAATTAGACTGACTCCACCCTGATGAGCGATGCGTTGGAAGCGTCCAAACGCCTGCCGCACCAGCTCACCCAAATCGAGCACCGAGGTTTGCTTGGGAGGCTCGCTCGGCTGGGGCGTGAGAGCGGTGTCTAACACTTCCTTCAACATGCGCAGATTATCCTGACCGATGCGCAGTGACCGCACCTGTTCGGCGTTGAGGCTGCGCCGCTCCTCACCCATCAGCAGATCCACCTGAGTCATGGCGACACTCAGGAGGTTGCGCATCTTTTGGCCGACGCTCTGCAGCGTTTCTTCTTTGATGCGCTCACTCACCTGGGCAGTCTCGGCAACCTGCTGCATGGTGGAGGCGCGCTCTTCGAGCGCCTTGAACAAGCGGGCATTGACCAGCGAGATGGAAGCGTAATCGGCGACGGCCTCCAGCAGCGCCTGGTTGCTGCCGCCGAAGGGGAGCGCTGCCTTGCGCACAACGACCAACAGCCCGACCACCTCGTTCTTGACCTTGATTGGCACCACCAGCGCCGATTGGCCGATGCGTGAGACCTTGAACCGCTTGAGGGGATCGCCATGAATGGAGAGCGCCTCCCCCGAGAGCGCCACCAGCGAACTGACGCCGTCATCCCAGGGCTGCCCGACTTTCGAGGCGATGCTCTCTGGCAGATTGCGGTGGGCGCTGAGCACGAAACTGCGCCCGCGCTCGTCGCGTACCAGGAACCAGCCAAAGTCCGCCTCGGTGACAAACACCGCCCCTTCGACGATCTTATCGAACAGGGAACGCTGATCGGTGACAGAGGTCACGGCTTTGCCGATGGCGAAGATCGTGGTCAGCTCACGCACCCGGCGCTGTAATTCCTGGTTGGTCTGTTTCAACTGGCGGGCCAGGCTCTCCCGCTCGCGGCGCGCCCTCCCCTGTTTGAGCGCCCGCTCCACAGCCGAAACAACCTCTGCTTCACGCACAGGCAGGTTCAGAAAATCCGTCGCGCCCAGCCGGAACGTCTGAATCACGTCGGCTTCCATCCCCTTCTCGGCCATGACAATCACGGGCACATCCATCCCTTGAGAAGAGAGGGCCACCAACAGATCTTTACTGCTCAGGCCGGGCAGCTTGAGGTTGGCAATGATCACATCGGGCGCAAAGCGCACCGCTTCCTGGATTGCCTGGGCAGCCGCCCCAACCACCTGAACCCGATACCCCAACGGCTGTAGCGTCTGGCGTGAAATCAGATCGCCGTTCTCCGGGTCGTTCTCGACAAGTAGAATGCGCTCTGGCTGTGTGTTCATACGCCTTAATCATAGCACGGTTATCGAAAAAACGGGAGGCGATTTTATTTTGTTAGCGTTCGGTTAGAATAACCTAAAAGTTGTGCAAGGGTGCTTGACTCAGTATGCCCCACGCGCATACAATAAAACAAGCTCACTGCACACACTGGATACCAGGCATGGACTACAAGGATTACTACAAAATTCTGGGGGTAGACCGCAAAGCCACCGAAGATGAGATCAAGCGCGCTTACCGTAAGCTGGCTCTGAAATACCACCCCGACCGCAACCCCGGCGATAAAAAAGCAGAAGATACCTTCAAAGAGATCAACGAAGCTTACCAGGTGTTGAGCGATTCCACCAAACGGGAGCGATACAACCAATTGGGCGAGTCCTACACCCGCTGGCAGCAGCGGGGCGCGCCGCCCGGGGGATTCAACTGGGACGATTGGTTCACTAACGCGCCCGCTGGGGGCGGCAATGTGCGTGTTGACGTAGGCGATATCAACGATCTGTTTGGGGGCGGCTTTTCGGAATTCTTCTCCCGCATTTTTGGGGGAATGCCCGACATGGGGCAGGTTTCCACGCCGCGCCGCGGGCGGCAGCCGGTACGCGCCGAACGCCCGACCTACGATCAACAGGTGACGATCAGCCTGCTGGAGGCCTACCAGGGGACGACGCGCCGCATCGAGATTGACGGGAGGCGCATCGAGGTCAAGATCCCTGCCGGGGCTGCTACCGGCACCAAAGTGCGCGTGTCCGATGCGGTGGTATCCCCCAACGGGCAAAAGGGCGATCTCTTCCTGGTGATTCAGGTCACCGGCGACCCGCGTTTCGAGCGCAAAGGCGACAATCTGCACACCGATGTTCAGGTCAGTCTGTTCACAGCGGTGTTGGGCGGCGAAGCGACTGTTCCCACCCTCACCGGCGACGTGGCGCTGACCATCCCCCCCGGCACTCAGCCCGACCAGACTTTCCGCCTGGCTGGAAAAGGGATGCCGCGCCTGCGCGACGCCCAATCGTGCGGCGATTTGCTCGCGCGTGTCAAAATCTCTATCCCGCGCAAGCTCACGCCTGCACAGAAAAAACTCTTCGAAGAGTTATCCAATTTGTAGCCAGGCTGCCGGAGGCCTGGGAGAAAACTTCTTCCAAAATCTGTCGAGCCAAAAAATCAACCCATAGCGTCGTACTTCGTTTTGGGCCTCACGCTTTCCCTGTACTTTCAAAACTTAAACCAAGGAGGTAACTATGTTAACCGAACGTGATTTGCAGGAACTGCTCGATTACCAGGCAAAACATCCTGTCCTGAGCCTGTACCTCAATACCGACCCATCGGATGGCAACGCAGATGCTTATCGTCTGCGCCTGCGCACGATGCTCAAAGACATACAGCTTCCCAATGATGCGGAAGCTATCGAGCAATACTTTTCCCGCGAATACGACTGGTCTGGCCGCAGTGTGGCGGTCTTCTCTTGCCACCCTGAGACCTTCTTTAGAGCGTATCCGATGGCTGTTCCCGTTCGCAGCCGGGTGCGTGTCAACGACCGCCCACACGTGAAGGCCCTGGCCGATATGCTGGATTCTTTCGGCGGGTACGGCGTGGCAGTGGTTGACAAGCAAGGCGCGCGGTTGTTTTATTTCCACCTGGGAGAAATGCGTGAGCAGGAAGGCGTTTTAGGTGAGACAGTGCGACGCACGAAACGCGGCGGCGCATCGGCTATGCCGGGACGGCGAGGCGGTACTGCCGGGCGAACTGACTATGCCGATGAAGTCGTCGAGCGCAACATGAAAGATTCGGCTGAATTCGCCGCTAATTTCTTCGCTGAAAATAAAGTCCGCCGGGTGCTTATCGGTGGAACAGAAGACAATGTGGCTCAGTTCCGCAGCCTGCTGCCTAAAACCTGGCAAAGCCTGATCGTTGGCACGTTCCCGATGAGCATGACCGCCAGCCAGTCGGAGGTTCTGGAACGTGCGATGGAAATTGGCGGCGCCGCCGAGCGCCGCCGTGAAACGCTGCTCGTCGAAGCGATGATCACCGGTGCGGCCAAAGGGCGCGGCGGCCTCACGGGTCTCGATGAGACCCTGCGGGCGGTCCACGAGGGACGCGTCCAATCCCTCGTTATCGAAGAGGGCTTCCGGGCGCCCGGCTACCGCTGCCAGGGCTGCGGCTACCTGACTGCCCACGAGACCCAGAAATGTCCATTCTGCGGCGCAGCCTTCGACCACATCCCCGACGCAGTCGAGATGGCTGTTCATGATGTGATGCAGCACGGCAGTGACATCGAAGTGCTGCAAGCCGGGCAGAGCAATAAAGATTTCGGCAAAATCGGGGCGATTTTACGCTATTGAGCAAGCTCCACGCCGGATAAAACACAAAATTGGCAGTACCGCATAAGTCGCTATCAACGGTGACCAAAACGCCGGTTGAGTTTGTCGAAACCAGCGTTTTGGCGCAATGTCTGGTCTCGATTACGGCAAAAAACGCCTACTCGACCAACGTAATAGCGAGTTATGCTCCATTGCCAAAATTGGTTTATGAAATCAGCGGCAGGTATAAACAACCTGCCGCTGATTGATTCTTAAGGCTTTCCTGGCAAGAGGCTTCTATCGGTTGGGGAACAGGTTATCTTCCAGCAATTTCAGATTGGTTTCCAGAAGCTCGAGATGGGGCAGCGCGTTATTGATATCGGCTTTCATTTTGGTTTGGGCCAGTGCGACGTTTTGCTTCATATCTTCGAGCGCCGCTTTGTAGATGGGGTCCACGTTCGGGGCAAGCGAATCCAGCGCCTGGGATGCTCTTTGGAGCGAGAGGGTCATGGCGGTGGCGTCGCCGTCTGCCAGGGCCTGGCTGGCAGTCTGCACGCCGGTCAACGCCTGGAGCAAGTAGGTATGCTGTTCTGCCAGGGCAAGAGCTTTCGTCAGCGTTTCGACTTGCGCCGTCAGGGTGGCCTTATCAGTATCCAGCCCGGCAATGGTCTGGTTTGCTTGTGAGAGGTCAGTTGTGGCCTGGTCGAGTTTCTGTTGGGTGGGAACGTAGAAAGCAAAGGTGATAAGCAGCGCGCCCACCACCAGCGCGATCAACGCCACCATCACCCAGCGCAACGAGTTGCGAAGTGAGGCCGGCAAACGGATGGCAGACTTGGCGGCAGGTTTTTCGTCAGAGGCAGCCGACTTGGCTTGTGACGCAGCAGCGTCTTTATCGAGATCGGACATGGGGGACTCTCCTTAGCGGCATAAGAATGATTAAAACCATTTTGATTCTACCACCTTAGAGAAGGTGGAAATTATCGAAAAATTGGGATGATGCGGCGCTTCGCGCCGCATCATCCCAATTTTTCGCTTTTACCCCATCACGTTTATGGCTCTGGGTACGGCCCAGGCGTGACGGTCGGTATCGGCGTTGGCGGCTCGGGTGTCAACCGGGTGGCGGCGGCCCCAGGGGTCGGCGTCAGTGTGGGAGCCTCCGAGAAGGCAGATGTGCCGATCTGTGTCGGCGTAGGCGTCGTCTCGCCCGGCAGGCCTTGCACGAGCAGTTGCCAGGCGATCTCCAGATCGTCGGCGGCCAGCACCGGGGAAGCCGGCAGTTCGCCGAGGGCGAATTCCAGCCGGACAAGAATGGCGTCGAGCGCAGACCACTGGTAATCGGGCGCATCCGCTCGCAGCGCCAACAGCGTATCACGGGCAGCCTGCACATCCTGCACGGCCAGGCCGAAATTGCTCTGGCTCAGGAACAATCGGCTGCGGGTGAGCAGCTCCATTGCCTTCACCACTTGCAGGTCGCGGCGCAGCGCTTCCACCGAGGCATTCGGGGCATCCAGCGCCTCGGCGACGGTTTGCAGAAGAGCCGTGTCGGCTTCCAGGGTGGCGGACAGCTCGTGGGTCGCCGCGCCCCATTCGGCCAGGGCGGCATCCAGCGCATCCAGCCGGGCAATCGCGGCGGTCAACGAAGTCTCATCGGCGTCCAACCGGGTTTGCAGCGCCGTCTCCATTTCTGCCAGTTGCGCCTGAACGGCGGCTATTGCCGCGGAGTCAGTCGCCCGCCCGGCTTGCAGCGTCGCCGCCTGACTCTGCCAGCTTTTGGCGCTCTCCGTCATTCTCACGGCAATAGCCGTTTCTTGAACGGCCATCTCGTCCAGGCGGCGCGTATTTTCCTGCAAAGGCCGGATGAACTGTTCGTTCAGCCAGGGATATGCCAGGTAGGCCAGCACCCCCAGGAGCAGGCCCACCAGCATGAGCAGCAGCAGCCGCATCAGGGCGCGGGCAAAAGTGACGAAAGCCCGTGACAGCCGCTCGCCGAAAGATGGTTTTGGGGTTGGCTCGGTCGGCGTGGTCATAGCGCTCCTTATGGCTGCGCCAGCGCGTCGAGCAGCGAGCGCAGGCCGTCCAAAAAGTCCTGGAAGCGCCCCGAGCGGGTGACGAGCGCGTCCACTTGCAGCGCCATGTCGCTGACTTGCTCGCCCAGGCTGGCTGCCTGTACGATGAGGGTGTCCATTTGCAGGTTGATGCTCTCCATTTGGGTGCTGGCGGCGTCCATGCGGGCGCCGAGCGCCTCGGTGGTTTCTTCCACCGTCGTGACGCGGTCGGACACGTCTTGCACGCCGTCCAGCCGGGTGGAGAGATCGGTGAGGCCGGCCTGGAGGGCGGTGATCTGTGTATCGAGCGCCTCGACCTGGGATGAAAGACAGTCGAGCTGCACCGGGCGGGCGAAGCGCAGGCTGCCGTTGACGAGCGCCAGGAAACCCAGGGTGAAAGCCACCGCCAGGAAGAAAGCTAATGCGCCGCTGCCCACTGACATCAAAAATGCCTCCGTGTATGGCACGAAGCGGACGGCTGGCTGGGGCGCGGCCGGCGTCGGCTCGGCGGATGCGGGCAATTCGATAACGACCGGCTGCGGGATTTCGGCAAACGATTCGACGAGCGGCGGTTCTTCGACGATCACGGGCGATTCGGTGACCGCTGGCAGCTCGATGACTACGGGCGTAACCGCCGGGGCCGGTTGGGATTCGCCTTCCGGGAGCGGCTCCACACTCACGGGCGGCTCGACCTCGATAACCTCCGGCAGCGGCTCGACGACGGCCAGCGGCCCGGCCATCTCCGACGAGGGCGTGCTTTCACCCGATGCGGATGCGCCGCCCAGGGTGACGCGCTGGCGCATGCGTTCCAGCTTCGTCGGGCCGATGCCTTTGATCTGACCCACCTCGTCCACCGCAGAAAAAGGGCGGGCGGCCAAAATCCGGTCGGCGACCGGATCGTTCACGCCGAGAAAATTTTTTAATTCCTCCCGGCTGGCGGAATTGAGATCTAGCGGGGAAACCAATTCGTTCATTTCGACCTCCAATGGCGAGAAAAATTTTTTCGGGGAATTGTTGTTGCTCGTGGAAGATACAGATTTAGCCACAGAGTTCACAGAGAAAATAGAAGACATTTTATTTTTTAACTCAGTATTTTCTGTGGCAAAAAATATTTTCTGCGGGCGTAATATTTTCTCGATAATAGTATATACCGAGTCGGAAATTTTTGTTGGCCCATCTTGTAAGGAAAAAGTTTCTGGCAGGTTTCAAATAATCAAAAAAGAAAAAACCGGTTTCCTATATTGTTACGCGGTGATTTTTGTGGCATCTCGACCCGTTTACCTGTAAAATATCTGGAGAACAGTCAGATTTAGCGCTTCGACCGGAAAGAAATGCACCCGAAAGATTTTCCCAATAGTCTGCTGCGCCAGCCACCACGCCGAGTGACTGCCCAGTTGAAGAGAAAATACGATGACAACTCATCTGCCTGGGGCGGCCAATTGTTTTTCATGGGGCTTGTTCCTGGTTCATTTCACAATGATCTGAATCTTTAGGAGGAAGTTATGTCCAGGTTTCAATTTCTATGCTGTTTACTTGCTATGTTCATGTTGCTATCATTGGCCAATCACAATGCTGCAACCAGTGCAAAAGTTGCCTGCTCGTCTCCTTATTGTATCTACATGCCCATTGCGACAATTCTCCAGCCGGTATACATCGCTGATGTAATCGGGAGTTATGATAGATCACATAAATATTTTATTAAGGGGGATGTAACTGCCATAGTTGGTAACCAAGTGACTGGTGTGGTTTTGGAAGCTCAAGTTTTCGATTTAGATCAATTGCTTGGCACTTTTACAGGCACAACAGAACTGACGGCGACATTACTCGGTCAATTGAATCCCTTTATTATTGGTACAAATATTTCAACTTATGAGCATCCGTTGGAAAATTTGCATCAGGATATCAGGGCTATCGAGTGGAATAGCGATGGCAGTCCGGCATTCGCGCCATTGACAGTCGTCATGACCCAAACTGAAGAATACATTCCTCTGGGAACCACCGTTACTGCAACGTTTCGCAATGACGAATCATTACCAATGACCAACGTTTGGGGAATGGCCTGGTCATTTTGCCAGGAAAATATCAGCGATAAGGAGTTATTGGCAGTCGATCTTGCCCCTGGAGAAACGATCTCTTACACAAAATATCTTTCGGGTGTAGGCGGCATCTGTATCCCCGAGATCCGCTATACCGCGCAAGGGCAGCTTTCGACCGAGGCCAAAACGTCTGCTAATACCAGTCCATTCAGGCTGGCCTGGCTCGACCCGTTCTGGGGCTGGGACATCATCGAGCCGGGCAAGTTGTTGGCAATAAGCTGGCTGAAAGCAGGGTTCTAACCGCAATCCAGTCCAATCGCCAAGAGAACAGAAACCGGGTTTCATGGAGAAACCCGGTTTCTGTTCTCTTGGCGCTTACGAAATCATCAACTATTCCGACTGGCATACGCGGCGGTTTGGATATAAAATAGAGGGAGATAGCACAAAGGCCCACCTGTGTCAACTGAAATGACCGAACGGCTCATCATCACCCCCTCCACTCCTGAGACTCCCAATCCTCGGGCCGACCGCCCGACGATCGGGCTTTTGGTCGCCCGCATCGGGCGGGTGTGGGCGCGCGAATTCATGGATGGGCTGGTGGACGCCGCCGAAGCGCAGGATATCAACCTGGTGTGCTACGTGGGCGGCCAGCCCGGCCTGCAAGAAGGGGCGGGATACGGCATCTACGATCTCATTGATCCGCAGCATTTGGATGGGTTGATCCTGGCCGCCGACCTGGGGCATCACATCGGCAAAGAAACCCTCCGGCAATTTTGCGAGCATTACCGCCCGCTGCCGATGTTAGCCATCGCGCTGGACATCGAGGGTATTCCCGCCATCATGCCCGACAGCTACGGCGGCATGAAGCAGGCCGTCGAGCATCTGCTGGATAACCACGGCTACCGGCGCATCGCTTTCATCCAGGGGCTGGCTGGTCAGATCGAGGCCGAGCAGCGCTACCAGGCCTACGTTGACGCATTGGCATCGCACGGCATCCCGCTCGATGCGGATCTGGTCGTCGCGGGCGATTTCTCCCCTGACAGCGGGCGCACGGCCATGCGGCTGCTGCTCGACGAGCGCAAAGTTCAGTTCGACGCGGTAGTCGTCGCCAACGACCGGATGGCCTTCGGCGCGCTGGATGTGCTGCAAGAACACGGCTTACAAGTGCCGCAGGATGTGGCCCTGACCGGTTTCGATGATGTGCTCGAAGCGCAATTCCTGGGCGTCCCGCTGACCACCGTCAGGCAGTCGTTCTACAGCACCGGTCAGCAGATCATCACCAATTTGCAGCGCATCATGCGGGGCGACCCGACGCCTGACCGGATCATCATCCCCACCGAGCTGGTGGTGCGCTGGTCCTGCGGGTGTCTGCCGCGCCCCATCCGTCAGGCGACAATCAGCGACGCGCAAGCCTCTGCTCCGCCGCCGGCAGCATTGGAAGTCTCCAATCAAACAGCCAGCCTGTCTCGTTTGCAGGCCCAAAATCAGACGGTGCTCACTGCCCTGCTCGAAGCGGCCAACTTCGGCGGGAGCCGGGTGGTCGGGCGCGGCGCGGGGCTGTCGGCCCCGGCCTTAGCGGACACTTTTACCGAAGTTTGGGATACTTTCCTGTCTGATCTGCGCGGCGAAACCCAGGATCAATTCCTCAAAGCTTTCGGGCAGGCGTTGCAGCAATTGAAAGCCGCCGGGAAGGGAGTCACCATCTGGCACGGAGTGCTTTCGGCTATGCGCCGCCAGGTTTTGCCCCATCTCCCGGATGCGCCGACCGCCCTGCGGGCAGAAAACCTTTTCCAGCAGGCGCGTCTGCTCGTTGGCGAGATCGCCCAGCGGGCGCAGGCTTTCCAGCGGCTGGCCGTCGAACAACAGGAGGAGCAGCTCCAGCGGCTCAGCTTCAACCTGGCGACGAGTCTCAGTCTCAAGGACCTGGGACCGGCTGCCACGCAATATTTCCCTGATCTTGGCATCGAACATTGCCGGGTCATTCTATACGAATCCAGTCAAAATCTGTGGCAGGCCAGCCCGCCGCGCCCATCCAGTATGTCGAAACTGCTGCTGAAGTATGACCTGGGCGAGGCGGTCACATCCACACGCGGGCCGTCGTTCCAGGCGGCGCAGTTGGCCTCCGAAGCCGCGGCGAGCCGGGGCGAGCGCTTTACGGGCATCTTCCTGCCGCTCGACCTGGGTGAAGCGCCCCTCGGGTTTGTGTATACCGAGGTGGGGCCGCGCGAGTGGGAAACTTACACTCGCATCCGCAACCTGTTCAGCAGCGCCATCTTCCGGGCGCTGCTCGTGCGCGACCGCGAGCAGGCCACACAGGAAATCGGGCGGCTGCTGGCCGAAGCGGAGCTGAACGCCATCGAGTTGGCGCGGGCCAAAGAGACCATCGAAGCCTCTGCCCGCCAGTTACAGCAGGCGCTGCGAGAGACCAATGGCCTGTTCCAGGCAGCCCAGGCGATTTTAGGCTCTACCGAGACAAACCTCATCTGCCAGAATTTGAGCCAGCACTTCACCAACCTGGTGCAAGCCGACCGGGTGTTGATCTTTTTGCTGGATCATGAGCTGCAACGCATCACTTTGACGGTTTTCAACGGACATATCGTTGACGATCTGGACACCAATTATCACGAGTTGAGCAAAGGCATCAGCGGGCTGGTTTGCCGCACTGGGATGCCGGTTCTCTCCCCGAACGCCGATGACGGCATCGAGCCGCCGGATGTCGCCGACCGGCGGCGGCGCGCCGGGACGGGGGCGTTGATCGTCGTCCCGCTGACCGTCAAAGGCCAGGTGATCGGCACCGTCACGGCCTTGAATCGCATTGACCAGCGCCAATTCACCCACCACGATGTAGATTTGCTGATGTCGCTGGCGACGCAGGCGGCGGCAGCCATCGAGAGCGCCCGGTTGTTCAAGGCCGAGCAGGATCGCCGCCGCGTGGCCGAGCTGCTGGTGCAGGCGGGCCGAAAACTATCCAGCAGTCTCAAGCTGCACGAGGTGCCGCGCCGCATCCTGGAACAGTTACAAATGGTGGTGCCCTTCGAGCGCGGCTCGCTCATGCTGCGTGAGGAAAACACCCTGCGCATCGTCGCCCAGCACGGATTCTCGGATGACGAGCGCGCCCGGGACCTGCGCATCTCGATCCGTGAAGGAGATGTGTTCCAGCAGGTGGCAGCAGCCGGAAAGCCAGTGGTGATCGAAGACGTCACCCAAATCGCCGGATGGACTCAGGTGGATTGGCTGCCCCTCAACCGGTCGTGGATGGGCGTTCCGCTCTTCTCGCACGATCTCGTTATCGGGATGGTGTCGCTCACCCGGCGGGAAAGCCGCGCTTTCACCGAGGACGACGAAGTCCTGGTTTCGACTTTCTCTCTGCAAGCGGCCATCGCCCTGGAAAACGCCGGGCTGTACGAAGAAATCACCCGCTTCAACACACAGCTCGAAGAGATGGTGCAGCAGCGCACCGAAGAGCTGCACCGCGCTTACCAAACCCTGGAGCGCATGGACAAGAACAAGTCCGACTTTATCAACGTCGCGGCGCACGAGCTGCGCACGCCGCTCACCATCATGAAAGGCTATACCGCCATGCTGCATGGCGACAGCAGCCTGCGCGCCAACGAATATTTGATGCAGTCGGTGAACGGCATCCTGAGCGGCGCCAACCGCCTGCACGAGATCGTCAACAGCATGTTGGATGTGGCCCGCATTGACAGCCAGGTACTCGACCTGCACCCCGAGCAAATGGGCCTGGGGACGATCATCAGACGCCTGCAGGCCGATTACGAAGCAGATTTGAATGAGCGTCAGATCGCTTTACAAATCGAAGGTTTCGACGACCTGGCGCGGGTCTATGCCGACCCGACGCTGCTGCTAAAAGTGTTCCAGCACGTCTTCATCAACGCCATCAAATTTACCCCTGATGGCGGGCGAATCACCATCACCGGGCGGAGTGTGACCGACGACCAATTGGGGGAGGCGGTCGAAGTGGTGATCCGGGATACCGGGATCGGGATTGACCCCGAATATCAAGAGCTGATCTTCGAGAAGTTTTATCAAACCGGGAAAGTGGCGCTGCATTCGTCGGGTAAAACCAAGTTCAAAGGGGGCGGCCCCGGACTGGGGTTAGCCATCGCCCGGGGGATTGTGCAGGCGCATCGCGGCCGCATTTGGGTGGAAAGTTCCGGCCAGGATGAACAAAACTGCCCCGGCAGCCAATTTCACATTGTACTTCCCGTATCCGGCATCCTCAGCCCGACAAAGACCCGCTTCGACGGGTAGAACGGCCATGGTACACGCATGAAACGTAAACCGACTTCATCGTTGGGCTGGGGGCTGCGAGCGATGAACATTTATGTGATCCTTTACATCGCCACCTATTTGCTGGCGCGTCAAAGCGGGGATGGAATGGTGCTCATCCAGGAAAATTTAGTGCCGATCCTGGTCAGCGCGTTTGCTACCCTTGCCGCAGCAGCGGCCTGGCGATCTGCGCCGCCCGATGAGCGCGACATCTGGAAGTGGCTGACCCTGGGAATAGGGCTGTGGGCCGCGGCCGAGATCATTTGGGCCGGCATGGTATTTGCCTGGGGAGAAGATGTACCTTACCCCTCTCTGGCCGACGCGCTGTGGATCGTGGGGTATATGCCGGTTGGCATCGCCATCATCGAATACCTGGCCCATCATCGTTTCCGGCTGACGCACGTCAAAGCTGCAGCGGCGATTATTGGCGGCGTCATTCTCCCACTTGCCGCCCTGATCTATTTCATTCAGCCAATTCTTGAAAAACCCCTCGATATTCGCTTGTCTGAGCTGGTGGTCAAAGCTGTCTACCCGTCCCTGGATATTTTGGTAGCCACCGGCGGTGTGCTGTGTCTCATGCTGCGCAAACAAAGCATTTGGCAAGATCCATGGGCGCTGATTGGCGGATCATTGGTGATTTGGGCTTATTCGGATTTATGGTATTGGCTGTTGAGTTATTTCGGTATTTACGCCCCCGATTGGTTCAGCGCCGTGCGGGTGGACATTCCTTACGGCCTGGCGTATGTTGCGCTTGGAGTGGGCTGCTTGCGAGCAATGTCATTCGAACGATCTGCTAAAACCGTTAGCCCCCAATAAGCTTCACGTTATAACACTCACACAATTCCGACCGGCATCTTTGGCGCGATGTTCGGCCCGGTTCGCCCTATCGAGCAGAGCCGCCAGATCAGGTATTTCAGAAGTCAACGCCGTCACACCAATGCTGATCGTGACGCCTAACTCTCCACACCCCGTTTTGACACGCATGGCTTCGACATTATTACGCAAACGCTCGGCCACGTGGCAGGCAACGTCGAGATCCGTTTCCAAGAGCAGGATAATAAACTCCTCGCCGCCGTAACGCGCCACCAGGTCAATGACCCGCACGCTGGAACGGCAGCAGTCAACTACTGACCGCAGCACCTGGTCGCCGACAGCGTGCGAGTAACGGTTATTGAAATCCCGGAAATGGTCAATATCCAGAAACAGCGCCGCTAACGGGCGGTCGAAACGGCGAGCACGCTCGACTTCACGATTACCCAACTCGAACAAACCGCGGCGGTTGTACAACCCGGTCAGGTCATCTACGATCGCCAGGTGCTGCACCTGCGAAAACAGGCGCGCGTTTTCGATGGCTACGGCCACCTGATTGGCGAAAATTTCCAGCGCCCGCAGCGTATCTGCATCGGGCCGGCGGCCAGTTTGGGGCGCGTCAACCCACAGCAAACCGACGATTTCTCCCTGCCGAAGCTCGATAGGGACGAATAGAGCGTCTTGCGGATCCCAGGCATCCGCGGCGTCGGGCTTCGACCAATGGGGGTCAGCCTCCAGCGGGTCGAACGTGGGGCCAGGGAACTCTCGCTCCCAGTCGAGACACCCCGCGGGGATGAAGTAACATCGCCCCTGGCGGAACTCATCCCTCATGATGCGTTCGATTTCATCCTTCGCGTAAGTTGCGCCTGCCAACACACGCTGCCCTTCGTCGCTCAACCCGGCAAAAACGTGAACGGAATATTTCCCGGTTTGCGGGTCCAGCAAATTCAAGACAACGACATCGAAACCCAGCGCCTGGCGCGCGGCATTGACCACTTCGGTCAGCGCAGCGCTGGTATCCTGATGGAGGCGCAAAAAATCGCCGACTGCCAGGATTTGGGCCAGCAGATCGTTCTGACGCTGCAAGCGCTCATTCGACCAGCGCAGGCGGGTCTCAGCCTGCTTGAGATCGGTGATATCCGTCAGAATGGCGAACGCGCCGATGAACTGCTTATCTTTGGTGAAACTGGGAGTGGCGGTCACCAACAGCCTGCGCCGCTGCCCATCCGGGCGGATGATCTCGGGCTGATAGGTGCTTTTCTCACCGCGGCGGCGCAAAACAGTCTGGAGGCGGATCGCAGCATAGTTTTCGTCATCGGTGAAATTATGAATATCCTGGCCGACGAGTTGGCCGGTTGAGACGCCAAAGATTGCCTCGCAGGCCGGGTTGGCGAACAGGAATTTCTCATCCCCATCTACGATACAAATCCCTTCTCCCAAGCTCTCGATCAACATCTGATAACTGGCCTGGCTTTCGCGCAGTTCATCTGTGATGCGTTTGCGGTGGGTGATATCCTCGGTCAAAATCACCACACGGTCTACCACACCATTGGCATCCTGGATGGCATAGAAATACTGTGAGACCCACTCTGCTGCGCCAGGGCGGACGCCGCGTGTCTTAAGTTCAGGCAGATGGGCGCTGCCTCCCTGGCGATAAACTCGCTCGACTTCAGGCAGATAATCACCAAGATAGCTGTCGCGCCGGTCGAAGACTAACTCCTGACGCTCACGGTTCATATCATCGGCAATGGCTTCGTCGGGCATGGCCCAGATCTGCTTCCAAGCCTGGTTGTAGCTGAGCAGCCTCCCCAGGCGGTCACGCACCGAGATGCCAACGGGCGAATGTTCGATCAAAGCGCGGTTATATTCACTGCTCAAACGGAGGGCTTGTTCCACCTGCTTGCGCTCGGTGATATCGTGGATCACAAGCAGTTTGCCGGCCTTTTCCTGAGCAACATTCAGCGGGATGACGCGCAGCTCGAAAAAGCGCCCCGGCTCGCCCAAGATTGCCTCGACACAGGCGGCTGGCTCCATCAGCCCTGGTTCGAGGGCATTCCACTTCGGCAGAATCGCCTGCAATGGGCGACCGATACATTGGTTGGCCGCAGAGCATCCCAGAACGCGCATCGCGGCCGGGTTGACGTCTACCACTCGCTGGCCTCCATCGAGAACGATGACGCCGTCTTCCAGCCGGGTGACCAGCATGTTGTGCGCCATCGAGCTGAGGTCGAAGAACCTGTAAATCGTGACCCCCCATACGGCGATGATCCCAACCAATAAAAAGCCGAACGGCATGGGATCCATCCAAAGAATTCGGATTTGCATGATGGACAAGAGACTTGCTACGCCAGCAATCATTATGCCCATCAATATCATGCCAACATATTGGCGTGGCATTGATGCTCTTCGGCGCTGCACCAGCAACAAGACGAGCACGCCGGCGAGCATCAATCCGATATCATAGACCAGGTTGACCACGAACCAAGGCCCGTATTGAACCACTCGATGCGGCGCAAAGGGAAGCGCGGACTCCCACAGATACCCCCGTGAAATCCAGCCGTGTCTCTCATTCGTTATTAGCAAGAGGAAGGTCACAACTGGCTCCACAGCCAACAGCCAATAAAATTGGCGATTGAGCCAGCGAGTATAACCGCTCAATCGCAAAACAAACAACAACCAAAAAGTTGGCACGGTGACAATGCCCAGGCCGCGCAGCAGATGCCAGGCATAGAGCAGCGCTGAGTCGGTCGTGACAATCAAGCCGGCATAACCCACCGTCCAGATCGCCACAGCCAGCATCATCCAGCCCATGGGCTTCAGGCCGCGCTGGGAGCGCCGGGTGAAGCAAAAAATCGCCACGGCTAACGACAAACATCCTGCAATGAGGGCAGGCAAAGAATATGGGAGTAATTTCCAGCTTATCATACCGGCAAGATGACCCACATGACCGGAACATCAATGGCCTGACGACGGGTGAACAGGGCTGCTAAATCTATCTTACCATGTATTGCCAATATGTCAATTGATGCAATAACTTTTGCCTAAACATCTCTAACTCACCATTTTCGAAAACAAGCTCTACCGTTTCCAATGGAAGGAATCCCTAGATTTTTTTGGGGAGCATATTGATGGCGCGACGAAAGCGACATGACTGTATAATCCAGGAAATACTCTGTTCGTTGTGGAGGTAGTCATGAACGCTTTGGAGGCCATTCATACTCGCCAATCCATTGGCGATGTCAAACCCGACCCGGTACCGGTAGATTTGATCGAGAAGCTGTTGTCTGCCGCTGTGCAGGCTCCAAACCACTACAAGGTTCGCCCATGGCGCTTCGTTGTTCTTACCGGCGCGGGGCGTGAGCGATTGGGCAATGTCCTGGCTCGATCCTTCGCCGAAAAATTCCCCGACGCACCCGCAGCATCACTGGAGAAGGAACGCTCCAGGCCTCTGCGCGCGCCGCTGGTTATCGCTGTTGGTGTAGATAAGCCTTCCGAACCGAAGGTGCTTGAAGTCGAAAATATGTGTGCGGCGGCTGCGGCTGTGGAGAATTTACTGATTGCGGCACAGGCGTTGGGGCTCGCGGCCAAATGGCGCACCGGCGAAGATGCCCGTAACCCACGCGTCAAAGAATTTCTCGGTTTCGCCGCCGATCAACCCTTGATCGCCCTGCTCTACATCGGCTACCCGGCTTTTGAACCCGCCCCGACAGTGCGTCCCGGCTTCGAAGACCGGACGGTATGGATGAGTTGAAGTATACGATTCCCCAAAACCATTCAGATAAGCCAGGAATTGTTCAGCGCCGGTGAAATCGAGTTTCATTATTCTTCCTTTATCCATGGAATGGTAATTGGTTCTCGCGTCACGAACTAAAGACCCGGTTAATTTTATAACGTTGGTTACGTCAATTGTCGAGATTCTGGAAAGGTTCTGGTTCGACGTCAGAAAACCTTCACAAGACCTTCACAAGTTTGCCATATCTGCCGTTCCAACACTTCGTCATAATGAGTGTAAGTAATTCCAAAATTCCATTTATCTACGAAAGGATCTCCGAACCATGAAAAAGCTATTCGTTCTTACACTCGTTCTGGCGCTGTTGGCGGTCACGGCTGTTCCCGCCTTTGCCGCCGGTAATCCGCCTGCCGGAAATGGAAATGGTGGTGGAAGCGGCAGTGGAAAGGGTGGTAACGCGCCCTTCGCCCTGGCTGGAACGATTGCCAGCCTCGACCCGGCAACGGGCGCTGTAACGGTAACCGTAGCTTGCGGTAACCAACTGGTTAAGCCCTATATCGGCCAGAACCTGGTTATCCAGACCACCTCGACTACGCGTTTCTTGTTGAGCAATCCAGATGGCGTTGCCACGCCGATCACGTTTGCTGATCTGGTCGCCGGTCAGGCGGTCAGTGTTAACGGCCAGGTCAAGAATAATGTTTGGACTGCCAGCCGCATTACGGTCGGCGCCAGCCTGACTTGCCTGCCGTAAATCCCATAATCATCATCTAACTGAGCCGCATCGAAAAAACGATGGCGCACTGAGAACCGTGCGCCATCGTTTTGTTATTGTGGCTCTCCCGTTTCCAACGGGAGAGCCTTTATTGTATGCAACTATTTACGCCTTTCCACATCTAAAGGGCAGCCAATAAAACAGATCAGACAAATTCCAAGGAGATAAATCATGTTCAAAGTAAACGAAGCTAACTGGGATCGAATCGCGCGTGTTGTGCTCGGGATCGTCCTGCTCTACCTGGGGCTGGGCGGCGTCGTAGCAGGCGGGATGGGCATTGTGTTGGATATCTTTGGCGCAATCTTCCTGCTTACAGGCCTGGTAGGGATTTGCCCGTTGTATATGCCGTTCAAGTTCAGCACGAAAAAGTAATCTATCATCTTTCCGGTATTGACCGCTACCGGGGCGCTGGACTTGCGCCCCGGCTTGCTGTTCAATCGCTTTTCAGTGAGGCCCTATGGAAAATAATTTTTTCGAACGTCTCAAGCAAAATCCTCGCCCGGTCGTTGTAGATTTTTGGGCGCCGTGGTGCGGCCCTTGCCGCGCAATCGAACCGGTGATGAAGAAGCTTAGCGCTGAGTATGCTGGGCGGGTGGATGTTTGGAAAGTCAACGCAGACGAACAGCCTGATTTACTGCGTTCGTTGCGCATCTATGGGATTCCGACCCTCGTG
Organism: Candidatus Aquidulcis sp.; assembly: GCA_020723385.1. Lineage (GTDB taxonomy): Bacteria > Chloroflexota > Anaerolineae > Anaerolineales > UBA4823 > DYIZ01. The sequence goes on from DYIZ01000068.1 coordinate 20,480, forward strand.
GCGTATCATAACGGACAAGAAGTCGCACGGCGCACCGGTGCGGCCTCGCCAGCAGCGCTTTTACCGCTGTTCGAGGCGGCCCTATCGGGTGATAAACCTGTTCGATCGGGGCCGGCTGCTCTGGATCGTTTATTGCGTCTCACGGCGGGGGCCGCCCTGGGTATCCTGGCAATTCAGGGCCATTTTTCCGGTTTATATTTGTTCGTGGCTGGATTGGGCTTGGTGGTCGCATTCAGCGCGGTTTATGACCGCTGTCCGATCTACCGGGCGTTATCATCTCGCCTGAAAGCATTGCTGCACAAAGAACCGGCCAATCACCCCGGGGCATAGCCCAGAACCATCGGCAACAGCAAAGACCCCCGGGGGTTTGAAAACCCCGGGGGTCTTTGCTGTTAATTGGGATTGGCAGCTTCTCTACTTCGTTTTGTCCACTTCTGCCTGGATGGCAGTCTTGATGGGGGCAAATTCCAGGCCGTTTTGCGTGGCATAATCTTTGATCACTGTTGTTAGCGCTGGCAGGTCGCCGCCAATGATCTGCCGGATGGTTTCTTCGGGCACGTTCCAGTCGAGCAAATCCTGGAAGGTTGTCTTACCCGTGATAGTTTTCTCGGGGGCGACGTGCTCTGTGGCCAGCGGGGTAGCTACTATCTCGGTAGGCAGAACAACCGGGGTAGGTGTGGCATCCGAGACGGGTACCCCCGTGGCTTCGGATTCGACGGGCTGCATCCGGCTTTCCAGCCAGGCGCGCAGATCTTCCGCTGAGAAGGTGTCGCTTTCCAGGTCTTTGATGGCAGTGGAAGCAGGGGTATCGGCCGGCAGGCTGAACTGCGCCAGAATATCTGCCAGCGGGACGTTGTAGACCGTCGAGATTTGTTCGAGGGTCATCCAGCCTTTGATCGTGTTGACATCCTCTGCCGAGGGCTGCACGGCCTGGCCGCCGCTGGTTACTTTCCCGGAGACCGACCAGATCCCGGCGGCCTGGAACGACAGGATAACACCCAGGAAAATCACGATTACTGCGATTCCGAAAATGAAGGGGTTGATACGCATGGCTTATGCTCCTATTTCTGCCCGATCAACGGGATACCGATTTTGACTTCCAGCGCCCCTTCGCGCGGGCAGGCGCCGACGCATTCGAGACAACCCATGCAATCCGCGCTGGTGATGGTGGTCGCGGTATGCACCGGCAGGCCCATCGGGCAGGCATTGGTGCAGACTTTACAAACTTTGCAGGCATCCGCTTCCCGCTTGAGATACATCGGGCTGAACTTGCCGACCAAACCGCTGGCAGCGCCCAACGGGCAGGCATACCGGCACCAGGGACGTTCGATGAAGAACGACGCTGCCAGGGTGATCCCCAGCACCACAAGCCCAGGCGTGAAACTGAATTCGGCAATATTGATCAGCGCCGACCATGGATCGTAGTCGCGAAAAACCATCACGCCATAGACGCCCGCCCCAATCACAGCCCAGGCCAGCACCGCATACTTCAACAGCCGCAGGTAGCGGTCGAGGAAGGCCAGACGCGAGCCGCGCTTCTTCAGAGCATTCATCGCTTTCCGCAAGCCGGGGATGCGCTTGCGCAGAAAAGCACTGAAGCCGCTGACCAGGTCTTGGATGAACCCCAACGGGCAGACCCAGCCGCAGAAGGCGGAGCGGGCCAGCAGGGCTGTAACGAGAACCGCAACCAGGACAACGACATTGGAGAGGTGGGTATGCGAGACGAAACTTCCACCGCTGGTGATGTACTTATAAAGAGTCTCCAGCCCGCCGAAGGGACAGTAGGCTTCGGGCGAAGCGGTAACATTGCCGCTGCTTTCACCTGCCAGCACGTGCTGGAGCGTGACCACGAGGATGAATGCCGCAAAACCTAGCTGCACAACCCGCCGAAAGGTCTGGTGGGTGAGTAAGGATTTCCAGCCGCGCAGCCGTGGCTTTACGCGAGAAGGCAAGACAGGTAGGGGTTGAGATGTCATCGGGATATGCCTCCGGATTAAGATACCTGGATGATACCGGAGACATTTAGCTTCCCTGTGGAGAACCTGTGAAGATTTGGTGAAGGTATCTCCAATCTGTATTAGAATACGCAGGAGGAGCGCCGCATGAGGTTGACTAATTTGCCAGTCAGGATCACCAGTTTTGCCCTGGTCGGGATCGGGATTGTGCTGTTGGCTTTGAGCATTTATACGGGCGGGAGCATCAACGTGGCTCTCCCACTGGTGTTCATCGTATTGGGCGGGGGATTCTTCATCGTGGTGTTCAGTTTGCGCCAGACTTTGCGCTGGGCATTATTCCTTTACATCCCTGCCACGCTCCTGACGGCTTTTGGGATCGTTTTCCTGATCAACGTGCTGACCCAGGATTGGAACGCCTGGGCGTATGCCTGGCTGTTCCTGGTCGCTGCCATCGGGCTTGGATTGCTGCTGGCCAACCGCGAGCATACCTGGCACCCGGTTCTCACTGTGATTGGATGGCCCGTCACCCTGGGAGGAATCACGCTCTTTGTCTTGTTCGGCGCCATTGCAGGGGGGTTGTTTATCCAGGTGATGGCTCCCATCCTGCTGGTGGCGGCGGGCGTGTCGCTGCGCTGGCTGCGGCTCGAGACGATCTTGCCGGTCTCGCTCCGGGAGAGATTCCACCTCTCGCCGCCGCAGAAACCCGGCGATCCCAGGCTGGAAATTCCCGAGCTGGTCGAAGCGTTGAGCCTGCGCGAGCTGGAAGTGCTGCGCCTGATTGACGCCGGGCTGTCCAACCAACAGATCGCCGACAAGCTCTCAGTAGCAGCCAGCACCGTGAAGACGCACATCAATAACATCTATGGCAAGCTGGGCGTCCAAACCCGCATCCAGGCTGTCAACCGCGCCCGAGACTTGAAACTATTCGATAACTGACGGGGGAATGGACGTTTTTTAATCACAAATGCCGCGAATTGACGAATTTCGCGAATGTTTTGAATCAATTCGTGTCATTCGTGATGTGATTTGTCCGCCAGCAAATCTCGATTACAAGAATCCACCCCCTTCTCCACCCCCCTTTCCACCATTTTGCAGATGATTTTCCATCCCTAAAAATGATATAGAAGATGCGTCGAAATAAAAATCGAAAGGATGGAAGAAAAATGGATCTATCAGCAAAAACCTATGTCATCACCGGCGCGACCTCCGGGATCGGAATGGCTGCCGCCGAAGCCCTGGTACGGGCAGGGGCAGGCGTCATCGGCGTTGGGCGGTCTGCCGAGCGCTGCCGGGCGGCGGAGGCGCATCTGCGCGGCCTGGCCCTTGCCAACAATGTGCGCTATGTCGTGGCGGATTTGAGCCTGCAAGCCGATATCCACCGCCTTGGCGAACAGATCAAAGAGATGCTGTCTTCCGATGGGACAACAGCTCTCGATGGGCTGGTCAACAACGCCGGGGTTTTCACTTACTGGTTGACCCTCACCCCCGACGGGGTGGAAACGCAGTGGGCGGTGAATCACCTCGCTCCGTTCCTGCTGACGTGGGAGCTGCTCCCCCTGCTGAAGGCGGCCCCTTTCGGCAGGGTGGTCACGGTCAGTTCCGGCTCGCACTATGGGGCGCGGCTCAACTGGGCCGACCCGCAGCTTCGCCGGCGGTATAACGGCCTCCAGGCGTATGGCAACACCAAGCTGGCCAATGTCTTGTTCTCGCTGGCGTTGAACCATCACCTGGGAACGGACTCGACCGTACGAGCCTTCGCTGCGGACCCCGGGTTGGTGAAGACCGACATCGGCATGAAAGGCACGCCTGCCCTGGTGCGCTGGATCTGGCAGATACGCCGGTCGGGTGGGACGTCTTCGGATGTCCCGGCGCGGAGCATCGTCTTCCTGCTGACCGACCCATCGCTGCACACCGCCTCGCAGGTGTATTGGAAAGACAGTCTCCCCAAGCAGGCCAGCCGGGAGGCGCTGGATGTGCAGTCGGCTGCCCGGTTGTGGGAGCTATCCGAGAAAATGTGCGGCATAAAGGAGTAAGGCAATTATGAATCCGATCAATTCGAAAAACAAAACGATGATGGCCCTGATCACCGGCGCAGCAGGCGGGCTGGGCAAAGCTTTTGCCGTGGAATGCGCCAGCCGAGGCTGGGATTTGTTTCTCACCGATTATTTGCGCGAGCCGCTGGAAACCCTGGCAGCCGCGCTGCGCAACGGGTACGGCGTGAAAGTCATCACCCATGCCTGCGACTTGACCGAGGCGGGCGCGCGGGCCAGGCTGTTCGAACACCTGCGCGCCGGGTCCGGGCGCTTCACGACGCTCATCAATGTGGCTGGCGTGGACTTTGAAGGCCCATTCTTCGAGCAGAGCGGGCAGCAGATCCAGACCATTGTCCGTCTCAACATCGAGGGCACGCTGGCCATGACTCACGCCATCCTGCAATATCGCAACCCGTGGATGCCGTTCCGCATCATCAACGTGGCCAGCCTGGCGGCGTTTTACCCCATGCCGGTCAAGGCAACCTATGCTGCTTCCAAACGCTTTCTGCTCGATTTCTCGCTGGCGCTGCGCGAAGAGCTGCGCAGTCTCAACGCCACTGTGACGGTGCTGTGCCCCGGTGGAATGCCGACCAACCCGGAGTGCATCAAGGCCATCGAGGCGCAGGGCTGGGCCGGGCTGATCACCACCCTGGATGTGGGCCGTGTGGCAAACCAGACACTGGATGCCGCCCTGGCGGGTAAAGCGGTAGTCATCCCCGGCGCTGTCAATCGGGTGTTGCAAACCTTTGGAGCGCTGGTGCCCTCATCTCTCCTGGCGGGTTTCATTCACAACCGGTGGAGCGCCGTGCGCCAGAAGCGAGTCGTGCAGGGGTCGCTGCCGGCGGCGTAATGCGGGCTTCGCTCGCCTGAATTTCGACTGTCCCGCCAACAGCGGGAAATATCCCAGATTGGGGGTGTGTGGGAGTGCTACGCACTCCCACACACCCCCAATCTGGATTCTTCTCGTTGGTTAGTCCACGCTCGAGCGGCGTAATGCGATTGGCCGATGATGTCACGAAGCCATTGATCGAATCGAGAACCTTTAGCTCAAATGATACAATTGCGACATGGTTATTCGTGATGCCCAATAAAATGAGACTCAAACCCACCATCGGTTTTATCTCCACATGGCCTATCTACCAGGGGACAACGATAGATCGGTATGCGCATTCCTTGATTCAGGGCATCAGCGCCGCGGCGACTGAACAAGCGTGCAATCTCTTATTGGGTTGCGGATTCAGCGTCACAGGCAACAACCCACAAAGCCCAAGTTTCTGGCCCGTGCCGGGGCCTAATATCAACTTCGTCCCGGTCGGCCCGTGGAATACCGATGGCTTGATCATCGTCCCCGATGAGTTGACGAAAGAACAGTCTGAGTATGTTCATGATCTTTTGGAATCAGGTTTCCCCGTAATTTTTACAACCCCCGAGGGGGCTGGCCCGACGGTTACGGTGGATAACGCGCTTGGCATTCGCCAGGCGTTTGAGCATTTGCTTCAACATCATCACAAGCAAATCGCCTTCATCGCGGGTAACTTTGGGGGCGGAGGGGACAGCGCGAAACGATTGCAGGCCTATCGCCTTGCCCTGAAAGACGCAGGGATTCCCGAAAACCCAAACCTGATCGCCTTTGGAGAACATCGCCGCGAGGGCGGCAAGTCTGCCATGCAAAAGATCCTTGATAGTAAGGCAGACTTCACGGCTGTGATCGCCAGCAACGATCTCTCCTGCCTGGGAGCGATCGAATGCTTGCAGGAAGCAGGGCGCGTCATTCCCGACGATGTGGCGGTCATCGGTTTCGATGATATTCTCGATGCCCGATCCCTCTCCCCCTCGCTGACGACGATCCGCCACCCGACGTTTTCCCTCGGCTATCAGGCTGTGCGCACATTACTCGATCAAATCCGCAGGGGTGTAGACCGCTCCCAGCGGGTGGTCGTCCCACCGAGGCTGATCATTCGCCAATCCTGTGGATGCCAATCGGACGAGAGTCCCCTGTCTATTTCGCCGCCAGGTTCCGTTGAACCAACACTGCAACTGGACGATCTCTCCCGCAAGATGACCGAGGCATCCTTGATCGAGGCGCGCAACAGCCTGTTCGAAGACTTGCTGGAACAATGCACTGTCTTCCTGAATGCGTTTCTGGATAGCTTGATGGTTCAGGATGCGAAGATCATCATGAAAGAGGTCAAGCGGTTACTTGCCTGGACAGATGAACGCGATGAGGATTCGCATGTCTGGCAGGCCGGTGTGGCGGTTCTGTATCAAAAGGCAGCGATATTACTTCGCCTTACCCATCAGACCGATCAGACATTCCTTGCATACCTGATCGAAAAAATACACCTCGAGATCAGCGACCATATTCAAAGGCGCACGACGCGTTCCATGCTCGAACACATGGACATGATGGCGCAGCTCGGCATGGTCACTGCTGAAATGCTCACTGCGAAGAGCGTCCCGGATATCGCCGAAATTCTTGCCCGGCGACTCCCCAGCGTGGGGATCGAAAATATTCTGGTTGCTGTATACGATGAGGATAGCGAGGATTGCACCTCCAGAGCGGCGATTCTGCTCACGGCTGGCTTGTCAGGCGTCCTCAACGGGCAGAAATTCGAGACGCGGAAATTTCCCTCGTTCGATCTTTACCCGACGGACCAACCGACGCGGCTCACTATCCTGCCATTGGATGTGGGAAACAGGTCGGTCGGTTTCGCGGCATTTAGCGCGCCCAACCCGGAATTGTGCGCCGCCATCGTTCACAACCTGAGCGCCGCCCTTCGTACCAGTCAACTTTACAATGATGCCGTCGAAGGACGGCGATTGGCAGAAGAAGCCAATCACATGAAAAGCCGTTTCCTCTCTACGGTCAGCCATGAATTAAGAACCCCGCTCAGTTTGATCGTGGGCTTGAGCGAAATGGTTTTACGCGAACAGCGGGATCATCCTCAATCCCCTGCAAATATACGCGATGTGGAACAGATCAATTTCAGCGCCCAACATCTTGCGCGCCTGATCGGGGATGTGCTCGATCTGGCAAGCAGTGAAGCGGGACAACTTCACATCATGCAGGAACCGCTTGACCTGGCCGAAATTCTACAGGTGGCGATAAAGATCGGCGAAGAACTTGCGCGCGAAAAAGGTCTGGCGTGGGACGCTCACCTGCCTGAGCGAGGTCCCTGGGTGATGGGAGATCGCACGCGCTTGCGGCAAGTCACGTTGAATCTGATCAATAATGCCGTCAAGTTCACGCCCGAAGGACAGGTACAACTCGATGTGACTGTGGTGGGCAGTGAAGCGCTTGTTTCTGTCAGCGATTCGGGGATTGGGATTTCGCCAGACGATCAAAAAAAGATCTTTGACGAATTTTACAGTTCTCAGGAGGCGATCCAATCTGGGAAAAGCGGATTGGGGCTTGGGCTGGCAATTACGAAGCAACTGATCGAGCGACATGGCGGAAAAATCGAAGTTCGATCGCCGGGAAAATTTTGCAAGGGCACGACATTTTCATTTTCCCTGCCGACCATCCCCCGACAAAGCCCGCTTGTGGACCCAGTTCATCTGCTCCAACCCGGCAATTGGGTGGTCATCCTTGCCGAAGGTAAAGAAACATCCAATGAATTATCGGATTACCTGACCGCGCGCGGGTTTAACCTGCAATTGTGCCGTGTGGATGAGGACAATGAGTGGATTTCCAAAATAGGCGGCATATCACCCAGCGCGATTATTCTTGAGGAACGCCTTGCGGTTCGTGACGGTTGGGCAATCAGCAGTATGCTCAAAAGACAAACCGCCACCGAGAACATCCCCGTCCTGGCGTATGCGTTGGACCGAAAGAACGACCAGGGACAGCTATTGGAGTTGAATTATCTTCACAAACCACTCCAGGCAGAACAATTAGCGAAGGAATTACAACGCATTGGCGGGTCAAAAAAAGAAAAACAAACGATCCTGGTCGTAGATGACGATCCCGGCATTTTGGATATGCACAGCCGCCTGGTTGAGCAATCCGGCCGGCGGGCTGTGACCGCGCGCAATGGGCGCGAAGCGTTGGCGCTCATTGAAAAGCAAATACCCGATTTAATCCTGTTGGATTTAATGATGCCAGAGATGGATGGCTTTGCGGTGCTGGATGAACTGTGCGGGCGGGAATCCACACGGGACATTCCGGTCATTATCCTCACGGCGCGTCTCCTTTCGGATGCCGATCTGGATCGCTGTAACCGGGGTGTGGCAACCATCCTGGGTAAGGGACTCTTCAGCGCGGAGGAAACCCTGGGGCATGTCGAAGCGGCATTGGCGCGACAAAATACATTGAACAGGACAACTCAGCGCCTGATTCGCAAGGCAATGGCTTACATCCATGTTCATTTTTCAGAGTCCATCACCCGCGAAGAGATTGCCGAACACGTCGGCATCAGCGCAGATTATCTGACGGATTGTTTTCGTCAGGAGTTGGGGATCACGCCAAGCGCCTACATTCGCCGTTATCGAATCCGCCAGGCGTGCGAGCTGCTGCGAAGCACAGATCAATCCATCACACAGATCGCGCTGGCTGTCGGTTTTTCAGATGGAGCGCATTTCACGCGCACCTTCCAGCGTGAAATGGAGACAACCCCGCGCGCGTATCGGGATGGCAGGCAAAGATAAAGCGTACGTTTATGGAGTCCACCAGTTGATGTTGGGATTCAGCTTGAAGGTAAAGTCAAAGACTGCCTGATTATCCCATTGGCTTCCAGCGCCGTTGAGGTTGGCCGGGTCCCAGCCGTTGCCAGGCGTGCCAACCCAGGTGGGTTCCCACCAAAAGACGCCTTCGCCGCCCGCGTTCTTGATGGCGGTTTTGACGGCGTTGAAGAAGTTCGCCTGACCCGTGGGCGAGGCGGGGTAGCCAGAGCAGGGTTCGGCGGCAGTGATGACATTGGGTTCGTCATCGCCATTGCCAGGGGAGAAGATATAGGATGTCTCGACAATAACGACAGGCTTGTTGTAGCGGGCTTTGATGTCGGCAACGTTACTTTGCATGGCCGCGATGTCGCCATGCCAGTAGCAGTAATAGGAAAGACCAGTCACGTCCCAATCTATGCCTTGCGCCTGCATCCCGTCGTACCACCAGCGCGCGCCTGCATTATCGCCGCCTCGATCGATGTGGAGCATAACGAGGATGACTGGATCGCAGGCTTTCACCGCGTTACAGCCCGCCTTGACTAGCGCAGCGGCGTTAGTAAAGTCGTTGTTGCTGATGCGCCCTTCTTCCCAAAGTAAGCCCGGGGTGATCTCGTTGCCGACTTGAACCATATCGGGCGTTGCGCCCGCCGCTTTCAAGGCGTTGCACACATCGAGGGTATGATCGTACACATCGGCCTTGAGTTGATCGAGGTTGTGACCCGCCCATGCGGCAGGTTTATATTGTTTGCCCGGGTCCGCCCATGTGTCGGAATAATGCAGGTCTATGAGCAGTTTCATACCGCGTGACTTAACCTGTGGAGCAAATGCCACGACCTTGGCCATGTTGTTGTATCCGCTGATTGGGTTGACCCAGAGACGCAGGCGGATATAGTTGACCCCAACGCTTTGTAGAATATCGAGCGGGTTTTTCTGCGTTCCGCTGGCATCGTAAAATAACTGACCCAAATCCTGCGCGCGTTGAAGCGAAGAGACATCTGCGCCGCGAATGTTCAGCCCGCGGGGGGCAGGCAGGGAGGTTGGGATCACTGTAGGCGCTGGCGTTGAAATCGCACTGCTATTGGTCATCATAAATTCCACATCGTCGAAATTGATCCATTGATTGGCTGAAGCTGCCGGGTAGAAACCGATTGTACTCGGATGATTGGTGATAAAAATAAACTGTTTTGGGTTTGGCGTCTTGTTCGCAAACGGGAGATTTTTGCCTCATTCCGAACAGATCGAAATATCCCGCTTATCATCAAAAACAGCCCGCTCGGCAACAAGACGGGACCGCCCCTCCTCGATATAATGACGATCATTATGGATCAGTTACCAGTTGAACAAAAAAATGCGGGCCTTGTGATCGTGGGAGGCGACTCGTCTCTGAATTACCTGCTCCAGCGTTACGCAGGGAGTGTTGGATACCCCGTCAGGGTTGAAAAACGCCCCTCTTCGGCGGAGACAATCCAACGGGTCAGGCCCCTGGCAGTCATTTTTCCGTCGGTTGAGATTTTGGAAGGCGCGCAGGCGCTGGCAGCCGAGTTGACGAACTGCGATATCCCGATCATTGTATGTTCGTCGGTGTTGGACCAGGTAAAAACGCGCGAGTTGGGGGCGGATTACTGCCTCCTGCACCCATTGGAATTTGACAATTTCTTATCCACCCTGCAGGCAGTTGCTTCTTCACAGCAGAAAAACCGCCCCATCCATGGTGATTGACTGACAAATCTCAACTTCAACTGGCGATTCACCGCAGAG
>DYIZ01000069.1 GCA_020723385.1 Candidatus Aquidulcis sp.
AATCAAGCAACGGAGCATTATAGCGCGCCCATATCGGGTTGGCAAGAGTGTATCCCCACTTCTTACAGAACTCTAACGCCTCGTCTATTAACCTGATATGGGCAGCGTCAGGATGAAGACGCTGCCGCCGCCCTGGCGCGACTCTACCCAAATCCTGCCGCCATGCGCTTCGATGGCCAGCCGGCAGAAAGTCAGCCCCAGGCCCGAGCCGCGCCGCCGTCCGGCCTGTCCGGGAATTTGAGTGAAGCGATCGAAAATCTTGTCGCGGAATTCTTCGGGGATGCCCGGCCCGGAATCGCTGATGCGCACAGCTACCATTCCATCTTCCAGCCTCTCCGCTGAAGCCACGATCTGCCCGCCAGCGGGAGTAAATTTCAGCGCATTGTCAATCAGATTGGTCACGACGCGGGTGATCTTGCTCTGATCGCCGCGCACCTTGGGTAGGTCGGCGGCGATGTCGTTGCGTACGATGACGCCGATGTCGGTAGCCTGCGCCAAGAATTCGTTCATAGCGCTGCCAGCCAGGTGGTGCAAATCCAACGCAACGAGATTCAATTCCATTTTACCGGATTGAAGGCGGGCGATGTCTAACAGGGATTCGATCAGCCCCAAAACCCGCTGCGCGCTGATGCGAGCCACGCGAAATGCCTGGGTGGCCAGCTCATCGTTCGGGTCGTAAGGCAGACTGGTTTCGAGAATGTCTACCGCGCTCAAGACTGCGCTGACCGGCGAGCGCAGATCATGGACCAGGGTCTGCGTGATCAATTCACGGGCTTCGGCGATCTGGTATTCTTCGGTGACATCCCGGAGAACGATCATCCAACCGATGACCCGCCCCCCTTCTCCCCAGACCGGCGCCATCGAGCGTTCCAGTACCCGTTCGGGCTTGAGGTCGGCAATTTTGATGATCTTCTTTGGCAGGTTAATTCCCTGGCTTTGGCTCAACCCGCGCGCCAGCGTTTCAGCTTCTGCGTTTTCAAATCCGAGCGGCTGGAGCGCCTGGGCCGGCAGCTCATGCAGGCTTTTGCGGATCAATTCTTCGGCAGGCAAACCGGTGATAACCTGAACCGTCTCGTTGACCAACAGGATGCGCCCACTGTTTTCGAGCATGACGATGCCCTCGCCAACCGAGTTGAGCACCGCAGCCAGGCGATCGCGGCCATGCGTGACATCCTGGAAGAGCAGGGCGTTTTGCATCGAGATGGATACCTGCGCCACGACGGCGTGCAAAAGCTGGATTTCCTCGTCCTGAATGGTCTGATCCTTGGGGATGTGCATGAGCACCATCCCCAGACGTTGTTTCTTCACCACCATTGGCAGCACCAGTGGGCGGCAATCGGTGCATCGCCCAAGCAGCGCATCGGTGCCCCTCGATTCGGTGGGCAGGCGCAGGAAACCGGTATTCACCAGCGCCGGGCGAATGGGGGTGAGGTCGCTCTCGGCGATCTCGGTGGGAAGGTGGCAATTGGGCCGTGACGGCGAAGGCGACGCATAATGTGAGAAGTACGTGCGTTCGTTCTCGTCCCACAGGTAGATGCCCACTGTTGCGTTTTGTACAGCCGCTTCCATCGAGCGGGCTACGGTTTGGATAATGCTGTCCAATTCCTGGTTGCCGACCAGATGGGTGCTGATCAAGTAAAGGATGGACTGCTCACGCAGGCGGCGCTGCGACTCCCGGTATAGCTCGGCATTGACCACCGCTACCGCGGCCTGGGTTGCCAGTTGCCCCACGAAAGTTTGATCCGCGTCGCTGTAGGCGTTTTCCTGACCGCTTTCCAGGGTCAGCACACCCAACACGCGTTCCTCATGGATCATGGGGACGCTGAGCTGCGAGCGGGCAGAACCTTTGGTCAAGTCAATATAGCCTGGTTCGAGTTGGGTGTCCCCGACGTTGACTGGCTGGCGGGTTTTGAGGGCGCGCCCGGAAATGCCTTCCTCCAGTGCGAAGATTGGCTTCGATGTGAGATACCCCCGGCTGGCTTTGACTTCCAGCGAATCGGTCTGTGGGTTGTACAGGCTCAACTCACCCCAGGGCGAGTTGGTGAACTTGAGAGCGTAATCCAAAATCATATCGAACAGACGGGATGAGCTGATGGCGGCGGCCAGCTCCCGCCCGACCGATTCCAGGATCGCCAATTGATCGGCGCGGCGCGCCAGGGCGCGGTCTGCGCTGGCATATAACCGGGCATTCGAGACGGCCAGCGCCGCCTGGGCGGCGAAGGTTTGCAGCAGATCTACTTCCTCGGGGTTAAAGGTGTGGGGCTGCTCGTAGTAAACCGACAGGATGCCCTGGTGACCGTCGGGGGTCGTTAACGGAAAGTCGCCGAAGGCGTGAATGCCCTCCCGTTCCAGCACATCGAGAAAATCTTGTTCCAATGCGGATGGGCCGGTATGTGGAGTCAATGCCGGGCGTCCGGTTCGCAGGCAGCGGGTGCGCTCGTCCTGGGTCAACGGGAAAACTTCGTTGCGGCGGGTGAACTCGAGCGACAGCCCGAAGCCGTAAGCCAGGGCGACCTGGTTTTTCGGCTCGTCAATCAGGTAGATGGCGCTGCGCTGCCCGCCGCCCACCTGGGCAACTGCCCGGCAGACCTGCGAAAGCACATCTTTCGTATTCAGGCTGGCGGTGATGAGAGCGGTCAGGCGGTTCAATGTCTCGAGCTGGGTGGCGCGGCGCTGGGCCTGGTCGAGCAGCAGGGCATTTTCGATAGCGACGCTGACCTGCCCGGAGAGGATCGCCAGCAGATTGAGATCGGCGTTGGTGAATTGCGCTTCGACCGAGCCAGAGAACAGCGCCAGGCAGCCAATCGTTCGGTCGGAGGAAATCAACGGGACCCCCATCCACGCCTCGGGGTTTTCAACGCTCCCCGGCAGCCCGGTTTGCAGCAGCGCATCGCGGTTTTGCGGCGTCAGCAGGATGGGCTTGCCGTCGCGAATCACCCGATCGGTGAGACGATCCGGAAGCAGCGTGCGCGGCGCCCAATTCTGACGCTGTCCATATTTGACTGCCAGGGGATACCATAACCGCCCCTCTTTTTCGTCAAACAGGGCCACATAGAAATTTTCCACCCCCATCAACTGCGTCACCTGCTGGTGGATTACGTTGAGCAGCTTGTCCAGGTTGATCGTCGAGCGCAGCACCTGGCTGACCTGGTTGAGCGTGGATAAGTCTTGCAGGCGGCGTTCCAATTCCAGTTGGGTGGCGCTCATCCGGTTCATCAGAATCGCCAGAATGGTGGGAAGCCCGCTGAGGGCGATGATTACTCCCGTAGGGGTCTGAGGGTAAGCGATTACCGAAATAGCGATGAATGGGGGCGGCAGAAATTCCACCATCGCCAGGGTGCCCAAGTCGCTGAGCACGTTTGCGGTGATACGTTTTTGCTTCAATAACACATCGCTCAGAATAAGCGCGCTTTGCAGCAAGGGAAACAGGATTACCGGGAGCGCATGATATAGAATTTCCGAGAGTGAGCTTGGCCAAACATCTGGCCAAATACGAAGCGCGGAATCGTTTGCCGCGCCGAGCTCCCAACCAGAGGCGTGCAATGCGATGACCAGCGGGATGATCTGGATTCCGCTGGCGTAGCCCATGTCCAGCCAACCACGTAAGTGGCGTAGGCCTACATGGTCGCCGCGTAGTTGACGGAAGAGAGACCCAGCGACGATGCCGATCAGCGCCGCCCATCCGGCCACGGCTGGGCCGAAAATCAGGCCTAATCCCAGTGTCAATACCTGAACCAGGTTGATTTCGTTATGCAGCCAGCTCAACGGAAAGTTGACCTGAAAGGCGATAACCGATGCCAGCAGAACCCCCCACCACACTCTTGGCGGCATGTAGAAAGTGGTAAAAATCAACAGAGCCAGCCCAGCGACCGTGATGATCAAGTGGTAGATGGCAGAGGTTGATTTCAGATCGTTTTTCATATTCGCCGGCAGATTGGGCTATCGCGTGGGAGTGGGGGTGCGCGGCGCACTCGTGGGGCGGAGTGTCGGCGAGGGCGTGGGTGTCGCCGAAGGGGTCGCCGTGGGCGATGGTGTGACGGTGGGAGAAGGCGTGGAAGATGGCAAAGGCGTCTCGGTGGCGGTCGCTTGAACCGTTGCGGATGGCGTCGGCGAGACGAGGATCAGCATGTGCTCGTTGGCAATAGTGATCCATTCGGGTGGAACGGCTTCGGGCGGCAGGGCCAGCAGATTCTCCCAGTCGTCTTTAGCGCCGCGCGGGTTGCCTGCCAGTTCCAGCACCTGGGCGCGCCAGTAATAAACGACAGCATGTTGGCTGTCATCCTGGGCCAGGTTATTGGCTAAAGTCAATTGGCGATAAGCGTCATTCAGCCGTTCCGCGACCATAAATGCGCGGCCCAAATCCACATTGATCAAGAAGGATTGCGTATTTTGCCGCTGGGCTTTGACGATATCGTTGACAGCTTTTTGACCATCTCCCAGTTCGATGTACACCCGCCCACGATACCAATAGACGATGATCAGATCCTCGTCCAGCTTCAATGCCTGGTCATACGCTTCGAGTGCATCCTCGTACTCGGCGCTCTCGTAATAGATCGACCCCATCATCACGTAGGCTTGAGGGTTTTCCTCGATGTAGCGCAGATAGATCTCGATATTGTTCTTTGCCTGGGCCAGGTTCTCGTTGGCGAGGTAAGCCCGACCGAGCGTCAAATAGGCAGGCAGCAGGGTAAAGTCCATCTCGTGGGCTTTGAGAGCGTCTTCCAGCGCGCCGGGGGCGTCATCCAGGATTAGCCTGGCCTCAGCGCGCAAGACGTACAGCATGGGCGCCGGGGGCGGAATTGTCTCGGCAATTGCCAGGTCTTCCATTGCCCCATCGGGGTCGCCATTGTTGATCAAGAATGAAGCCCGTTCGAGATAGGCTTCCTGGAAGCGAGGATCAATCTCGATCGCCTGCGCCAAATCCTTGGATACATCGGTTGCGGGGTTGAGCGCCAGCCGGGCGCGGGCGCGGCCCAGGTAGGGCGGTGCGAAGCCCGCGTTGACCGTGATCGCCTGGCTGAAGGTGTTTATCGCCTCCTGATATTTGCCCTGCAAACGGTATGCCTCGCCCAAGTAATACAGAATATCAGGAGAGCCAGGATCGTCACGGCTGGCTTGCGCCATGTGCTGCGCCATCGTCAAGTAGTCTCCCCGGTCGTAGGCGCGCAACCCGGCGCGGAATGACTCGATGATAGCGTGAGGCGTTTCGATGTAGCGCGGCGTGGGCGTGTATGTGGCTTCCAGGAACATCCACAAGGGCGTCGGCCCGATGAAAGTGGGGGTAGGCGACTTGACCACCGGCGAGGCAGTGGGCAGCAGCGTGTTCGTTGGCGATGGCGCAGTGGCAGAAGGCCGGCGCGTACTCTGCTGCGCGACTTGCTGCGGGCGTCCGTTTACCGCGCTGACGATGATGAGAACGATGATGACCAGCGCCGCCAGCCCTCCCGCGCCGAAAAGTGAGTATCGGACAACCGGTCTCGACCAGAGCTGCTGCAAGCCGCCGCCTTTGAAGCTGCTCAACCCGTCCACCGAAACCTTGACCGAAACCCGCTGGTCGGCAGCATCTCCCGTTCGGCGGCGGCGGACGGGAGCCGCCGGCGGCAGATTGTCATTGGGCGGCAGAGCGCCGTGCAAGACCAGCCCGCGCCGCACAGCGACGTTGTTCGGATCCAGCTTGATCGCCTTTTCCAGGCAGAACACCCGCTCGCCCGGCGACTCAACGACGGTAGACATCCACAGCCAGTATTCGGCGTTATTCTGATCTTTACGCAACAGGCGTGTCAGGAGATCTTTGGCCCGCTCGTGCTGGCCGGCAGCAAAAGCATTTTGAGCTTCTTGAAACATCGGGTCAGTAGCCATAGTTTTCCTTGCAAAGAGTTTAGCACAGGCTGGCTTTACGGGCAAGTGGTGAATGGTACTACGTGTTCAAGATTAAGCTCGTAGTGGGCGCTTTAGCGCCAAATGGGTATAATCGCTGTATGACAGCTTCGAAAATGATTTTCCCCATGCTCGTGTGTCTGATTTTGTCAGCCGGCGCGTGCGGCGGCCCGGTGGCAACCCCTTCCATCCCCACGGCCACCCAGCGCGGCGGCCTGACGCCCTATTGGACGCCCGCCCCCAGCCGGACATCCACGCCATTTTCTCGCCAGATAACTCCACCGGTCACACCTGCCCCCACGCCTACACCATTCCTGCACACCATCACGGCTGATGATACCCTGCTGGCGATTGCCTATCGTTACGGCATCAGCCTGGATTCGCTGGTGGCTGCCAACCCCGGCGTGGATGCGCATTTGCTTTTGCCGGGTAACACGCTGATCATCCCGATCAGCGCCGATGCCACGGCCTCGCCCGCTTCGCCGACGCCGATAACTGCTTCGGCTGATGCGCCGTATTGTTATCCTGTCGCGGATGGCGGCTTGTGGTGTTTTTTGCTGGTGACCAATAACCAGCCATTCGATTTGGAGAATCTATCAGCCTGGATCGGGTTGTACTCGATTGACGGGGACGCGGCGGCGAGCCAGGTGGCCATTCCCCCATTGAATCTGCTTCCATCCGGGCAAACCATCCCCCTGACGGCTTATTTCGCTCCCCCCTTGCCGGAGCAGGTCTTCCCCCAGGGGGAACTGCTCACCGCTCTTGCTGTGATTCCCGATCCGACCCGCTATCTCACCGCCACTGCCGCCATCGAGCAGACCGATATCAGCGCCGATGGCTTGCAGGCTACGGTGCAAGGGGTGGTTACGATGGCTGAAAACAGCCCCGCGGCGCACCTGATTTGGGTGGCCGCGGTGGGGTATGATGCTGACGGTCGGGCGGTGGGCGTGCGAAAATGGGAAGCCAGTGTGCCTGATTCTGAAGGCGGCTGGCAAAGCCTGGCGTTTAATATGACAGTCTTCTCACTCGGCCCGCGCATTGCGCGGGTGGAGGTACTGGTGGAAGCGCGCCCCTGATCAGATGGCCGTTTACTTTCTCACAACAAAGCTGATACCCACCAGCCCAGAGCCGGTATGCACTGACAGGCCAGGGGTTAGTTCGGCATAGATCAGTTTTTCGGGCAGTGCCAGCCGTTCTCGAAACAACCCCTCGAGTTGCTGGGCCTGGTCAAGGGCGCAGACGTGCAGCATGGCTGCCCGCTCGATGGATTTACCCTGAGTTGTTTGTACCGTCAACTCGACGACACGTTCCCAGGCTTTACGGCGGGTGCGGATTTTCTCGAGCATGTCGAGTTTGCCGTTTTTCATCGCCAGGATGGGTTTGACATCCAATAAAGTCGCTAATCCGGCTGCTAAATGCCCCACTCTCCCGCTCATCGCAATATATTTGAGCGTGGATAGCGCCCCGAAAACGAATGTCCGGCCGCGCAGGTCGAGCGCCTGGGCGACGGCCTCGTCTTTGGTAGCGCCAGCCTGAACCGCCTCCGCGGCGACCAATGCCATGAAGCCCTGGCCCATCGAGAGGCTTTGCGTGTCAATCACAGAAATGTCCCGATCGGGCATCAGCTCGCGGGCCATCACTGCCACATTATAAGTTGCGCTCACCGTGCTGCTGACACACAGGCAAATGATCTGTTCGGCGCCGGAAGCGAATGCGGCCTGGAATGCTTCGGCGAATTTCCCGGGGGCTGGAGCCGCCGTCTTGGGCAGCTTTCCTTCCCGGTCAATGCGCTCGAAGAGCTTTTTATCATCGAGGTCAACATTAGATAAAAAGACTTCTTGCCCAAAGTGAATATTTTGAGAGACCTGGCGGATGCCATTGGCGGCGGCCAGGTCATTGGGCAGGCTGGTGTCGGTGTCGGTGATGATCGCAATTTTGCTCATGTCTACCTCTTCCAAAAAAATACCCCCGGATAGGCAGCCCGGCGGCACCCAGAATGGCCTGCTTACCGCTGCTTCCTTTCGGACCTGACGGGGTTCGCAAGTTTCTGCCGCGCCGGACCCACCCGGAGGCAGGCAGAAGGATACCTCAGGACAGATTGGCTGTCAATGTCCGATTACGAATTACGGCGTGCTCGCCATATCACTGCGCCGATAACGATCATGACCGGCAGAATAGCGCCGAGGATGAGAATCGCGTGCCGGCTGTTGGCTTCTGCCAATATTTCTGCCGCGCTTGGGGTGGGCGTGGCAGAGGGGGGCGCGGCGATTGTGGGCTGCTGCTGCAATCCAATGGGATTGGAATCTCTCCCTTGAATCGCCTCCCCCGAATGGCTTTGGCCCACCCCGCTCGATTCCGCCCGCGCCTCGGCGGCGAAGATCGCCTGGAGGATCGCCATCCCCATTAAAATCGCTATCCCAAGCAATAAACATCTACGCATCATACCTTCTCCCAGTCTACCTGATTACCTGCTACCTGTTTACCTGCACCAAGTTTACCGTAAAAACCTGTTGCGCGCGCCTTCAAACCAATATTAGCTTTCTCACCAATAAACCCCAATTAACTCCAATGAATCCAGGTTTATTCTTTTGTAAAATTAGGTTGGTATCATAAGCGGCGGTGTCGAAAATGCGTTATACCATACAAATAAGACCAAATTTATGGTATAATTTTCTGAAGCTGCTATTTCACCCCTAGCATTCTTTCTAAGGAGGAGGCTATGCCTGATAAGCTTCGAACGTTTATGCGACCGCAATTGCTCATTCCAGCAGCGGTCGCTATTGTTTTATTAATCTCTGCGATTATCTTCGATCTTGGCAGAGCGTCTGCTCGATCTCAGCCCTTCCCTTATAATCACTCGATCCACATTCAAAATGGCATATCGTGCCTTTACTGCCATACGGGTGCGTTGCGCGGCCAATCAGCCACTCTCCCCACCGTCGGGAAGTGCCAGGGCTGTCATGCCAATATGGATTCCGATACACCCGAGCTGCAAGCCTGGGCCGATTTCATTGTTGACAATCCAACAGTCGAGTGGGTTCCGGTTGCGATCCAGCCGGATTTCGTCTATTTCACCCACCGACCACACCTGGCAGCCGGCCTCAATTGCGAGCAATGCCACGGCGATGTGAGCCAGATGACCACTGCCAAGCCGCAGCCTCACCAGGACATGGGGTGGTGCCTGGATTGCCACAAAGAGCTGGCTCCCGAGAAGGTAACGAAGCTTACTGATTGTGCCACTTGTCATAAATAGACCGTGGACTGTAGACCGAGGACGGTAGGCTGACTCGGTCCATCGTCCACTGTCTACCGTCCCGTTCGGGTTGAGGAGGAAACTATGAGCGATAAACTTACACGTCGTGAATTTCTGAAAATTGCTGCGGTCGGAACCGCGACCGCTTCGGTGCTTACCGGCTGCGGGACGGCAGCGCGTTATGTCACCCGTAAGCCATATCAAGATATGCCTGAGTACACTCTGCCGGGACGCAGTACGTTCTATGCAACCACCTGCCGAGAGTGCCCGGCAGCTTGCGGGTTGATCGTGCGCACCGTCGAAGGACGGGCGGTCAAAGTCGAGGGCAACCCCAATCACCCGGTCAATCATGGGCGAACTTGCTCACGCGGGCAAGCTACGCTGCAAGGGTTGTACAATCCCGACCGGTTGGATGGCCCGATTTCCCAATCCGGCGGCAGCCCTGCCAGCCCGATGACCTGGGATGCCGCGGTCGAAATTGTCAAAGGTGCGCTGATTTCTGGAGGGTTCACCTTCCTTCTGGGTCAGACGCCCCACCATTTGACCGACCTGATTTCCGAGATCAGCACAGCCTTTGGCGCACCTCCCCCTCTGAATTACGGCGCGCTGGGCATGTTCGAGGGGCGTGCGACCCTTTTGCAAGCCGCAACAGCCTTGTTTGGCCTCCCCATCTTGCCTCAATTCGACCTGGCGAACGCCGATGTCATTTTGTCGTTCGGGGCGAACTTCCTCGAAACCTGGCAATCGCCGGTAGCCTACACCCGTGATTATGCAACGATGCGGGGAGGCAAGTCGGGTCAGCGCGGCTATTTGATTCAATTCGAGCCGCGTATGTCTTTGACGGCTGCCAACGCCGATGAGTGGATCCCGGTAGCTCCTGGAACCGAAGGGCTGGTGGCCCAGGCGCTTGGGAAGCTGGTCGCCGAACAGATGGGGTCGCCCGTCCCGGCCGCCTTCGCCAGCGCCGATGTGGCTGCCGCCGCACAGGCCTCCGGCGTCGCCGAGACTGAGCTGCGCAGGCTGGCGCGGGTCTTTGCCAATTCGCCGCGCAAGCTGGCCCTCCCCGGCGGCGGGGCGCTGGGCCATACCAATGGGCTGGAAGCCGCCCAGGCCATTTTATTCTTGAATGTGCTCGCAGGGAATGTGGATCAACCCGGCGGGATGTCTTTCCAGCCGCTGGCCGCTTATAACCAGGGAGCCGCCGCTGCCACTGCCTTTACTGGAATGCAAGAACTGGTGGGCCGGATGCAGCGCGGTGAGTTGAAAGCCCTCTTCATTCACGGCTTCAACCCGGTATTCGAGCTGCCCAAATCCCTGGGTTTTACGGAAGCTCTCGCCAACGTGCCGTTGGTGATTTCTTTTGCCTCTTTCCCCGATGAGACTGTTGCCCTGGCCGATTATGTTTTTCCCGATCACACCCCGCTGGAATCGTGGGGCTATCAAAAAATTGCCGTAGGCAGCGAGCAGGCGGCGCTCTCCGGCTCGCAGCCGGTCGTCGTCCCGCTGTACGACACCAAAGCCACTGCCGATGTGCTGCTGGCGGCGCTCCAGGCTGCCGGGGATAACAGCCTGATCGCCAAAGTGCCTTACACCGACGAGGTGGATTTTCTTCAGAAAAAGCTGGCGCCACTGGCCTCTGAAGATGGCTTCTACACGGCGGTCACCCCCAAGGGATTCTGGGCAAAGTGGCTGCAATTTGGCGGCTGGTGGAAAACCGGGCCTTCGACGATGCCGCTTTTCGCCGTCAACGACCAACCCCTGGCTGTTGGCGTACCCGAATTCAGCGGCGGCGGGGAATTTTTCCTGCTGCCATACCCGCATCCACATCTGGGCGACGGCTCGCAGGCCAATCGCCCCTGGCTGCAAGAGACTCCCGACCAGACAACCACGGTGATGTGGGGCACCTGGGTGGCGATTCACCCCGAGACGGCTGACCGCCTGGGGGTGACGGATGACGATGTCGTAAGGGTGGCATCCTCGACAGGGGAGATCGAGGCCTCGGTGTACCGCTATCCCGGTATCCGCCTCGATGCAGCGGCGATTCCCTTCGGGCAGGGGCACACCGCCCTGGGGCGCTTCGCCGAAGGACGCGGGGCTAACCCGCTGGCGGTGGTTGATTCGAAGTTGAACGCCGCCGGCGACCTGGCCTTTGGCGCAACGAAGGTCACAATCACGCCGACCGGTAAAAAACAAAAGCTGGCCCGATACGAAAGCCGGGTAGGCGTTTATGGGTATGACAAATAGCGAGGTAAATATCCTATGAATGAGACTGTACACGACGAAAACGTCGGTAAATGGACGATGGTGATTGATCTCGATCAATGCACCGGCTGTCAGGCGTGTGTGACGGCGTGTTCGATGGAAAATAATGTAGCTTTCGTGGGTGAGGCTGACGCCGCCTACGGGCGCGGGATGCACTGGATCCGTGTGGTGCGGGAATGGAACGGCGAGATGCCCGACCTGACAGCGGATTTTCGCCCGGTGATGTGCCAGCAGTGCGGCGAAGCCCCCTGCGAGCCGGTCTGCCCGGTGTTTGCCAGCACGAAATCCGTGCCGGAGCAGATCAACCTGCAAGTGTACAACCGCTGCATTGGCACGCGCTACTGCGGCAATAACTGCCCCTACATCGCGCGCACATTCAACTGGTTCGATTATGAGCGCCCTGAGCCGTTGAATTTCCAGCTTAATCCGGATGTTACCGTACGCAGCCGCGGCGTGATGGAGAAGTGCACTTTCTGCGTCCAGCGTATCCGCCGCGGCGAGGAAGACGCCAACGCCGAAGGCCGCCCTGTCCACGACGGCGACGTGACGCCCGCCTGCGCCCAGGCCTGCCCGGCGCAAGCCATTACCTTCGGGGATATTACCGACCCCGAGAGCCGCGTGGCCAAGCTGGCCCGCAGCGCCCGCGCGGAGCGCTTCCTCGAAGAAGTGGGCACCGAACCCCGGGTGATTTATCTGAAAGGGAACGGGAAGGTCGTGAGAGAAGGGTAGAAGGAGATCATTATGACCGCTGAAGCAAAACCGATGGCTTTACCCCACACATCCGAAGAAGAAGATCCCCGCGAGCATCTCATGCACGACCCGCTGCCGCGTGAGAAGATGAACAACATGGTCATGGAAGCCATGACCACCGCCCCACTGGAATATAAGATCGTGGTGGGGATTCTGGCGCTGCTGGTGGGCGTGTGCCTGTTCGGCGCTTGGGGCTACATGACGATGACGGGGATTGGGCTGGCTGGCGTGCGCCGCCCGGTGTTCTGGGGTTTCTTCATCTCGACATTCGTGTTTTGGATTGGTATCAGCCACGCGGGGACGTTCGTCTCGGCGATTTTGAGGGTGTTCAAGGCTGAGTTTCGCCGCCCATTCACCCGCGCCGCCGAGCTGATGACCACTTTCGGGCTGGCAGCTGGCGCGATGTACCCGTTGATCCACCTCGGGCGGGTGTGGGTGTTCTACTTTATGGTGCCTTATCCCAACCAACGCGGGCTGTGGCCTAATTTCCGATCGCCGCTGGTGTGGGACTTCATCGCCATCACCACGTACCTGCTGGGCAGCACGATGTATCTGTTCATGCCGCTGCTCCCTGACCTGGCGATGGCGCGTGATCACTCCACCGGGTGGCGAAAATTCCTCTATCGTATTCTCTCGCTCGGCTGGCGCGGCTCCGAGACGGAGTGGCGTCATCTGCGCACGGCCATCAAAATCTTCGCCTGGGCGATCATCCCGGTCATGTTCTCCGTTCACACCATCGTGTCGTGGGACTTCGCCGTATCTACGACTATCGGCTGGCACTCGACGATTTTCGGCCCATTCTTTGTGGCTGGGGCGATCTTCTCCGGCGTGTCGGCGGTGGTGATGGTGCTCTTCATCGTTCGCAGCTCGATGGTGAACATGAAGTATTTCATCCGCCCCGAGCACTTCGACGCCCTGGGCAAGCTGGTGCTGATCTTCTCGATGGGCTGGCTGTATTTCTATTTCAACGAATATATGGTCGAGTGGTACGGCGGCGACGCCACCAGCAAGGAAGTGTGGCATTACATCACACAGGGGCCGTTGAGCTGGCTTTGGCTGCTCATGCTGGTTTGCAATATCGCGATTCCCTGGCTTACGCTGTGGAACAAGAAAATCCGCCGCACGCCCTGGGCGATGTTCATCATTACCTTCCTGGTCAATGTTGGGATGTATATCGAGCGTTACCTGCTGATCCCCGGCGAGCTGGCTCGCAACCGCATCCCCTTCGACTGGGGCGACTACGCCCCGCGCATCGAGCCAATCATCGCGGTAGGTTCGATCTCGTTGTTCCTGTTATTGTACGCCATCATGTCGCGGGTGATCCCGCTGATCCCGGTGTGGGAGGTGCAGGAAGGGCAGATGGCCCATGCAATGAAACGCGTCGGCAAGGCGAAAGTGCCGGTGGTGACTGAAACAGAGTAAGGAGCAGACTATGACAGATAGCAACGTTCATCTCGCACTCTTCGACGAAGTGGACCCGGCCTCCGAGGCGGTGGACAAGCTGCGCGGCCTGGGCATCCCTGACGAGGCCATGACAATCCTTTCTGGAGTGCCGTATAGCGAGGCCATCCTTGGCCGTCCGAAGCTCCACTCATTCGTTCCATTGTTTGCAGCGTTTGGGGCGATCGGCGGGTTGATTGCCGGCATCGCTCTCAACTTCGGCACCCCGCTGCTCTATCCCAATTATGTCGGGCGCCAGCCGCTGCTGCCCATCCCCACTGCGATTGTGGTCACATTCGAGACAACCATGCTGGGACTGCTGCTCTTCACATTCCTGGGCGTGATTTGGGAAAGCGCCTTTCCGGCTTTTGGCAAGCAGGAATATCACCCCGGGGTCAGCGACGGCAAGATCGCGCTCGTTTTCAACTGCGCCCCTGGCATGGAGGCGCGCGCCTACGATACCCTGACGAAATTGGGGGTACAGAAAGTCCAGCGCACGGAGGCAAAAAACCTATGATCCAAAGGATGCTGAAAACCGGACTGCTCAAGCGGGTGATGATCACCCTGACGCTGATGGCGGCGCTGCCGGCGATTGGGCTGCTGATTACTTACGAGGTCATCAAAGTGGATTGGATCAGCACGATGGAGGTTCAGGCCTCTTTTCGTCCGATGGAGGCCCCGCTGCCAGTGCCGGAGGGTTCCATTCCTATCGAGGGGGTCGCCTACGTGGCCGGAGAGGGCGCGCCTGAAAACCCGGTGGCGGCTGACAGCGCCTCGCTGGAGCGCGGCAAGCTGCTGTACGATATCAACTGCGCGCTCTGTCATGGGGTCATCGGCCAGGGCAACGGTCAGGTAGCCGAAAAGCTGCGCCGCCAGCCTGCCGATTTGACCGGAGCGAACGTGACTACCCTCAGCGACGGCGACATATTCATCATTATCACCGACGGCGTGCAAAATCTGATGCCCGCCCTGCGCGAAAACCTGGATGTGCGTGACCGGTGGGATGTGGTGAATTATGTGCGGAGGTTGGGGAGGTAGCAGGTGGCGGGTGGCAGGTAGACAGGTAGACATGTAATCAGGTAATTGGGTGATCGGGCACCAAATCGTAATAAATCTCAGGAGTGCGGACTTTAGTTCGCAAGAATAGGCAGACTGAAGTCTGCACTCCGGTTATATAGGGACAGGCTATGAAGCGTAAACTCTTTTTGCTCGTGACGGCAATCCTTTTCGGTTTTTCGCTTGCGGCGTGCGACCAGGCCAATACAAAACCCTTTGGGACGCCGGTTCCCACGTTGGCGGCGGCGAAGCTGCCTGCCTCGAGTGGGGGTGTCGTGCAATCGCCGGCGGCGGTGCGCTGCTCTGTGCGGGCGATTGATCTGCTTGGCGCGTGGGTCAGCGCCGGGTATCCAGAAACCGACCCGTTCGGTTTCACTGGCGCAGACGGGCAAACCTGCCAGGGGACTTTCGGCGACGATGTGCAGCCGCTGTTCACCGAGTCGAACCTGTGGTACGAGGGTGCGCCATCGTGTGCAGCCTGCCACGGGCCGGATGTGGAGAAATCGTACGCTCAATTGAATTTGCGAGATTACGCCGGCATCACGGCAGGCTCGCGGCAATTGGCGACGCCCACCGATATCCTGGGCGGCGGTACCTGGGAGCAGTCTAAACTCTACGAGGTGCTGGTGACGATGCGCTTCATGCCCTGGGGCCGCCCGGCGGATTTTCCCGAAAAAGGCCCATTGGTGAGCGCTGGGATGCCGAAATAACAAATAAATCCAAAAAATCAGATAGTCGTGCGGGCGAAGCCCGCACGACTATCTGATTTTTTGATTCTCATCAGAGCAATGGCGATGAGTCTATTCTTCCCCCGCCAGCAATCGCATCTTCTCCCACGGTTTCACATTGGACTCTTCGGCCAGGATGGCGCGCAGCTCGTAGATCTGGTCGCGCATCACAGCGGCTTTCTCGAATTCGAGGTTCTTGGCGGCCTCTTTCATCTGCTTTTCAAGCTCTTCGATGACGCGCTTGATCTCGTTCCTGGCCAGACCGGTGGTCTCGCGGCCCTTGGTCTTGTATTCGCCGCGCGCTTCGGAGACAGCCTGCGGGGTGAGCGAATCGGTGAGGTCGCGCACGGCTTTGATGATGCTCATCGGCTGGATGCCGTGCGCTTCGTTGTAAGCTTCCTGCTTGGCGCGGCGGCGGTTGGTCTCATCCAGGGCGTGCTTCATCGAGTCGGTGATTTTGTCGGCGTACATGATGACTCTGCCGTTGATGTGGCGGGCGGCGCGGCCAATCGTCTGGATCAGGGCGGTGCCGGAGCGCAGGAAGCCCTCTTTGTCAGCGTCGAGGATAGCCACCAGCGACACTTCGGGCAGGTCGAGGCCCTCGCGCAGCAGGTTGATGCCCACCACCACGTCGAACACGCCCAGGCGCAGGTCGCGCAGGATGCCCACCCGTTCGAGGGTATCCACCTCTGAGTGGAGGTAATGCACTTTGATGCCCAACTCCATCAGGTAATCGGCGAGCTTTTCGGCCATGCGTTTGGTGAGGGTGGTGACGAGAGTGCGCTCACCTCTTTCGGTGCGCTGCCGAATCTCGCCGATCAGGTTGTCCACCTGGCCCTCGATGGGGCGAATCTCCACCTGCGGGTCCACGAGTCCCGTGGGGCGGATGATCTGTTCGACCACCTGTTCGGCTTTGCCCATCTCGTAGGGGCCGGGCGTTGCCGAGGTGTAGATCGTGTATCCCATGCGCTCTTCGAATTCGTCGAATTTCAGCGGGCGGTTGTCCACAGCGGACGGCAGGCGGAATCCGTACTCGACCAGGGTACCCTTGCGCTGCCGGTCGCCGTTGAACATACCGCGAATCTGCGGCACGCTCATGTGCGATTCGTCAATGATGAGCAGATAGTCGGATGGGAGGAAGTCTATCAGTGTCCAGGGGGGAGTGCCGGTGGCGCGCCGGTCGAGGTGGCGCGAGTAGTTTTCGATGCCGGAGCAGTAACCCACTTCACGCAGCATTTCCAGGTCGTACATCGTGCGCTGCTCGATGCGTTGCGCTTCGAGGAATTTTTCGTTGGCTTTGTAATAGGCGATGCGCTCTTGCAGCTCGGCTTCGATGTCGCCGATGGCTTCGCGCAGCTTGTCGTCGCTGGTGAGGTAGTGCTTGGCGGGATAGATGGCGACGGTGTCCGGCTCGGAGATGATCTCCCCGGTGATGGCATCAAACTCGACCAGGCGCTCGACCTCGTCGCCGAAGAAGGTGATGCGATACCCCTGGCGATCCTGGTAAGCGGGCATAATCTCGAGGGTGTCGCCGCGCACCCGGAAGGTACCGGAGCGCAATTCGAGATCGTTGCGCTCGTATTGAGCTTCGACCAACTGCCGCAGCAGAGCGTTGCGCCGGTAGATTTCACCCATCTTCAGCTCGACCAATCCCTTGCCGAACTCTTCGGGGCTGCCCAGGCCATAGATACACGAAACCGAAGCGACGATGATCACGTCGCGGCGTGACATGAGGGCGGTGGTGGCGGCCAGCCGCAGGCGCTCGATCTCTTCGTTGATGTCAGTCTCTTTTTCGATGTAGAGGTCGTGGCGTGGAACGTAAGCCTCTGGCTGGTAATAGTCGTAGTAAGAGACGAAGTAGGAGACGGCGTTTTCGGGAAAGAATTCCTTGAACTCGGCGTAAAGCTGCGCTGCCAGGGTTTTGTTGTGCGCCATCACGAGAGCGGGTTTCTGTACTCGCTCGATGACTTGGGCCATGGTGAAGGTCTTGCCGGTGCCGGTTGCCCCGAGCAGCACTTGATGCTTGTATCCTTGCTGAATACCGGCAATGATCTTCTCGATGGCCTCGGGCTGGTCGCCCATGGGTTGGAAGGGGGAAACGAGTTTGAAGTCCATAATTATTTCACCGGGTTTCGTTCGCCGCCGAATGAATTCGGCGTCTAAAAGATGAAACCCGCTTAAGCGGGTTTAGGGTTGTAGGCCACGAATTCATTCGTGGCTCGACGGCGGTTAAAAGAGCGGCTCTCCTAACAAATCATAAGCAGCCTGTGGTTCACGGAGGATTGGTGATACGGCGCCTATTGTAATGCCAATTTCGGGCGGCCCTTCGTCTAAATCCGAATAGCGTTCAAGCCATGGATTCGTGGTGTTCTGCTGGTGATGGCGTTTCTGGGCTTCCACATAAGCGATAGCAATATGCTTTTGACGTTCTCCTACACTCAACACGCCGTACCCTCGTTGCCAGGCAAATGAGCCGTCAAATCCGCCGGCATAATTGAGATCGTGCGCGCTGGCTCCCTTGATGGTTTTCACAGCCTCAGCCACGGCTACTTTTGGGGGGATTGATGCAATCAGATGCAAATGATCGTTCCAGGAGTTTATGGCGTACACCCTGGTCTCCACCTCGGCAGCCTTTCGGATGATATAACCAAAAAGTCGGGTTTCGACTTCGGGTGTGATGAGCGGCTCGCGATTTTTGGTAGCCCAAACCAGATGATAATACACACGCCAAAAGGACATTGCATCCTCCCGCCGAATGAATTCGGCGTTTAGAAATGGAAACCCGCTTAAGCGGGTTTGACTTCGTAGGCCATGAATTCATTCATGGCATCATTTCACCGGATTTGCCGGAAAGCTGCCATCCCAATCGTTGATGGTCACATTGACCGTCGCGCCGGCATACAGGACAACATCAATCAGTTGATGGGAGCTGTCGGCGTAACCGCCGGCCTCGCCGTTATCGGCGTAGGCGACGATGTGATACACGCCGGGTGGGAGGTCGGGGATGGAGAAATACGTGTTGCCGGCAGCGGTCATCCAATAATACCAGTATTTCGTATCCATATTGAAGGCTACCACGTACAACTGCGGCGGTGCGCCATCGGGATAGGTGATCGTTCCGGCAATTGTGCCCACTGTTTCCTCCGGCTTTTTCCCGGGCGGGTAAGGCACATTGAACGGCCCGGCGACCCAATCGCACAAGTCAATCCCTGTGATCACGTCACCGATATTGACGGTGAAGGCCAGCGGTGTGCGGTCCTTGCAGGTGGATTTCAACCCGCAGGGGACCGCGTTAGAGTACAGCCCGCCCCGCGAGAAATCGGGCAGCCAGGCATAAGCATAGTATGTGCCAGGAGCAAGTTGAACCGTATACGTCATCTGTCCAGCGGCGATGGGCAGCTCGACAATGGTATTGGTTTGCGTTTCCTGGAAGTAGGCAATCATTTCGGGGATGGCCTCCCCCCGCAGGTAGCACACCGCTCCGTTGACTTTGCCCACTACCGGGGTGGGGGTAGCTGTGGGGGTGGCGGTGCTGGTTGGGGTGGGTGTGAGCGTGACGGTGGGAGAAGCCAACGGGGTACTCGTCAGCGTTAGCGTTTTTGTGGGCGGCAGCGGTGTGTTTGTGGGCGGTATCACCGCGACCACGGTCTCGGCGGCAATCGTTTTGACCAGATCGCCGCTCTCGGTCGTTGCCGATGGTATCGCCGGTGTGGATGGCAGGTTGCAGGCTGAGAGCAGAATGGAGAAAACAACGATGGCGTAGAAGAGGCGGGACTTCATAAGAACACTCCTGGTATTAGAGATTGAACGTAAACCGTAATTCGTAAAACATGAGATGCCCTTTACGTTTTACGAATTACGGTTTACGCCCTCACATAGATCGGATTGCTGAAAATCCATCCCCGGCGGCGGCCGAGATACGGGATGTAGACTTCCACGCGGTATACGCCGGGTTCGGTGATGATGTGCATGATCATGTCGCGCTTGCGCCAGGTTTTGATGATCTTCCCATCTTTGAGCAGGCTGCACTCAGCGATTTGAGGCAGCCGAATTTGAAACGTCACCCCGCCCTTAACGGGAACTTCGTCGCCCATGATGCCATTGATATCCGCGCCCTGGGCAACGAAGCGGAAGCCGCGCGTGGGAGCGGGAAGATCGTAGCCAACGAAGGCGTGCCCCTGCCGGAGGGCATCGAGCACCAGCTTGCGGTCGGCAGTCACATCGCCGGTGAGAGGTTTGGGGATGAGCAGGTGGGTGTTGATCGCCCGGAAGTGAAAGTCATACGGGAATAACACGCGGCGCAGCGGGCCAAGATGCCTCACCAGCGCATGGGCATCCGATCCACCCACGGCGACAACGCGTTTACCCGTGGCGAGCAATTCATCCCACTTCTTGAGCGTCTTCTGCTCAGGCCCGATTGCGCTCTGTCGCGGGTTGAAAGCGTAATAAATGGCGTGCAGCTTGCTTTTTAGATGGGACTTGAATTCCGACATGCCATTCCATAACTCGATGCCCGTATAGCCTTCGACTTCCCAACTGACCCAGGAAATATCCGGCTCACCAAAATTCTCCGCCTCCGGGTCAACCGGGTGAGCGATGAAGGCCAATCCGCCTGCTTGCGCCACACCATCCAGCAGCCGCTGAGGGTCAGGAGCCAGCGCAGCCAGCTCGCGCCCTGCGCCGAACACCAGCAAGTGGTTTTTCTGCGGCTTGCGGGTGGCGTCGTGGATTTCTTCGCCAACCAGGAGCAGCACGCGTTTGTCGCCGTTGCGGTAGTAGTCTTCCGGGCCATTGACCCACACATTATGGTCGGTGACGATGACGGCGTCCAGCCCGGCATTTATCGCTGCCCGGGCAATGTCGGCATGGGTACCGTGCCCATCGGAATAGGGGGTGTGCATGTGGAGGTTGATGATGATTTCATTCATACAGATCACGCATTTGACGTTACGACTAAGGGAAGGTATAATCCGCCTGCCTGGGATATAAGCCGGGCCTGATGGGCTTGTCCCGGCAGCAACTTTGGAATATGGAGATTAGCTGTGAAAGTTTGGTTTGAATTGGGATTGATTATAACGTCAATTGGTCTGGTTGCCAGCGTTATCTTGCAAAGCAAAGGCGCAGGGCTTGGCGGTCTGACCGGCGCGGATACGGGCGGTATCTTCACGGCCCGGCGCGGCATCGAAAAGACCTTGTTTTTCGTCACGATTGGTTTGAGCGTGATCTTTTTCGTCCTGACAGTGGCGACGTTGAAAGTTCAGTAGCCGGACCAACCGTGAGGCAAGCGTTCAGTTGAGCCGTGGAGAGGCGGTTCGCGGCTTTGGCCGGAGCGCCTCTTTTTATTTATGATGATGAAAAAATTACGCTGGCCCCTTCTGATTGTGTTGCTGGCGGCGGTTGCCATCGGCGTTTTGCTGATCGGACAGCAGCCGGCAGTGCTTCAACCTGACGGCGGAGATGGGGGAGGCGTACCCGTGGTGCAGCCAGCCACAGGAGGGGTGTATGCCGAGGGCCTGGTGGGAGCATTTAGCAGGCTCAACCCCGTGCTCGATTATGTCAACGCCGTAGATCGCGATATTGACCGGCTGCTCTTCAGCGGCCTGGTGCGTTTCGATGACCGCGGTCTGCCGGTAGGCGACCTGGCCGACTCGTGGGGCATCTCCCGCGACGGCCTGATCTACAACTTTTCCATTCGCCAGAACGCGGTCTGGCATGACGGCCAGCCGGTGACCAGTGACGATGTCATCTTCACCATCGGCCTCTTGTTGGATGAGCAATCGCCTGCCCCGGCGGATCTGAAGGAGTTGTGGAGTCAGGTGGAAGTCGTCCGGCTGGATGACAAAACGTTGCAATTCCGCCTTCCCGAGGCGTATACCCCCTTCCTTGACTATCTCTCCTTTGGGGTTTTGCCCGCTCACTTGCTGGGTGACAGAACCTTCGATGAAATCGTTGCCGACCCGTTCAACCTCGCCCCGGTTGGCAGCGGGCCATACCGCTTCGATCACCTGATCGTGGAAGATGGGCAGGTCAAAGGGGTCGTGCTGGCGGTTTTCACCAGTTATTACGGTAAAAAACCGTTCGTCGAGCAGATCGCTTTCCGGTATTATCCTGATTCACTGGCGGCGTATGCGGCTTACCAGGAAGGTGATATCACAGGGCTGGGCGAAGTCACCTCCGATATTCTGTCGCCGGTTCTCGAAGAGGATAAGCTCAATCTGTATACCGGACGCCTGCCGGAGATGACGATGATCGTCTTGAACCTGGACAATCCCCAGGCGCCGTTTTTCCAGGATGCCAGCGTGCGCCGGGCGCTGCTGATGGGTCTCAACCGGCAGTGGATGGTTGACCGGCTGCTTGGCGGGCAGGCGATTCTGGCCGATGGGCCGATCTTCCCTGGAACGTGGGCCTATTATGACGGCATCGAGCGCATTGGTTATGATGCGGACCAGGCGCTGGCGCTGCTCAAAGCTGCCGGTTACACGCTCACAACGGAGGGAGGCGATATTCGGGTCAAGGATGGGATTCCCCTCGACTTTGAGCTTCTCTTCCCGGATGATGAATCCCACGCAGCCCTGGCGGAAGCCATCCAGCGGGATTGGAGTCTCCTGGGGGTGGGCGTCACCCTCAAGGCTGTGCCCTACGATGAGCTGGTCAGCGACTACCTGAACGGACGCGTTCACCAGGCAGCCCTGATTGACTTGAATCTCTCCCAATCTCACGATCCCGATCCATATCCGTTCTGGCATCAGGCTCAAATGACCGGGGGGCAAAATTACTCGATGTGGAACGACCGCCAGGCCAGCGAGTATCTCGAACAGGCGCGGGTGACGGTGGACCTGGCCGAGCGGGTGCGGCTGTATCGCAATTTCCAGGTGCGGTTCATCCAGGAATTGCCTGCGTTGCCGCTATTCTACCCGGTCTATTCGTACGCGGTGAGCGTGGATGTGCAGGGGGTGACGATGGGGCCGCTCTTCGAGCCTTCCGACCGCTTCGATACGATTTCTGGCTGGTTCCTGCTGGCCAAACGCACCGCCGGGCCGACCGCCGCGCCGGAGATCATCATTCCCACCGGAACGCCGTAATTACAATTTCTGGTGTAAAAGCCCCCTTCGACTGCGCTCAGGGCGCTTAACACGCAGTCTGAGCGTAGTCGAAGACCGTTTTGCACTTAATCATCGGCCTGGAAAAGCTCTTTCAGCGCCGGCGCCATGCTTTCGGGCGTATCGTCGCTCCACGATGCGCCGTCCATCCAGTCGCCGGTGGGTTCGCCGTTCTCGTCCAGTCGGAAGAAAATGGGGATGTACTCGAACTCGAAGGGGCTGGCATCCAGGTATTTCCGCCATGAATCGACATCCAGCTTGATGATGTATGTACCGCTGAATGCGTCAACCATCAGCGGATCGTCGTTTTTTAGGCTTTTTTCGATTTTCATGCAAGACGGGCACCAGGTGGCATAGAATTCGGCAAATGGCTTCAACCCCATGGCTTGGGCTTTGAGAGCCTCGGTTTTGAGCAAGTCCATCATCTCGCCCTGGTAAGGCCCGATTTTCACGGAGACGAAATTCCAGCCTGGCCTGGGGCTGGGTACCGGCAGGTAGAATGTAGCCGTCGGTGTGGGTGTCACAGTTTCGGTGGGGGTAGCGGTTTCGGTGGCGGTCGGCGATGGCGTGGGTGTGTTGGTCGGCAGAGGCGTGGCGGTTGGGGTGGCCGTGAGTGTCGCGGTAGCCGTGGCGGAGGCTGTGGGCGTATTCGTTGGGGCCAAGGTTGGCGTGGAAGTGGGTGGGGGTGCGATCAAATTACACGCCGAGAGCAGGCCGGCGAGGAAAAGGGATGCAAAAGATCGGATTTTGATGGAATGGTTGAGCATGGTTTTCCCTCCTGGGGAGCAGGCTTACTGGCTTGATTTACTTACGATCGGTTTAGCGGGTTGAATTTTTAGAAGGCACCGTCACCGGGATGATCTTGCCCATCACCGGTTGTTTGCATCCACGCTGGCTGCAAACCATGTAAGTCACCGACACTTCGTCGGAGACGGTTTCACTTTCCGTATCAGGCAGCGCCACCGGCAAGCGCAGCGTCACCGGCCCGTCGGGATAGACGAACAGCCCCGCCTGGTCAGGCGAGATCGGCTCTGCCAGCGGCGCGGCGCTCTCGATCAGGCTACCGAGGGCGGCCAGCTTCGATTGGGAGGTCAATTCGAGCAGGGTCGGCCTGCCGAGACCGTCTATCCCATCGAGCGGGGTGTCCTTGCTGTATAAGTGAAAACCCGCCTCGATTGGCGTGAAAGTGGCGGCGAGGAGAAAGCCGCCCGCTCCATCGCGCTCGAGCGAAATTGTCACCGCCGCGCCGTTCTCGGTGAAGGAGGCCAGCTCCATCGGGTATTGCGATTCACTCCCCTGGCCGGGCGTGAGTCCACAGGCCAGCGCCAGCAGGGCGATGAGTAGCGGGAAGGCAAGAAACCTGGGTAGTCGAGAAGATAGGGGCATTGGAATGGCTCGTAAACAAGTAAACATGTAAACACGTAAAACGTGAGGCGCTCCTTACGGATTACGCTTTACGTTTTACGGAACACGGAACACGCAACACTTACCACAATCACACATCGAAATACAGGCTCATCTCGTAAGGGTGCGGGCGGTTGCGGACGGCGTATTCTTCGGTCTCGCGCTTGTAATTGACCCACATGCGGATCAAATCGTCACTGAAGACATCCCCGGCCAGCAGGAAGTCGTGATCGGCTTCGAGGGCGCGCAGCGCCTCATCGAGCGAGGCAGGCAGCGATTTGATGGTGCCGCGCTGTTCGGCAGTCCAGGCGAAGATGTTGGCGTCGAACGGGCCAAAGCCGGCCTCGGTGGGGTCAATCTTGTTCTTGATGCCATCCAGCCCGGCGAGAAGCTGGGCAGCCAGCGCCAGGTAAACGTTGCAGGTGGCGTCCGGCGGGCGAAATTCCATGCGGGCGGTGTCGGGCTGCGTAGCATATTTGGGGATGCGCACCGCCGCGCTGCGGTTGCCCAGTGAGAAAAAGGCGTTGACCGGCGCTTCGAAGCCCGGCACCAGGCGGCGGTAGGAATTCGTGCTCGGATTGGTGATCGCCAGCAGCGCCGCCCCGTGGGCCAGCAGCCCTCCGATGTAATACAGCCCTTCCTGGCTCAGGCAGCCGTACCCCTGCGGGTCGTAGAAAACATTGCGGCTGTCTTTGAACAGGTGTTGATGGAAGTGCATCCCGCTGCCCGCCTCGCCGTAGAGCGGCTTGGGCATGAAGGTCACGGTCTGGCCGTGCTCGTGAGCCGTCATCTTGCTGACGTATTTGATGATCATGGTGGCGTCGCCCGCCTGGACGAGGCCCATCATGGGGGTCTCGATCTCCGATTGGCCGGGGCCGCCCACCTCGTGGTGGTGATACTTCACCGGGATGCCCATCGCTTCGAGGTGGAGTGAAATCTCGGAGCGCAGGTTGAAAAGCTGGTCTTTGGGCGGGATGGCGTGATAACCGCCGTGCAGCGGGATGTAATGTCCGTGCCCGCCGGTGGCGCTGTTCCAGTCGGCTTCCCGGCACTCCAGGCGGTAGCTGGCCCGGTTGACGCCGTATTCGTAGCTGACATTGTCGAAGACATAGAATTCGTATTCCGGCCCCCAGCGGCTCTCGTCGGCGATGCCGGAGTCTTTCATGTAGGCTTCGGCGCGGATGGCGATATTGCGCGGGTCGTTGGTGAATACGGCGTGGGTGTCGGCTTCCAGCGTGGTGCAGATAAAGCTGATGGTGGGCATCTGCCAGAAGGGATCCATCATCCCGGTGGTCAGATCGGGAACCAGTACCATATCACCGGCCTTGACGCTCTTCAGCCCAACGGCGGACCCGTCGAAGCCGATGCCGTCATCCATCAGGTGAGGGGTAAACTGGCTGGCGGGGACGGTCAGATGGTGCCAGCGCCCCCACAGGTCGCAGAATTTCATATCTACCATTTGCACGCCGCGTTCCTCGATATACCGGCGAGCCTGATCGAAAATGTGAAACATAGGTTGCCTCCTCCGTTTGTGCTATTCTTGCAAGGGTTTGGAAAAACAAAGGAATCAAAGGTCTTCACAAAGGATACGAAGGTTCATTAATCGTTGGTTTCCTTTATTTTCCTTTGTGACAGCCTTTCGTGACCTTCGTGTTCAATTCTTTTTTGATTTCGGCTTGTACGGGTTAGAAGATTTTTAACACGAAACGGCCCAGCGGTGTAGTGCAATCCATCACTCACTGCCGGGCCGGTTGTAATCAATTCTGATGTTCGTAGTGTGCGCTTTAGCGCAAAGCTAGGCGCTAAAGCGCCTACTACGAGCTATTCTCCAATCATCTGCACCACCAGCTCGCGCCGCCGGGGGCGGTTGTCGAAATCTACGTAGATGATCTGCTGCCACGTCCCCAGGGTGAGACGGCCATTCACGAACGGCACGGTGAGCGAGGCTTTGAGCAGCGCGGCGCGCATGTGGCTGTAGCCGTTGGCGTCGCCCCAGGTGTCATCGTGAGCATAGCCCCGGTCGGCGGGGGCGATCTCGTCGAACATACGGCGCAGGTCGCTCACGCAGCCCGGCTCGAACTCGATGGTCGTTACCGCGCTGGTCGAGGAGGGGCAGAACACGGTGACAATGCCGTTCGCCAGCCCGCTCTTGGCGATCAGCCCCGCCAGCGGGTCGGTGATATCGTGAACATCGGCGTGGCCGCGGGTGTCGAGATCGAGCGCGGCGGTGACGACGGGCATGGATCAGACCACCTTTGTCCCGCGCTATACAAATGTCGCCGTGGACACTTGGAAACGACGGGATAGCGCTTTTATGTCTTCGACCGTTAGTTGTTGCTTCCCAGCCAGTAAATCGGTAAGATATTCTTCGTCGCCTACTTCGGGTAAGTCGGATACCGTTACGTGATGCTCACCCATCAGATACTTCAAAACGTCTATCCCACTGATGTCGGTTTGTGGATATTGGCTCTCTTCGTAGGCATGAATTAATGTCCCCAATGTATCTACCAGATCATATAAAGGATGTTTTTCATCGTCTCCAACGATATCTAATAGATCGTTCAGGGTTTCTATTGCCCGTTCATATTGCTGTGAGGTGCGAATAGGAAAAACGGGGATCAGCGTATGTAGTCTGTCCCATGCTTTTGCGAGTGGTTGGGTAGCGATGGTCATATTTTCCACTTCCCTTTATCGTACTCGGCGTGTGTTAGCACATGCCGAATATATACTTTCTGCCGATTGAAATGGATGGAGGCGATGAGGCGATACTTGTTACCGCCGATATTGAAAACGTAAAGGTTGCCAACTTTATCTGCACTTGGAAACACCTTGCGTAATGCGTCGAAACTGTCAAACTGGTTTGTTTCCAAGATATGAAACCACGAATCTACTGCCGTTCGACTGTCGGGATACCGCTGCGAAAAGATGCGCAATGCTTTGCGGGAGATTACGTGCATACGATCATGTTACCGCAAGCCCATTTTTTTTGCAATGGCTTTTTAACTTTTGACCCTCCCGATGCCGAATGAATAATAAGGCCTGCTCATCGGAAAGATTGGTGTGGAAGCTGACCTGCGTTCGAGGCAAGGTATTGATAGCCCAAACATTATCGCTTGATCCGACCCCGCCAGCCTCGGTGATGTCGCCCACGTCGGCGTGGCCGCGTGTGTCGAGGTCGAGCGCGGCGGTGACGACGGTTATGGGTCAGGTTCCTTGCGCACCGCGCTGCAGGGAGAGAATGCGGTCAAGCGCGATTTTGTTGGTCATAGCTCCAATGATCTTATTCAGG
Organism: Candidatus Aquidulcis sp.; assembly: GCA_020723385.1. Taxonomy (GTDB): domain Bacteria; phylum Chloroflexota; class Anaerolineae; order Anaerolineales; family UBA4823; genus DYIZ01. The sequence goes on from DYIZ01000069.1 coordinate 27,160, forward strand.
GTATGCCCCATATTAGTACAGTGCCATTATCTGATCCTAATGCCAGCAGCTTTCCGTCGGGTGAAAAGGCAATGCTCCTTATTTTATCTGAGTGACCTTTTAGTGTTTGTAGAAGCTGTCCATTCGATAATTGCCATATCAGTACCGCATTGTCGCTTGATGTTGTAGCTACCAATATACCGTCAGGCGAAAATGCTACACTTTCACCTGTACTTTGATGATCTTTTAGCACGCGAAAGATGCTTCCATCTGATACATGGATCAGGCTTCTCCCGGCTGCCAACAATTCCCCATCAGGCGAAAACGCCAAAGTGCCTGTTGCGTCACGTACCACTTTCAGCAGAGAGCCATTCGATGTCTGCCAAAATTGCGTCCCGTTGAAATTGAATGCAATGACAAAGAACGTACCGTCTGGCGAAAATGCTAAACTGTAAATTCCCTCAATGATCTTATTTTCTGCTGTGAGAGTTTCATTTTTACATTCCACTTTACGTAGAGGCGTTCCTCCCGGAAGTTGCCACATCTGTACGTAACCGGAGGCCCCTGATGCCAGGATCGCTCCATCAGGCGAGAATGCAACAGTACTGTAAAAATTGCCTTCCGGCGCCTCAAAAATGAGTAAAAGCGCTCCATCCGACACGCGCCATAGCCGCCCAGAACCATCTGCTGACGCAAGCATTGTTCCATTTGGAGAAAAGGCCACGTCATTTATCCACCCTGTATGTCCTTCCAATGTGTGCGCCAGCGTTCCATCGAACACATTCCATATTCGTACAACATGATTACCCGAAGCGGAGGCTAACATTTTTCCATCCGGCGAAAATGCTAAATCTTTCACCCATATTGTGTAGCCTTCCACTGCCTGTAGTAGTGTCCCATCCGAGACTCGCCACAATCGCAATGCGTCGTCAAATGATCCAGACACCAGATTTGTGCCGTCAGGCGAAAAAGCCAAACTTCCCACTCTCGATAAATGACCAGTCAAAATGCGTATTGCCTCACCATTTGATGCTTTCCATAACCTTATTGTATTATCTCGCGATGCAGAAGCAATAATTGCCCCATCTGGCGAGAAGGCCACATCCTCAACATCATCTGTGTGACCATCCAAGGTATGCAATAGCGTTCCGTCAGAAACTCGCCAGAGTTGGACTGTTTTATCCATTGAAGCCGTAGCTAGGATTATCCCATCGGGCGAGAAGGCCACGCTATTAATTTGATTCATATAAGGGCTTTGATCTTCGAATGTTCTTACCAGAGATCCGTCATCAACTCTCCACAAACGCACTTTTTTGCCTGCATCCAGTGATGAAGCCAATAATGCGCCATCTGGGGAAAAGGCCACATCATGTACCTCTATCCCGCCACCTTCTAAAGTGTATAGCAGCTTCTCGTCAGACACTCTCCACAACTGCAGGGCTGCACTTTCGCCAGATGAATAGCTGCTGCCTCCTGAAGCCAACATGGTTCCATCGGGAGAGAAGGCTACTACCCATACAATGCTCCTATGGCCAATCAACGTGCGCACATGGGTGCCATCCGTACTTCGCCATAATTCCACTGTCCCATCATCCGCCCCTGATGCCAGTAATTCCCCATTAGGTGAGAAACTTACACACTGTATATTGGCATCTGTTGTAATCAAGCGAACTTCTTCCAGTGTGTCTGCATTATAGAGATATATACCCAATGATGATGCTACTGCTATTTGTTTGCCGTTAGGGGAATATGCCACCTGATTTAGGTTCCCTTTACCCCATTGTGCTAATAATGATACGTGATCGGCATTCAGCGGCGAGATAACACTTGTTGGAACTGGTATTGGTGTGCCTGCTTGAGAAAATACAGGAAGTGGAGATGGCTTTTGTTGAGACAAACAACCACTTACCAGAAGCATAACCCCTATTCCGATGACAAAGTTTATCTTTTCTAAAACCAAATCCAGCCAATTTCTTAATGGAATAATATTTTTCATCACAAAACCATTTCTTTGTCTACATCATGGACTTATTAAGATTAAGACGGATAAGCTCACCTCGCCCGCCAACTCTCATATTATTGTCGTGAAAATGCCATTTGTCAACCATCCACGAATATTTCACGAAAGCACGAATGCCATTGGTCCGCAAGCCATCCGTCGTGTATTCGAGCGCTATTCGTGGATGGTTTTTGTGTTCACACCCCTGTCCATTTCGCAGTAAAATACCCCCAGGAGGCGCTATGAAACTCGACGATTACCTGTCATTCATCACCGAAACCGCATATCTGGCGGGGAGATTGACCCTGGGCTACTTCCAAACCGGCATCCGGCCCGATTTCAAAAGCGACGAGACCCCCGTCACCGTGGCGGATCGGCTGTCCGAAGAATTGATCCGCCGCCGCATCGAGGATCGCTATCCGATGCACGCCATCGTGGGAGAGGAGGGGGGCGTCACCGAGCGGGAGGGTGCGGCATTCCGCTGGTACGTTGACCCGATTGACGGCACCAAAGCCTTTATCCACGGCGTGCCGCTGTACGCCGTGCTGATCGGCCTGGAAATCGATGGACAGGTGGCCGTCGGCGCGGCGTATTTCCCCGCGCTGGACGAGATGATCGCTGCAGCCGATGGGCTGGGCTGCTGGTGGAATGGCCGCCGCGCCCACGTCTCCACGGTGAACGATCTCAGCCGGTCGGTGGTGGCTTACACCAGCACGACCACCTTCGCCCAATACGGCCACGCCGCGGCCTGGGAGCGGCTGCAGAAGGCCACCTGGTTCCAGGCCGGCTGGTCTGACGCCTACGCCTATCTGCTCGCGGCCAGCGGGCGGGTGGAGATCGCCCTCGACCCGGTGATGAACGCCTGGGACAGCGGCCCCTTCCCGCCGATCTTGCGGGAAGCCGGCGGCTACTTCGGCGACTGGCGCGGCAACGTCACCATCCATTCTCCCACCGCCCTGGCGACGACGCAGACCCTTCTGCCCGAAGTGCTGCGGCTGCTGGACGAGTCTTGACACGGAGAAGGTGAGATTAAACAGGATGGACTGGATAAGATCATTGCCACAACGTTTTGTGGCTGTTCTTCTCTCAGGTTTATTCTTCTTGACCAGTTGTAATCCGACAACGCCACTTCCAATGTTGCCATCTCCAACGTTGCCACCTGCGCCAACGATACAAACGCCGACGCCGGAAATCGTGGATCAGCGTTCTGACCTGGAAGAGATCACCCCCGAAAACTTGCACCGCATGGAAGTAACCGCCCAACTGGGAAAAGGTCGTATTTATGATATAACCGTTTCACCAGAAGGACGAGTGGTCGCCGTTTATACCGCTTCGAAAATCTATCTATATGATAGTACAACACTGCACGAGCAAGGATTTATCGAGGTGGAGCCAGTAACGAGCGAAAAGAGAGCCATTACTTTCAGCCCAGATGGGGATTTGCTTGCATTTTCCACGGGGGCAGGGATTATCTTTTGGGATTTGTCTGCCTGGCTACAGGTGCGCTGGGTCTCATCCAATATACCAGAGTGGGTTATTTCTGACCTCGAATTTAGCCCAGACAACAGACAAATTATGCAATACCGCAAAAGTCACTTTTAGCTTGACAAAAGGGGTTCTCAGGGCATAC
>DYIZ01000070.1 GCA_020723385.1 Candidatus Aquidulcis sp.
ATTTATGCCACATCCCCGCCTTTTTGGCGAGGGTAACTTGACATTGTCAAAGTAGATACAGCAGCGATTCTTATTGAGAAATCTAATCGTACTCCACCTTTGATACTACTTTTCATCAAAGAACCAAATGGGGAATATAAGATAGACTTCGAGACCATCATGTTATTTTCAATGCCTATTATGGCATCGTCTCTATATCATATTGGGATAAGAGCACAAGAATTAGGCTTGCTCAAATCCGCAATTTCATATTACGAGCTTGCTGCAAGTTTCTCCCAGCCTTATTCAAGAATCAAGCGCCTTATACTTAATAATTTTGTCGTGTCTAAAATTATTACCGATACTCGTAAACAAGAACTCCTTGAAGAAGAAAAATATATACTTCTGGCTCGCCACCAAGTCTTGTTACTACTCTCTAGTCCGAAGGTTGGTTCTATGCCTGTAAATATGGGTGATTTTCTTATCAGCACCTTCAAAGGTTATGCCGATATTCCCAATATGGTACTTGATGATAGCGAAATCACCCAACTCCAGCAACTTGACGACAGCCAGATAAGGAGTGCTCTTGCGAAATTAATAAACGGTGTGAATCCTGTATTAGCACAGAGGGAGGCGAATAAACCTCATGGACCGCATGAAATATCTGATATGGAGTTGGCTGTACAGTATGGCGAGAATATTTACAGGTTGAGCATGCCCGTTAAATCAGGAATTGAAATCAAATGTTCAGCCGTTCCAGTTGAGATAGCCTATCAAATCATCAGACCGTTCTTGAGTTTCCCCGACGGAGTTGTAGTGTTCGTTACAGCGAAACCTTGTTCACAACTATTACATAATTACATAAAAGCCGCGAATGATATTCTTGGGCTTCCCATCGAAGTGATTGAGCATCACGAATTAGGAAAGTTATTGAAAATCAATGGCCTCTTATAGTAATTCAAAGCAGGCTAACAACCGCTTCCACCTGATCCCCTTCGGCGCTGGTATGCGCGTGCTCTGGGGCAGCCAAGGCTCTGGTTTTTGGAGTGGGTCTTGCCAGAGTCGCCGGCAGGTGAAGCGGAGCGTTAGCTGGCTATTAAGGATAGAACAAGAATATGATCTCTGAAATTACTCGTCGCAATATTATTGATGTCCTCCGTGTTCAGCAAGTCAATTGGTCAGGACGGCTTAACGAGCCTGATTTTTTAGCGAGAATGTTTGATTTAGAAAAAATGCCATCTTATGATGGGCGGTTCAGTAACGCGGCGGGCGATATATGGCAACATCGCATTAATAATCCAACTGATTGGGAAGATGATTGGATATTTTCAGACAGCAGATTTAATCTTTTAAAGTGTGATGATGAAACTTTTTTGGGCTTTTTGTGTGAAATGATTCATCCTGTTGTAAGAAATGATTTGCAAGAAACCGAGCAACTTCGACAGTGGTTTAATGAGCTTTTGGCAGCAGATGGATACGAAATAATCGAAAGGTCAAGAATCTCAGGTCTCCCCATATATACTGGAAGGCGAAAAATTGAAGGCGTGCCAATTGGAATGGATTTAGCCAAAAACAACGATGTATTTAACGCCGAGTATTTGAGGCGCCAGATCAATCGAATTGAAGCCGCAATTTCCTACGATCCCGATTTGGCAATTGGCACTTCTAAAGAATTGGTTGAAACTTGTTGTAAAACTATTTTGCAGGAACGTGGCGTGCAATTTGATGATAAATGGGAACTCACAAAAGTTGTAAAAGAGACATATAAGCAACTAAAATTAACGCCTGATGATATTCCAGAGACAGCAAAAGCAGCGGAAACCATCAAGCGATTGTTGAGTAATCTAGCCACTGTTACACAAGGATTAGCAGAACTAAGAAACTCCTATGGAACAGGTCACGGCAAGTCTGCAAAAGCAAAGGGCTTGACTCCTCGACATGCTAAACTTGCCGCAGGCACAGCAACCGCTTTAGCAGTGTTTCTGTTTGAAACCCATGAAGCGCGTGAAAATAACGCCAGCTAACAATGCATGCAGCGGATTTGCGGGAGTCGGCGCGTTTTTTGGGTATTTTCTTGGCTTCGGGTTTTCCTGCTCACAGGCGGCATATTCCCAGCACACCCCACCACCCCTAACGCAAACCGTTGGGCGACTTCACCACAAAATTCATTTGGAGGAAATTATCAATGACCAGACCGGATTTTTCGCACTATCTCGCTCACTTCACAACCAGTCGTCCAAGCTATTCCAGCGACCAAGAAGATAATCCGACGAATCAGTTCAACAAAATGACAGCACTGGAACGTTTGATATCTATTCTATCGTGCCAAAAGATCATTACATCAAAGTTACGATGGGCAAGCCGTAATGCGGTCTGCTTTACAGAATGTCCTTGGGCAAGCCTTATCCCCCATGCGCAACATTATTCGCCCTATGCAGTAGGCTTCTCCAAACCTCATGTTTTTGCTGCGGGGGGAAGCCCTGCATTTTATATAAGAGCTGACCATTGGGAACAACAAAATTGGGATGAGAGTATAAAGCCGTTTGTAACCCCGTTTTGGCCAAGTTATAGACCCGAAAAACTAAAGACAGTCGATTTCCTGCATGGAGCCACAATTGATTTTTCCCATGAAAGGGAATGGCGTATTCCTCATGATTTTACGTTTAAGCTCGATCAGGTCGAATTTGTGATAGTCGAAAAGCTTAAAGACATTGTTTCCATTCCAACTGAAATTGTTGATACGATCGGCGCTCAAAAATTCCTTCCTTTAGAGACATATCTAAAGATTGAGGAACTTTGGCCCGTTCACCAAATTGGATAAGTAGAGGCAATGCGCGACAGCAGAATGCCACCCAACACAGCGTGCACTCGACGGGTGGGAGTCGCCGCGTTTTCAGGCAGGTTTTTGGCTAGAGGCGAGTTCCGGCAAAGTGGCTTTGTCTCGTCCCGCCCACCCGCAAGTAACGCAAACCGTTCGGCGGCAAGTGCAAAATGCACACCTATTCAAACCGCTCAATTGTTGAATGACAATCGTTCTGGTTGAGATATATCTTTATGGCATGAACATGCGTAGCGAAATAGATACCACTTTCGATTTCCGATCGGACACGCCTCCTGGAAAGGACCCGGATGCCTTCAGTTCAACCCTTCGCAGGTATCACAAGCTCCTTTGGAGCAAACCTTTGCCTAATGGCGTTGTGCTCGAACTTTTTGAAACCACTGCACAGGTATATTTGCATCACCACTCGGAAATTGGTGAGTTTTTCTTGTCGAGCGATTCGGTAGTTCCCTCGTTCACGCGAGAGCCCAAAATCGCGCACATCATCGAACAGATACCTGTGGATGAGCTAGCTGCATTTAACACCATTGGCTACACAATCGGTGGCATGATGGTATTTCCAGGAAACCGAATTGGACACAAGATGACCATCAACGGTGCTCGCGGGTTTCATCCAAGAATTAAAGATCGCTTTGACCTTACCGTCGAATGCATCAGGCGGCATTATGTCAATGAAAATAGTCCGTTGCGTGAAACTCTTGAACGTTATGCAGATTTCTTCGGTTTGTTCGGAGATTTCTGCGGATATGTCGAATTCTTCCTGCTACAAGACATGGTAGCTGAAGATTTTTCGAAAGTGGATTTCTTTATGCCATTTGATGGCTTTAAAACTTCACCTCTTCCGGCAAGCAGAGAAGCTTACCTTGCGTACAAGCAACACGCGGTTGATTTCGTCGAGGCGCGTAACCGACGTATACTTGAGTTTTGCAGAGAGAAGGTTTAGTCATCTCAGTACACAGCGGATAGTAGTGAGCAATTCAAGTGTCGCCCAAAAACGGCTTGCACGCTGACGGGACTAATTGGGTGCCGCGATCATTGTGGACATTCCAGAAATGTTCTGAGTAGTTTAGATCCCTCCGTTGCTCGCCATGTAGGCGAAGCCGGAACCTTGGGGCACTCCTTCGCCCAAGTGAAATATAAGTATGGAACAACAAATGCCGCTACATGTATTTCTTGATACAAGTGTCTTATTGAAGGGGTTTGCTGCTTATCGCGGACACTACTCGCCTCGCCCTTATTTAAATGATACCCAAGCGAAGCGATATACATTTGAAAAATGCATCTATGAAGCATTTATGGCCTTTCGTGGAATTGGAGGCAAGAAGCCTGATGAAGGCAGGCAAGATTGGGCGGCAAGAAATTTAAAATCGGATACCGACCCTTTACCTGTAGGTAAATTAATCAGCCAAGAGCATAAAGGCGATAAAGATAGAGCCTATTACTGGCTTAACCAAATTTTGGAGGCAGGCGTAAACGTTGATGAGTTTGAATGGCGCATTATGCAGAGTTACTCATGTACTTGTACAACCATAGATGACAACAATTCCCGTGATGAGACAAATTCTTGTGATTACCATAAAGCTTTGGCAGAATTGGAAGGACTCCGCAAGTTAATGAGTGAACGGAGCAAATTTGAAAAGCTTTGCGACGAATTTCACAATTTCTTGTCAGCTTACGCGATTCGAGAAATACCATACTGTGAAGTGTTTGATATTGAAAGAAGCATAACCAGGCAGGTTAGTCCAGCTTACTTGGAAGGATTCGTTAAAGATACTGCCTTGCCATCCGAAGATTTTGAGATTGTATATGCAGCAATGACAATACCTGCAGATATATTGGTGACTGACGATGAACGATTGATAAACTGTGCTTGGAGTTTAGGGCTAAATTATCCACTTGATGCGTCGCATTTTTGTAAATCTAACGAGTATGAGCTAAAAGTTGAACGAATCAGGTTATCTCATGGTGCATAAGGTGAAAATCGGCCCAATGACGGCTTGCACATTTATATGCTGAGACAACCTGGCAACCCACCCCACTATCGAATAGGCTAACGTTACACAATAGCGTCTAAAACGAGCTGAAGAACCGCATTGGTTTCGCTAAGATAATTCTATTCTTCAAAATATTTCGCCAGCAGCGTCCGGATGGCTTCTGCCACCTGCTTCCGCGTCCCTGGATCAGGAATACGCGCTAAATCCATCGCCACCTCAACCGCCTCAGGTGGCAGGTTCTCTGCGCTGGCAGCATGGATATCGAACGCTTTGAGGGGCGGCCAGTCGGCCAGTTGTAAAAACTCGTTCGGATTCACCCCAAAATGATCGGCCATTAAAATGCAGATATGCATCGCTGGCCGCCGTCCACCAAGGATGCGCCGGACTGCCTGGTGGTCTAGTCCAGAGTCCAGCGATGCCTCGCGGTAGGTTTCGTTCCTTTGCTCAAGGAGCTGCAAAACGCGCTTTCTAAGCGGTTCAGGGTTATAGTCTTTTATGCGCGCGGCAAACCTTGATTTTGCAATTGGCTCTTCCATCTGATGGGCACCTCCAGTTGGAACCTGCGTTAGAATCCTCGCAGGTTCGAATCGTTGACGTGCTGCAACGCCGCCAACTCCGAGAACATTATAAACCACATTCAATGGAGGCATGTATGGATACAATACTCGCAACCCCCTACCGAGCGGTGGGCTACAAGCGAGTGTCCGCTCGCGAGCAAGTCGAAGGACACAGCCTGGATGCCCAAGAGGTGCACATCCGCACCTTCGTTCAAGCTCAGGGCTGGACCCTGATGCAAATCTATGAAGATGCCGGCATTTCGGCTAAGAAAGGCAGCCACAGGCCCGCCCTGGAGCAACTGCTTCGAGATGCCAAGGCAGGCAAGTTTGACGTTGTGGTGGTGGATAAGATTGACCGCTTCTACCGTCACCTGGGCGGGCTGCTATCGGCGCTGGATCAGCTCAATTCGTGCGGCGTCAGTTTTGCTTCGGTTCAGGAGAAGCTCGACTTTGTTACCCCGTGGGGCAAGTTGATGTTGACCGTGTTGGGTATGCTCGCTGAAATTTACCTCGACAACTTGCGCCAGGAAACGAAGAAAGGCCAGAGGCAAAGGGCGCGCAAGGGGATGTGGATTGGCGGCATCCCATTTGGGTACTGCAAGGGCCTGTGCGCCAACTGTGAAGATCCCAACGGCAAGGATTATTGCCCGAATTATGGCAACAAGAACCTGGGCGACGGCAAAAACATCATTGCCCACCCGATTGAGAGTCTGGCAGTAAAAATGGTTTTTGATTGGTATGCCACCGGACAATATACCCAGGTGCAGATCGTGCATATCTTGAACGAGACGAAAGTTTCCTTGCCGGATGGTAGCGAGGTGCAATTGCGGCAGAAAGGACGCAAAGGCGCCACCAACCCTGGCCTGTTCGGGCGCGATATCGTGCGCGACATGCTCAAACGGTATTCCTACACCGGCAAAATCCCTTACCAGGGGATCGACGAACAAGGCCGTCACCGCAAACGCAAACCGCCATTGGAAGTATTGGATGGCAACCACCCGGCGCTGGTCAGCGAAGATATTTTCAACAAGGTGCAGGAAATCCTGGCCCTGGTCAACAAAAACATCCGTTATAAGAACGGCAATCCGGTTCGGTTATTTCCGCTGACCGGCATCCTGCGTTGCGGCTACTGCGGCAGCCGGATGCGCGGTGAAACGACGTTCCAGGATCGGCAGGTGTATGGCGATGGCGACCGGATTGATCACAAGAACAACTGTGCCCAGCCGATGGCTGACTCGGACGTTCTGGAAGAGCAAATCTACCAGTTCCTGCACGAGGTGATTGAAAACTCGAATGGCAATGTGAACCTGGACGTGCTGCAGAAAGAAATCCAGGTAGCCGAGCAGCGGTTTCTCCGCACGCGCGAGATCTATATCTCTGGAGAAATTACCCGGGAAGTTTTCGAAAGCGAGCGAAATCGGTTAGAATCTCTCAAAAGAGACTTGCGCTACGACTTCATTGGTGCTACAATGACATCACTCAGTCTCATCTGTTCGGGTGTCGCTGAGTGGCATTCACTTTCACAACTTGAACAAAAAAGGCTGCTTCAACTCGCGATTGAAGCAGCCTGGGTACGAGAGAACGCTATCGTAGCTGTGCAGCCGTCGATTGCGTTTCTATCTCTACTATCCACGTATTCAGATGGTAACATGGGGGAGATGGGGATTCGAACCCGCGGCTGAGGTTTATGTCCCAGCACTCACTTAGCAGGCGAGCCCAATCGGCCACTCTGGCACCTCCCCAGTGCGGCAAGATTTTACCATATCTGAGGGGCAGGTGCAACATGGTTTAGATTACTCAAACCGTTCTCTCCCGGTAAACATTACCTTCAGGATTGCCTGGCGCTCACTGGCGCGCATCTGCCTCCACAGGCCCGGAAAGCCATGCAGCAAGGGGCTGCATGGCTTTACTCATAGAAGAACCTCGATATACTGCCGGATGATTTTCTGGACTCTGAAGTGCCCGGCATAGTTATAGAGTAAATCAATATCCCTATCAGTGCTCTTTACATAGCGTCTCAGCGCCCCATAAACGAGCGGCATCTCCATCTGGTTTCTGCTTCGCACGATATCGCAGATCGTCCTTTCCAGCCCGGTGGCTCGAATGGGATTGCCATGAGCGGATTTCATCGTGACCACTCCCGTGTCGAACAGATTCCGATTGACATAGAAAATCTTATGCCCATCCTGGATTAGGGAGACGGAATGATAACCAACCGGCACCGTAATTGAGTAGCGCAATGGGCTTCGATCAGTCAAATCGTGGAGATAGAGAGCCGTCTCATGCGAGTAGATAGACGATCGGTGGCTGGCTTGTAGAATAAACAATTCGTCTTCGATGGAAGCACTTGCTTGATAAACGCCTCTTGAAACACGTTCGATTTCGCCGTTTCGTACAAAGATGGACAAGTAGGTTCTAGGAATGTTGAACTTAGCCAGATCTGAAGTTAAAAGGGTACCGTTCTGACTTGCCATAATTTTTCTGGTTCGTTCTAATGGAGATAACTTATCATTTACAATCATACTCACATTATATACAAAATGAGTATTATTGTAAAGAAGCGAGCCATCCCCCTTTTTGCACAAATAATAGGGTTTTCCAGGTGTGCAGAACGTCATGTAATCGCAAAGGTTTTGCACACTTGTTTCTGTAATTCGTCGCCTTCAGCTATAAAGAAAATAGTAACGAAGTGTTTTGCCCCAACAACTGGTTTCCCTGTTTAACCGATCCCCGACAGCGCCTCTGCAACCATCAGCGGCGTTTCCCACTCGTGACCGTAATCTTCATAACTCCCACGCCGACAGCGCCGTGATCGTTTGGGCAAATCCAGGTGGAATTGGGATCATGGTAATCCTAAAAAAAATCTCGCCGCAGTGAGCGCAGAGCATGAGGAGTTTTTAGATTCTCCGTGTTCTGCATTCGCAGCGAATGCCGTGAACTCTGTGGTGAGACTGGTTGTCTGCGGAGTGAGAGGGATTCGAACCCCCGGTGGACGTAAGCCCACAACTGATTTCAAGTCAGTCGCCTTCGACCGCTCGGCCATCACTCCAGGTGGGCCTATTTTACCGCACTTATACAAAAGTGCGATATATTTTCATGCGGGTGTTCTTTTCCTGCCAGATGTTTCTTACCTGATGGTTACCTGCCATTATCTCTCGCGGAGACTGCACAACGGAAGCCAACGTAGCCGTTACGAGTGTAGGGGAGACTGTAAGCGCGGCAAGCTGTACCGACGTTGTCATCAGTGGGTAAACTGGAGAACCAACTCCCCCCGCGCCGCCCCCGAAACTGGCCGCTGGTTGGGCCGGTGGGGTTGTTGCTTGGCGACACCGCATAATAACTATAATCATACCAATCGTTCACCCACTCGAACACATTCCCAGCCATGTCGAAAGTACCGTAGGGACTTGCATAACTGGAATAACTTCCGACAGCTGTCATATAGTCCACGCAACTACCCTTTACACCCCCATAATTCGCCTGGGTGCAACTGAGCGTCTCTCCCCAGGGGTATTTACGGCCATCTGTGCCCCGTGCTGCTTTCTCCCACTCAGCCTCACTGGGTAGTCTGCGACCCGCCCACTCGCAGTAGGCTTTGGCGTCGTCCCAGGATACCCAGATTACGGGGAAATTCGGAACATTATTATATGCGTTGGGTGGCAATGGACAAACTCCAGCTTTGACACACAGCGCATACATGGCATTGGTCACCTCGGTCTGATCTATCCAGTAGGCGTCCAGATAAACGGTATGCAATGGCTTCTCGTCGCCGTCGCCATCGTTGGAACCCATGATAAAATCCCCGGCCGGCACACAAACCAGCACCATGTTGTCCTCTGGCGAGACCCAGGTCTGTCCAATTTGACTGCAGGTTGGAGGCGAGGGTGGAAGGGTAGGGGTAGGTGTTTTTGTTGATGGTTTCGCGGTCAATTGGGCAGGGGTAGCGGTACGTTTAGCAGCCCAGGCGACCGCAGTGAGGGTGCCGTTCTGGCTTTTGATGTCGTTTGCACCAACTACAAGGATCATTATGATCACGATGAGCATCGGTGCGCCCCCATAGGCCACAATCCTTCCCCATGGTTGGCGGCGCGGCGGCCGCATCGCCCCAGGCTGCAATGGCGCATCAATTGGCATTTAAGTCTGCCCTCCAGGCTTTCCCAAACCGATGATGAATGGGATAGTTTTACCACGAAGCAAGAATTCACGAAAGGCGCAAGAGGGTGCGAATGAGAAATTTCGAGGTGCGGGAGTTTAAGAATACCCAGACAACCTTTTATCCCTGGCTAAGACTGGTCTCAGAATGCTCTAACCCTGGAGGCGTATACTCCCATTGGCAGGGAGTTTTTCGAAGACCTCGGACGTTGAAAGGCCTCCGGGGTCTTATTGCTTACGATTATGAGGTGAATTATGCAAACCAAAACCAAGCAGCCAATACGGCTCGTTTTCCCCATCGTGTTTCTCATCCTGGTGACCCTGGCCTGTGGGGCAATCCCCTCGGCAGTCACCTTTGGGCAGCCGCCTGTGCCAACAGCCGCGCCGATTCTCGTGGCTGCGCCTCCCACACCGGTAGCGGTTGCTGTGCCGGTCGCGGTTGCCAGTGAGCAGGAGTTGCTGGTCAACCTGTATGCTCGCATCAATCCTTCAGTGGTCAATATCACCATCTACGTCGAGCATGGCGGGCAGGTGCTTCCCTATTCCCAGGGATCGGGCTTCGTTTACGATACCGACCGGCACATTGTCACCAACGCACATGTCGTGCAAGATGCCAACCAGATCGAGGTTACCTTTTCCGACGGAACCGTCTCCGCGGCGACGCTGACCGGCGCGGATGAGAACAGCGATTTGGCCGTGATCCAGGCCGAGAAGATGCCCGCGGGCGTTGCGCCAATCCCGCTGGGCGATATGAGCCAACTGGCCGTCGGACAGACCGTGGTAGCCATCGGCAACCCATTTGGGCTGGATGGGACTCTCACCCGCGGGGTGATCAGCGCCCTCGGGCGATCCATCGCCGCGCTGAACCAGTACCGCATCCCGCAGGCTATCCAGACCGACGCCGCCATCAACCCCGGCAATTCGGGCGGTCCGCTGCTCAACCTCAACGGCGAGGTGATCGGGGTCAATGCCCAGATCGAGACCAGCGGGGTGGGGCAGGGCAACACCGGCGTGGGGTTCGCCATCCCGGTGAGCATCATCAAACGGGTGGTGCCCGACCTGGTGGAGAGCGGCAAGACCGAGTGGGCCTGGCTGGGCGTGAGCGGCGGAGATGTCAACCCGACGCTGGCGCAGGCGATGAGCCTCCCAACCGAACAGGGCGCCTACATCTCGTCCGTGATCAGCGGCGGCCCGGCAGACCGCGCCGGGTTGCGCGGCTCGACCGGGACTGACACCGTCAACGGGCGTCAAACCGAAATCGGCGGCGATGTGGTCACAGCCATTGACGGGCAGCCGGTGCGCTCGTTCGACGATATTTTGCTCTACCTGGCCTTGCAGACCCGCCCCGATCAGGAGATAGTGCTGACGCTCGTCCGCGACGGTAAAACTCTGGATGTCAGCTTGAAGCTCGGCACGCGCCCGGCGACTGTGCCAGATACGCAGCAGCCGTAGTATAGAGCCTTGTGCCCGTTCGCACTGTTCGCCAGCATCGCCGCCCACAAGGGGCTATGCTGCGATTTTCGAATAGCCAATAAACCAGTAACGACCGTGCGGCGCATTGACCGATGCGCCGCACGGTCGTTTTTCATGCTATACTTGCCACCATCATCGGCTTTTTGGCTATTTGACCATCCGACTCTTCGACTATTCGACTCTCCTTCGCCATGACCCGCATCGCCCGCGCCTCGCTCATCATCGCCATTTTCTTCGGTTTCGATAAGATCCTGGGTTTGGTCCGGCAGGTGTTGTTTTCCCGCCTGTTCACCGAGAACGAGCTGGATATTTTCCTGACCTCCAACAATATCCCCGACTTGCTTTCGGCGCTCATTTCCGGCGGGGCGCTCGGGGTGGCGCTCATCCCGGTGCTCACCGAGTACCTCGAGAAACATGGCCGCCCGGAGGCCTGGAAGCTCTTCTCCCGCATCGCCAACCTGGCTTTCATCGTCACCGCGGTCATCTCGTTGGTCATCATTCTCCTGGCAGAGCCGCTCATCCGCAACTTCATTGCGCCCGGCTTCGACCCGGCCAAGCAAGCCCTCACCGCCAGTCTGATGCGCCTCGATTTGCTGGCTATCCTCATCTTTTCCATCAGCGGGCTGGTGATGGCGGGCTTGCAAGCCAACCAGCATTTTCTGTTTCCGGCGATGGCGCCGGCGCTGTACAACATCGGGCAGATCGCAGGGGCGCTGATTCTCGCCCCCGAGAAAGGGATCGCCATCGGCCCGCTGACGCTGCCCGCCTTCGGGCTGGGCATCCGCGGCCTGGTGTTTGGCGTCATCATCGGGGCGGCGCTCCATCTTGCCATCCAAATTCCGGGGCTGCTGAAATTTGGATTCCGCTGGTCGCCGTCGCTGAACTTTCTCGACAAGGGGGTGCTGAGAGTCCTGGGGTTAATGGCGCCCCGTGTGGCCAGCATGTTCTGCCTGCATCTATATTTCCTGACCCGCGACAGCCTGGCATCGCATCTCCCCGAAGGCTCGGTGACGATCCTCAACTACGGCTGGTTCATCATGCAGGTGCCGGAAACGCTCATCGGCACAGCCATTGCGATTGCGCTGCTGCCATCGCTTGCGGAGCACATTGTCCGCCAGGATGCGGTCGCGTTTCGAGATATGGTGAACCGTGCATTGCGGGCGATGCTGGCGCTGTGCCTGCCAGCTGCGGCGCTGCTCTCGGTGGGTATCCAGCCGTTGGTGGCGGTGGTGTTCGATTTCAGCCCCGAGAACACGCTCCTGCTGGCCTGGGTGTCGCGGGCTTTCCTGTTGGGGCTGATCGGGCACGCCTGGCTCGAAGTGGGTGTGCGCTCGTGGTATGCCAAACAAAACGCGCTCATCCCGTTCAGCGCTGCGGCGCTGCAATTCGTATTTTACCGGGTGCTGGCGCAGGGGCTGGTTGACAGGCTGGGGGTGGGAGGGCTGGCGCTGGCCGATACGCTGACTTTCACCGGCGAAGCGCTGCTGCTGCTCGTCTGGCTCAATTTCCATCATCATGGCGCGTTGGATGTGGGGCGCACGCTGCTGCGCGGCTTGCTGGCTGCGGGCATCGGCGCGCTGGTGACGTATGGCGTGATGACTTTCGTCCCGCTTCCGGCGCTGCCGCTCTCACTCGGCGCACTGACCCTGGGCGGGTTGGCGGCGCTGCCGCTGATCTGGCCGGAAGTAAAAATGTTGGTTAAGCTGTAAACTGGAGGAGAAGATGAAACTCAAGGGTAAACACATCGCCTATCTCGTCGAAGACGGCTTCGAGGACCTGGAATTTTGGGTCCCGTACATGCGCCTGGTCGAAGAAGGCGCCCAGGTGACCATCGTTGGCAGCCGGTTGGAGCGTTTTCGCGGCAAGTACGGCCTGTACGCCATGCCCGATTGCGACGCCACCGAGATCACCGCCGACGAAGTTGACGCCATTGTTGTCCCCGGCGGGTGGGCGCCCGACAAACTGCGCCGCTACCAGTCGGTGGTCAAGCTGGTGCGTCAAGTCTACGAACAGAAGAAAATCGTGGCGGCGATCTGTCACGCCGGGTCGGTGCTGATCTCGGCGGGCATCGTCAAAGGCCACCGGGCGACCAGCTCCGCCGGGATTCGCGACGACCTGGTGAATGCGGGAGCCGAATGGGTGGATGCGCCCGCCCTGCGAGATGGCAACCTCGTGTGGGGCCGCGTCGTCGAAGACATCCCCGACTTCTGCCGCGAGCTGGTGAAAGCTCTGGAAGAATAGTAATTTGCGTATCGAATCTTTGCTTTTCGTGGAATAACCTGGAGTCCGCTAATCCTCGCCAATCTTCGCGAATATTTTAAAAAGAATAGCGATGATTGGTGTAGATTAGCGGACTCTTTTCCGGCTCGTCCGGGACAGGGTCAAAATGTCAAAATATAACCGTCTCTTCAATGTATTTCTCGTCGCCGCGCTGCTTGCCAGCCACACGCTGCTGCTCAGCGCGGCGACTGTCTCCACAGCGGTTTCGGCCGCTTCCTGGCAGTCGAAAGTTGACGCCTGGGTGATGCAAACCGCCGCCGAGGGGCCGACCGAATTCCTGATCGTCCTCGCCGAGCAGGCTGACCTGAGCGCGGCCAAATCCCTGCCGGACAAGCTGGCGAAAGGCGAATTTGTCTACCGCACAGCGAGCGGCCTGGCCGCCCGCACGCAGCCGCCGCTGTGGGACGCCCTCGCCCGGATGGGCGCGGCGTACCGCTCTTATTGGATCGTCAACATGATCTGGGTGCGCGGCGATTTGAGCGCCGTGCAGACCATGGCGCAGCGGGCTGACGTCGCTCACATCTATGCCAACCCCACCGTTCGCGCCGACCTGCCCCAGCCGTCTGCCGCGCCCGGCCCCAACGCGCCCGGCACTACCGTGCCCGCTGCCATCGAGTGGAACATCAACAAGGTCAGCGCGCCGCAGGTTTGGGCGGCGGGGTACACCGGGCAAGGCGTGGTCATCGGCGGGGCGGATACCGGCTACGTATGGAATCACCCTGCGCTGAAAAACCAATATCGCGGCTGGAATGGCGCCGCCGCCGACCACAACTACAACTGGCTCGACGCCACCGCCGAAAACTCGCCCACGCCGATTGACCCCTATGGGCACGGCACGCACACTATGGGCACGATGGTCGGCAGCGATAATTGGGCTGACCCGGCCAACGCAGCCAACGCGGTCGGCATGGCTCCCGGCGCGCGCTGGATCGGCTGCCGCAACATGAATACATCCGGCTACGGGACTCCAGCCACCTACATTACCTGCTACGAATGGTTCATCGCCCCCTACCCGGTGGGTGGAACCCCGGCCCAGGGCGATCCAGCGAAAGCCCCGGATGTGATCAGCAATTCGTGGGGCTGCACTTCCAGCGAGGGGTGCAGCGCTGTCAATTGGAATGTTCTTCTGCCCGTCGTGCAGGCGGTACGCGCCGCTGGGATTGTCACCGTCCACTCGGCGGGCAACTACGGCTCCAGTTGCAACACCATCTTCGAGCCAGCCGCCATTTACGCCGAATCGTTCACCGTCGGCGCGACCGACAGCGGCGATTCTATCGCCAGTTTCAGCAGCCGCGGGCCGGTGACGGTGGACGGCAGCAATCGCATCAAGCCCAATGTCTCCGCGCCGGGGGTAGGCGTCCGCTCGACCACCAATAACGGTTTCTACGGATCGTCGTCTGGCACCAGCATGGCCGCGCCCCACGTGGCCGGGATGATTGCCCTGCTCATCTCGTCGCAGCCGCGCCTGGCGGGGGATGTCGAAGCTCTCGAGACGCTCATCGAGCAGACCACGCTGCCCCTCACCACCGCGCAAACTTGCGGCGGCGTGCCAGGTTCATCCATCCCGAACAACACCTTCGGTTATGGGCGCATCAACGCCTACGACGCCATGCTGAACGTGCCCCACAGCCTGGAAATCGGTAAAACCGCGCCGGAATTCGTCGCTCCCGGCCAGACGATCACTTACACGCTGACCATCACCCATCAGCACTCGATCAGCCCCACCGCCAACGTGGTGCTGTCGGACACGATTCCCACCGGGACAACTTTCGTCTCGGCGTCGGCGGGTTACTCGCTGGTTGGGGATACCCTGCGGTGGGATTTCCCTTCCCTGGCTGCCAATCAATCCGCCAGTGTGCAGTGGGTGGCGCAGGCCACACTGCCGAGCGGCGCCATCACAAACCAGGGTTACGGGGTTGCGAGCGATGATGTGCCTTACGTGGCTGGCCTGCCGGTCACGACAACGGTCGTCCCCTACAGCCTGGAACTGGGAGTAGCCGCGCCAGCGAGCATCGCCCCCGGCGGGATTCTCACCTACACATTGACTGTGACCAATCCGCACCCGGTTGCGGCGCAGCACAGTTTGGTGATGACGGATGTACTCCCAGCCGATGTTAACTTCATCTCTGCGACGGAGCCATACTCGCTCGTTGGGGAGCGACTGACCTGGGAGAAACCAGCCCTCGATGCGGGCGCGGTGTGGTCGGTGGAACTGGCCGTCCAGGTTCCTTTGACCTTCACCGGCACGATCACCAACCTGGATTACGGCGTGCGCAGCAGCGAGGCCGCACCCGTGGGCGGGCTGCCGGTGACCACTCAAATTTACAGCCTGGCGGTGGGCAAAATTGCGGCTCCGGCAGCCGCGCCCGGCGGATTACTGACTTACACGCTCACCGTGACCAACCTGCATCCCATCAGCTCGACGCACACGGTTGTCTTGACCGATGTGCTGCCAGCGGGCGTCACCCTGATTGGGTCAAGCGAGCCGTTCACGCCAACGGATGGGATTATCCAATGGGAGCGGGCATCCCTGGCGGCCCTTGAGTCCTGGCCCGTCACGCTGACGGTGCAAATCCCGCTGACGATGACTGCCGGAACCATCGGCAATATCGCCTACGGAGCACGCAGCGTCGAGGCGCTGCCGGTCACAGGCGCGCCCGTGTACACGGAAATCACGCCGTTCACGCTGTCGGTGGGGAAAACGGGGCCTGCCAGCGTTCTGCCCGGCGGGCTGTTGACCTACACGTTGACCGTGACCAACCTGCACCCATTCGCCGCAGCGCATAACCTGATTTTGACGGACACGCTGCCCGCACAGACGACTTTCGTCTCGGCCACAGGCAGCTACATAACCGCCGGTGGCGTGGTCACCTGGACGCTGCCGACTCTGCCGGTAGGCGATACGTGGGAGGTGGCGCTGGTGGTGCAAGCTGCCAGTGACGCCAGTGGCAGCATCGTAAATGCCCAATATGGCGCACGCTGCGACGGAATTGCTCAACCGGCGTCGGGCGCGCCGGCCGTAGCGGTGATCGAGCCGTTCCGGCGCTATCTGCCGGTTGTCCGGCGGTGATCCAAAAACTAAAACCTCCTGCGAAAAGTGCAGGAGGTTTTAGTTTCGGTTATGGTTTATCGTGTTTTCATCGTGCATCTCTTCTCAGGGCAGAGAGAAGAAGCAAAATGATGTAAATTATCCTTTTATGGCCAAGCATCAGGGAGAAGTTGAAAACAGTTTTTGGTTCCTTTCCATGTTTCGAACGCCTCATAGAAAACATCAATCCTTTGATCGGTTACTTCTTCCCATTCTTTCAACGATGAAATATGCAGTTCTCTTTGAACATCTTGCAATGTCCAGTTTTCACTGGGTGTCCAAGTAAAAAGGGAGTTGAAGGCAGAAAAGCAGGCTTGGTGAGTGTCTTTATCTTGGGTTATGGCATATTCCGCCAATATATGCTGCTTTTCGTAAAACATGACCAGAAGCCCAGGCGGTAGCAAAACCTTGTCGGGATTGCCATAATCAGCGAGCAATTTTGTGGGGCTAAATCCACAGTACATGAAGGTCTCTGCATCAAGATCTATCGTTTGTACTATCCCGTTGCTATCGAACTCTAGTCTCGCCATAATAGTGTAATCCCTTGGGACAGGGGGAGACATAATGAGAGTAGCATAGCTACTACCGCCGGTCTCATCGAATAAAATGCGATCATACTGCTTAAAAGGAGCGAACAACTGACGGGCTTCATCCTTCGTGGTTTTGCCCGGTTCTACTCCCCACCAACATGGAAGACGGCAATTCCCATTAGTTTCAAAAAGCTCCATATATCTCTGCGCAATATATTCATCTGGCCATGGTGTATTTGAAGTTGCCGGAGATAAACTGGTGGTAGATGATAGGGTTATTGTTCGGGAGGCAGTCTTTGTAGGAGTTTGGGGTCGGGTCGTATCATAGGGTTTATTCGTAGATGTAAATGTCTGAGTCGGGGTTGGTGATAGAGATGGTGTCAGAGAGAAACTGAGATGCGTGCGAATTGGCGTCGGAGATAGCCATGTTATGGGTAAAGGGCTGGGCGGCGCTTGTCGCAATTGACAGGCAACGAGTAATAAGGCTAATATCGGGCATCTGAATATAAATTTTTTCATCGTGGTTTATTGCTTGAAAGCGACATCATGAACTCGCATAATTCCCCAACAGGTTACCAGCGCTTTCCCAAATAAAGAAACTGGACGCAGACTGGTGCAGATGAACGGCATAAAATCCCTAATTGCTTGATTCCGCGTTCATCAGCGTTTGTCCGCGTCCAAATTGTTATGTTCCGTCCGATTGAAAATTTATCGGGTATTGTGATACCTTTCGCCTGCGTCAGTTTTTCTCATACGGCGTGCCATCCGCCGCAGGCGGCACCGCCCGCCCCACCACACCCGTCAGGATGATGATGGTCAGCAGATAAGGCAGCATTTGCGGGATTTGCGAGGGGATGTCGGGCCGGAAGATGCTCACCGTGGAGGTGACGCTGTTGCCGAGGCCAAAGATCAGCGCCCCAACCATGGCCCCAAAGGGACTCCACTTGCCAAAGATCATCGCGGCCAGCCCGATGAATCCCAGGCCGTTGGTCATCAACGGGTTGAACACATCCACCGCTTCCAGCGTGAACCAAACCCCGCCCAACCCGGCGACCACCCCGCCCCACAGAACATTGATGTAGCGCGTGCGGTAAACGTTGATACCCAGCGTATCCGCCGCCCGCGGATGTTCGCCCACCGCCCGGGTGCGCAGCCCCCAAGGGGTGTAGAACAGGATGTAGTAAATCACAAAGACCAGGATGAACATCAAATAAGTAAGCGGTTTCTGCTGGAAGAAGATCGGCCCGATCACAGGAATATCTGAGAGCAGTGGGATCGGCATCAAGGGGAAAGTGCCTGGCCCGGCGGGAAGGTTTTCCGCCAGGAACTGGCGGTAGCAATACCCCGTAACGCCGATGGCCAGGATATTGATGACCGTGCCGCTGATGATCTGGTCAGCCTTGAAGTGGATAGACAGGACGGCGTGCAACCCGGCCAGGAGCAGCGCAGAGATCAAGCCGCCAGCCAGGGCCAGCAGCCGGCTCACGTTACCGGCAGTCGCGGGATCCATAAAATCTTTCAGCCACTGATACGAGAACAGGTTAACGGCATACGCCACCATAGCCGCCATCAGCATCTTGCCTTCGATGCCGATGTCCGTCACGCCCGCCCGCTCGCACAGAACGCCGCAGAAGGCTGCAAAAGCAATCGGCGTCGCCACACGGAACATTTGCGCCAGCGTTCCGATCACGCAGTCGCCCTTGCACTGGCCGCCAATCACGAGGTTGAGCAGCACCCAGGCCGCGAACAGCCCGAATGCAGTCAGCAGCCACGTTACCCACCATGCGCCGCGCAGGCTCCTGCGTTGAAGCTTGGTTATATTCGTCGTCGTGCTCATCGGTTAGCCACCTCCCCAGCCGCGCACGACCGGGCCTTCATCTTCTGCTTTTCGCTCGGCCTTGATGCGGAACAACCAACGGACGATGCCGGGAGCCGCCACGAACAGCAGCATCAACGCCTGAATGACGGAAATCACGTATTTCGATACGCCCGAAAGCAATTCCATCAGATCGGCCCCATTGCGCATGGCCCCAAACAGCAGCGAGGCAATGAGAATGCCGAAGGGGCTGTTTTTCGCCACCAGCGCGATTGCGATCGAGTCCCACCCGTAACCGCTGGAAAAGAACAACGGCAGGCAGCGGCAGAGCGATACACCCAGCACCTCCACTGTTCCCGCCAGCCCGGCCAGCGCGCCGGAAACTGCCATTGCCACCACAATGTTGCGAGTAATATTCATCCCGGCATAGCGCGCCGCGTTGGGGTTTGCGCCCACCGTGCGTAGCTCGAAACCAATGGTGGTTTTCCATAGCAGCCACCACACTCCCACCGCCGCGGCCAGCGCCATGAACAGCCCAATGTGCAGGCGGTCGTATTGATCCTGGAAAGGCCACCACAACCGGGTGAGCGGCGGCAGCGCCGCGAAAGTCACTACGCCCACGATCAGGCCAGCGCCAAGATATGCGATCCGGCGCTGCACATTGCTCTTGAGACGCTCACGCCAGCGCGGCGATTTGAATACCTCACGGGCAATAATAGCGATCAAAATTGCGATGACAATTCCAACCAGCAGCGCATTGAGCGGGTCTTTCAGCCGCTCGGGGATCGAGGCCAGCGTCCACAACTCCGCTTCCGGTGAAACACTTCGTGTCTGGATAGCCGTCGCCAGCGGGTCTTTGAGCGGCCAACTGATGAGATATTCAGTCAACCGAAAGGCGAGGTAATTCATCATCATCGTGCTGATGACTTCGTGCGCGCCGGTCTTGGCCTTGAGATAACCAGGAATAGCGGCCCAGATCGCCCCGCCAAGCGCGCCAGCCGCCAGGGTCAGCGGGAGATGGATGATGGCCGGCAGCCCGGTGGTAATCTGCCCCACCCAGGCTGCGCAAATCGCGCCGAGGTAGAACTGTCCTTCAGCGCCAATATTGAACAGGCCGGTCTTGAAGCTGACCGCCAGCGCCAGGCTGAGAAGAATGTAAGGCGTCGTTGCCACCAGCGTTTCTGATAACGCCCGCTGCTTGAAGAACGCGCCGCGCACCAACCCGGCGTAGGCTTCTCCCACGGTGAGGAGGCTGCCGCTGGTAATCCAGATAACGATGGCCCCGAGAACCAAGGCCACCAACAATGCCAGCGCAGGCATACTGAGCAAATTCAGGGCCCGCCAAACAGCAGTTTGCAGAAGCGACGATCCGCTGAATGATGGTTTGGCGCCGGATGACGTGGCTTTAGACATGTGCGGCCTCCTTAGTGACGCCGGCCATCAACAGGCCCAGGGCCTCACGCGTGGCAGACCGTGCATCAAGGGTATCGAGAATTTGCCCTTTGTACATCACAGCAATACGATCCGACAAGCTCATAATTTCATCCAGCTCGGCGCTGATGAGCAACACGGCCGCGCCGGAGTCACGCGCTTCAACGATGCGCCGGTGAATGAATTCGATGCTGCCCACGTCCAGGCCGCGCGTCGGCTGGTTGGCGATGAGCAGTTTCACCGGGCGGGCCAGCTCGCGGGCCACGATCACCTTTTGCTGGTTGCCGCCGGAAAGCGACCCGGCGCTGGTCATCGTGGAGGGTGTGCGCACGTCGAACATTGCAACCAGCTCTTCAGCCTGTTTTTCGATGACCGGAAAATCCAGCTCGATGCCATGCGCGAATGGCGAGCGGTAATACGTACACAACACCATGTTGTCACGAATCGGGAAGGCGAGTACCAGCCCGTGTTTGTGGCGGTCCTCCGGGATGTGAGAGACGTTGGATTCGATGATCTGACGCGGGCTGGCATGGGTTGTGTCATGACCCAGGATATTCACTTTCCCCGAGGCGACTTTTCGCAAACCGGTAAGCGCCTCAGCCAACTCGACCTGACCATTTCCCTGAACGCCAGCAATCCCCAGGATTTCACCCGCCCTCACCTGGAGCGAGACCCCGTCTACAGCCAGATGTCGCCGGTCGTCCATGACTCCAAGGGCATCCAGATCGAGGACAACATCGGTCGGATGAGCATCGGATTTATCTATCTGCAAGATCACTTCTCGTCCGACCATCATTTCAGCCAGCGTTTCCTTCGTTGCCGCGGCCGGTTTGACCGAGCCAACCATCTGCCCGGCGCGCATCACGCTGATGCAATCGGCAACCGCAAAGACTTCGCGCAGCTTATGGGTGATGAAAATGATGGACTTGCCCTGTGCGACCAGGGATCGCATGATGACAAACAGATCATCGGCCTCTTGCGGGGTTAGAACAGCAGTCGGCTCATCGAGGATGAGAATATCGGCGGAGCGGTAAAGGGCTTTGATGATCTCCACTCGTTGTTGAGCGCCCACTGGCAGATCGCGTATGTAAGCATCGGGGTCTACTGCCAGCCCATATTGCTGGCTGATCTCCCGGATACGGGCAGCGACGCTGCGACGGTCTAGCACAGAAAGCTGTCCGAGAGGGCGGCTGGCGGGGATGATCGACTCTTGGCCGAGCATGATGTTTTCAGTGACGGTGAGCGGGGGAACCAGCATAAAGTGCTGGTGAACCATCCCAATCCCTTTTGCTATCGCATCGTGCGGGGTCTGAATTTGAGTCCATTGGCCGTTGATGAAAATCTCCCCCTCGTCGGGCTGGTACAGCCCGTAAAGAATGTTCATGAGAGTTGATTTGCCGGCGCCGTTCTCGCCCAACAGGGCATGGATTTCGCCCTTTTCTAGCGTGAAACTCACCTGGTCATTGGCGAGAACACCCGGAAATCGTTTGGTGATGCCTGTCGCTTGTAGGGCTGGGGTCATCCATCGCTCCCGATTTTAGAAAAGGGAGGGTGCTGCACAAACGCAGCACCCTCCGTATCGAACATGTAGATATTTACGGCACGTAGCCGGTGGGGATCGAGCCGTCTTTCAGGCCAGCGAGGGCTTCGGCGACCTTATCCTTCACTTCCTGGGGGATCTGAGTTTCCCAGTCGTGATAGGGGGCCAGACCGACGCCGCCGTTCTGGACATTGGCGGTGACGATGCCGGGTTTATCGGTTTTGTTGACGACAGTCTTGAGATACTCGTAGACAGCCACATCTACGTTCTTGGCCGCGCTGGTCAGCAGGGCGCCAGCAACTTCGGGGTAGGTGCCGTACTGATCAACATCCACGCCGATGGCCATCAGGTTCTGTTCCTTGGCCGCCAGCAGACCACCGTTACCGGTGTTGCCGCCTACGCCAAAGATCACATCGCAGCCCTGGCCGATCATGCTGATGGCGGTTTCCTTGCCTTTAGCGGGATCGGTGAAGGAGGGGATGTAGACGTTGAGTGCGTTGGTCTCAGGCTTCAACCACTTGGCGCCATTCTGGTAGCCAACGACGAAGCGCACAACGGGCGGGATTTCGACGCCAGCGACGGAGCAGATGGTGCCGGTCTTGGACATGCCTGCCGCCACGACGCCCGCCAGGAAGCCAACCTGGTCTTCCTGGAACATCAGGCTGGTGACGTTCTTCAGGCCGCCGTCATCGTAGCAGTCTTTGACGGTATCGGCGCAGGCCGTTGAGCCAGCGGTGGGGAAGTAGGCATTGTCAACGATGGCGAATTTGATGTCAGTGTATTGCTTGGCCTTGGCCGCCGTGGCGTCACCCATGAAGAAACCGACGGTGACGACGACATCGTATTTTTCGGTCGCGAACTGGTCAATATTCTTTTCATAGTCGGTGGGCTGCTTCGACTCGATGTAATTGGCCTCGATACCGAAATCAGTGACCGCCTTCTGCACACCAGCCCAGGCTGATTGGTTGAAGGACTTATCATTGACACCGCCGGTGTCGGTGACCAGTCCAACCTTCAATTTACCACCAGCGCCGCCGCCGCAAGCCGACAGCACCAGGGATGCCACCATAACGATGGCTAAAACAAAAGAAAGTTTTTTTGACATACGGGTTCTCCTCCTAGAGAGAATGTTGGGTTTGAATGGCCTTAGGTTAAGCCTACATAAGTTTAGCACGAACATCGCTCACGCGCAATGTGTCTTAATTCACTTTTTATTGCTCTGGGGCTTCGATTCCTTTTAGGAGAATGGCGCTCCCATCCGAATGCATGAGCGCCGTTTCACTTGCTTTCCCCGGTAATAGGATCCACTCCAGTATCTATAAATCCGGCCAACATCTCGGCGAGGGTCTCTTCGGCCAACCGCAGCCGCCCTGGGCTGAACAGGTTGGGGTTGATGTTCGTGATCTCTAATGGCATGGGGAGATTCAACGCCCCGCGGCCGGCCAACAACTCAGGGATGATCTGCTGGACAACCGGCAGCGACTCCGAGCGCAAGGAAGCGATCCAGTTCTGCTCCAGCCCCTCGGGCGGCGCGCCCACGCCGATGAGATTGACCCCGGCCTGTGCGAGAGTGTTCAACATGGCTGGGTCTCCCGCCCCGGGGTATACAAAGACCGTCTGCACATAACGGTCAATCATATACCCGGCAATCGCCTGCCATTCGACGGCGCTGGCCGTGGACGGAAGCTCTCCGTAGAGCGGGTACTGGTAAAACGGCGGGTATTCAGGTTGGCACAGCCCGCAAAAATAGACGACGCCTTCGAGAAAACCCGAGCGGGCGGCCTTGCCCGTCACCGTATCCGACAGGCTGATAACGCCCACGCGCCAATCGGCAGTCAGCATGGCGGCGATGTACCCGGCGATGAAACCCTGCTGGTCGGGGCGAGCGCCGCTGGCGGCAACCTGGCTCAGGTTGGGCGCTTCGGGCAGATTTGGGATGCCCACGGCCAGAAATTGGGTTTGCGGGGCAGCGGCAGCCAGCGCCGCCAGGCCAGGGTCGGGCGGTAATGCGACCACCAGCCGCAGTTCCGGCGTCAGATCCGCCGCTGAAAGCGAAGGCCGCACCTGCCAGCGCAGCCCGGCGGAGGTAATCGCCTCGTACAGCGCGGATTGCAGGGCGCTCACCTGGGCTTCATCGGCGCCTGCCGGGGCTAGCAAGACCGCCAGCGGCGGAGGCGAAGTGGGGGTGAGCGTGGGTTGTTGCGTCGGGGTCGGGGTCGGCGTCAACAATATTGTGGGCGCATCCGTTGCGGCAGCCAACTCTGTGGGAGTCGGTGTAATCGCAGGCGATGTACACGCCGCCAGCGGGATGGTACATAAAATCAGGAGAGAGAAAATGATTATTCGTTGGGACATGAGTTTTTCTGGCCAGCGATGGCTGACGGGCGTTATTTTACTACCTTTCACCTTTGAACGGAGAACTGCCATTTTGGGAAGGTATAATATGGCCGGTTGGGGTACTGCCCACCGCCGAACTCCCTTCATCGGAGCATCACAATTTAGTGAACAACATTTTTAAAGCGGAGCGCGTATGAGCGGATACCGAGTACGAATTGATTACGATGAGATGGCCGATGTCGCCCGCCGGTTCGGCCAGCAGGCTGACGTGGTGCGCGAGATGATCCAGCAGCTCAGGCGCTGCAGCGGCGCGCTCGAAAACGGCGGCTGGATCGGCTGCGCGGCGGACGCCTTTTACGCCGAGATGAATGAGATGATGTTCCCCGCGCTGGATCGGCTGGTGAATGCCCTCGACGCATCGCAGGAAGCTACCAACCGGTTGATCGCCCAATACCGCCAGGCAGAAGAAGAAGGGGCAGGCTTGTTCCACGGGGACTCAGCCACTTCCAACACGACAACTGGCAGCGGGACGGCCAGCGATGGCGGCCAGCCGGGCGGAGAGTCTCCCGGGGACAGCGGCTCCTCTCCGGCCAGCATCTTTGACAAGATCAAAGATGTGGCAGAAGTCCTGGTCGAAATGAAAATGGCCACCTTCGAGCAATTCCAGATCTGGGCCAATTCCATCGGCGTGGTAGACGAGTACGTCCAATCTATCCTGTACTACCAGGACGATGCGATGGAAATCCTGGCGGTCAGTGAGGAATGGACGCGCACGCTTGTGCAATTTCCGATCAAGGTCGAGTCGGGCTGGGGGGCGTTCTTCGGCAAACTGACGGACGTTGGCCCGCTGGACAAGGCTTTCCTGGGACTCGATTTTGGCTTTACCACATGGGAATACTGGGACAAAGGGCTGTTCACCAACCCCGAGTATTACGCCGCCCTAACCACCGATCTGGCATTTTTTGGCGCCACCCAGGTGGGATTGGCAACCATCGCCGGCATCGGATTGGTTGGGACTCCAGCTATCGTCGCCACGGGGGTTGTGGTTGGCGGGCTGGCGGTTGTCAACTGGGTGTGGGGCGATGACATCACCGAAGGGTTCACGCCCGCTTATCAATGGATCGGGTCGCAATTGGACGGAGCCAAAAACTGGTTCGGTCAGCAGCTCAGCACCGGGGGCGGCGGAGCCTGGTAGAAAGCAGATTGCAGCGCCTAGCCAATGCGTTCTGTGCAAAAAACACAAAATCCAAGATCGGGTTATATCTGTTCCGCTTTATGCGGATTAGGATACAAGGAGATTGATTAATGGCAAAGTTGCAGCTTCGCCTTAGCGAACCGGAATTGATTTTCGCGCTCACTGTGATGCAGGTGGCCTCTTACCCGATGCCCGGACGTGCAGACCTGGCTTCGTTTTCCACCGAGCAGCGCCAGGCTGCGCTGCAAACTGCCCGCGCGGCGATGATCGCCCGCGGGCTGGCGCGCACCAACGCCAAAGGCGACATCGAGCTGAATCCGCTGGTTGTGGCGGCAGTGGGCATTACTGTGCGCCCTGAGGCTGGCTACTGGCTGTCGTACCGGAAAGAGGGAACGGCGCTGCAAGCCGTGTATTACAACTGGTCGCGCACTCTCATCATCAGCAATTGGGTTGACGCCGATCACACCCATCATTTCGAGCAAGTCGCCGGCAAAGACGGCATTGCTGCCGACATTCTCGCACGCTGCCAGATGACGGTTGCTGTTGGCGGCGGGGAGCCTAAATTTGTGCTGCCGCTGCCCGTACTTCAACAGATAACGCAAGAAGGTATCAGCGCCGAGGATCGCCTGATGGCTCTGAAAGCCGCCGGGCTGGCTGGCGAGGTGGCAATCGAGCTGGGGCAGGTACTTGGCAGCCCCGCGCTGCGGGCGAGTTTGGTCGCGGTTGGCAACATGCGCCAGCAGCCATCGCCGGTGGGGACAATTGGGTGGTTCGTTCACCAGGAGCGGCTGTGGCTGGCCGTCGAGGCAGTGCCCGGCAGCGGGCAGGTGGTGATCCGCCGGGGCAGCGCGGCCTCGCTCTCGCAGGTGGTCAATACCCTGATCAGCCAGGCTATCGAAGCGACCCCGGCCCATCCGCTGGTTTAAGGCTAATCTATAGAAAATGACGGCTTTCCCGCCTTTGGCGGGAAATGTCCCAGATTTGGGGTGTGTGGGAGTGCTATGCACTCCCACACACCCCAAATCTGGGGATTCATCCATTTCCAACGGAAGAGCACAAATGACAAAACGAGCGGCTGAGACCGCTCGTTTTGTTCATTAAGACCTGGCTCAAGAGCGTGGGATTTAGCTTCCCTGGGTGGGCGGTGTCCCGGTCATTGGCTCATCGGGGACGATGATCAGCATCACCAGATAGACGAACAGCATCGAGCCAAAACCCAACAATACGCCGAGGATGAACGCCAGGCGGATCAGCGTGGGGTCAATCCCGAAATACTCACCCAACCCGCCGCACACCCCACCCAACATGCGTGCGCTGCGGCTGCGATACAATTTTCGATATTCTGTAGACATGACGGCATCTCCTTTCGTTTGTTAATTCTATGAAATATACGCAGTGGGAGATGTGAAGTTGCAGAGTCAAACCCAGGGGATATGGGATAGGAGCCGCGAAATGCTATAATCCTGGCATGACAACGCTGACGATTGACCCAATAGATCGCTTCCGCGGGGCCTTGCTCGGCCTGGCCGCAGGCGACGCGCTGGGCGCGGCGGTGGAGTTTCAGCCGCCGGGGACGTTCGAGCCGGTCACCGGGCTGCGCGGCGGGGGCGTGTTTGGCTTGCAACCCGGTCAATGGACAGATGATACTTCCATGGCGCTGTGCCTGGCGAAAAGTCTGGTCGAGCGGCAAAGCTTCGACCCGCTCGACCAAATGGAGCGCTATCTGCGCTGGTTCCGCCAGGGGTATCTCAGCAGCACCGGGGCATGCTTCGACATCGGCGGGGCCACGCGGGGCGCGCTGGAGCGCTTCGAGCACACCCGCCAGCCCTTTTGCGGCTCGACCGACCCCAACTCGGCTGGCAACGGCTCCATCATGCGGCTGGCTGCTGTACCGATGGCGTTCGCACGCCAGCCCGAGGCAGCCATCGTCAAATCTGCCGAAAGTTCGCGCACCACGCACGCTGCGCCAGCCGCCATTGACGCCTGCCGATATTTCGGCAGTCTGTTGTGGGGCGCGTTGAACGGGGTGGATAAAGATGATCTGCTGGCCGAGCGGTACTGCCCCATCCCCGGCTATTGGGAGATGCATCCGTTAGCGGTTGAAATAGCCGCGGTAGCGGGCGGATCGTTCAAGCGCAAACAACCACCCGAGATTCGCGGGACGGGGTATGTCGTTCAATCGCTGGAGGCGGCTTTGTGGGCGTTTTATCGCAGCGAGACGTTCGAGGCGGGCTGTTTGCTGGCGGTCAATCTGGGGGATGATGCTGACACGACCGGGGCGGTGTATGGACAGTTGGCGGGAGCTTTCTACGGAACGCAAGCGATCCCCGCGGGTTGGCGATCCCAACTGGCCGAGCAGAAGCTGATCGAGACTCTGGCAGCGCGATTATTCGCCCTCGGGTGGGAAACTCCCGCTCAGAGTGATTCACCCGGCGGGGGCGCTAATTCCCGGTAGAGGAACCACGCCCCCTTGCGGTTGGAGGCGTCTTTGGGGGCGCGGTCGAAATACAGATCAAAAATCTGACCAGTATCCGTTTTCACACGGAAATAGAAAAGCCCCACACCCCACGAGCCGCGCCGGGCAGCAGTGACGGCGTGCTGCGGCTGCATGTTGCGGGCGAAGCGCCCGCGGCGTTCGTAGTCGCGCCACTCGGCGAGCATGGCTGCCACCCGGTAAGTGATACCGCGCCAGACGAAGCCATTGGGACATGGCGGGCTTTTTTCAATGAGCGGGGGGATATCGAAGAGGGTTTCGACTTGCTCTTCGATGAACCGCAGCGGGGCGAGATCCATGAATTAATGATAGCTGAAATAGCCGCGATTGCAAGAGGCAGTGATACGCCCGTCATCTCAAAATAGAGACGGTCGTCACTGGCGTGAGGCCGGTTTTTATGCTATTGTAGACAGGGTTGGAGCCGGGGGGAATCCTGGCGATGATAACCCAGGGGTCTCAGCATACAATGTTCAATTCGATGGAGGATCAACATGAATAGAAAACTGGTTTTGGTAAGTTTATTTGTTTTGAGTTTCCTGTTGATAACAGGGATCAATTGGCAAGGATGGGCCGCGCCGTTGGGGCAGGAGGGGACGCCAACCGAGGAGCCGCAGCCCGCCCGCCCGATCTTCGGCCTCGATGCTGACCCCGCCCCATTTCTGGAGGGAGACTCCGATCCGGAACCGAGAGCGCCTGACGCGCCCACGATTGATGTGCCGTGGAGCAAGATTGCTTTCAACTCCTACCGCGACGGCAATTACGAAATCTATCTCGCCGATGGCACGGGCAACAACCAGACCCGCCTGACCTGGGATGGCTCTTCGGATATGACCCCCCGGCTTAATCGCGGATGTACAAAACTGGTTTTTTCGTCCAATCGTACCGGCAACTACGAGATATTCACTATGAACGTTGATAGTTCCGGTTTAACGCAATTGACCACGAACAGCAGCACTGACTCATTCCCGGTCTGGTCGCCGGATGGGACACGCATAGCTTTCCAATCATACCGGGATAACCAATATGAAATCTATGTCATGAATGCAGATGGCTCTGGTCAGACGCGCCTCACCTGGGATGGCGATTATGATGGGCAGCCAGCCTGGTCACCGGATGGTAACAAGATAGCGTTCGTTTCTCGGCGTACCGGGGGGTATCGGGTTTATGTGATGAATGTTGACTCAAGTGGCCTGGTGCAACTCTCGAATCAAGCATATAGTTTTCATCCGGTCTGGTCGCCGGATGGTTCGCAGATTGCTTACGATGCCGATGGCGACGGAGATGGCTGGCAAGAGTTATGGTTGACGGGCATCGATGGTTGGAACCAATATCCAGTTTACAAGCCCGTCGGGACATCTATGGATGCCTGGGCTGGAGGCTGGTCGCCTGATGGGCAATTCGTAACCCTTACCGAAATCACTTGGGTATACTACCAGGGAAACTGGTATTGGCAATATGCCTACGCTTTGGCCTGGAACACTGTAATAAAGACCACTGGCATAACCAACAGCTCAGAGGATTGGTATCCAGACTGGCAGACAATGGATACTCTACCACCAGTTACCAGCATAGCCCCTTTGCCGGTCCAATCACCCGGGCCATTCATTGTGAGATGGTCAGGAGTCGATTCACAATCAGGTGTTAGTGGTTATGATGTACAAGTCAGGGATGGAATCGGTGGAATGTGGACCGATTGGCTTATAAAGACGACTGCAACTGGTGGGTTTTATCAGGGCATAGGAGGACATACCTACTATTTTCGAGAAAGAGGGTGGGATTATGGCGGTAATGTTGAGCCCTGGGCAATTGATTATGAGACATATACTCATGTAGAAAGCGACACCCCAATCAGTTTTGTCAAAACTCAAAATGCTTTCTTGCGCAATGGAAATGTAATCGAATGGGAAGGAAAAGATATGGGGGGATCTGCCATACAAGGTTATGATGTGCAGTACCGCGACGAAGAAGGTGATATCTGGGTAGATTGGCTAATGTCAACGTCTGCTACATGGGGGGAATTTACCGGTATTCCCGGACATACCTATCATTTCCGTACACGTGCGATCGATACCGCCGGCAATTTAGAAAACTGGCCGATAGGAAACGGGGAGACTTCAATTACACTCTACGCATGGGGTATCAGTGGTAGGGTAATGGATCAAGTAGGTGTGCCTATAGCAAATGTCTCGATCACAACAACACCATCAGTTTCTTTGGCGTTTCCCAGTGATATTCAGGGGATGTATGGCGCTTATTCCCTAAACGATAATTCGCTAGACTATTCGGCTATCTGGCATAAAACTGGTTACGGAGCATTACCTCTAACTCACTATAGTAGCCAAGAAGATCCTAAAATAGATATAATCCTCCCACCTCGGGATGATCTAGTGCAAAACGGAGGTTTCGAATCAACTGGTCTTTTGCCTAGTTGGTCTTTAGGCGGTACCTATACTCCCATAAAAACGGAAATTCAACATACCGGCCAATTTGCTGTGTCGCTTGGGTACCCTCCAATAGGGTGGGGAGATATAGTGCGTATAACTAATATGGATGGATGGTCAAGCGGCCAAGATGTGGGGATAGACAATGAGGGTAATATTCATGTTGTATGGCGCAGTGCTTATTCAAGTGAATTTCAAATTTTGTACGCTATGCGTGGAGTGAATGGGTCTTGGTCTCTCCCCGTTAATATATTTGACAGTTCATTGGGAGTAGAGGATCCTAAACTTAACATAGCTCCAGATGGGATAGTGCATGTTATTTTCGCCACTTCAGATCATCAA
>DYIZ01000071.1 GCA_020723385.1 Candidatus Aquidulcis sp.
AGGCTGTCGAAAGCCAGCTCGACTTGCTCAAACGAGAAATTCAGATGGGGCGCGCAGATATTACAACGCAGCCCCTTAACGCACACGATTATTCTTAAATAAAATGGGGTAGCCGCCATGCCTCCCACAAGTGGGGGGAAAATCACGACAACTACCGCCATATTTTGGCGGAGAGGGCGGGATTTGAACCCGCGTTCCCTTTCGGGAAACACGCTCTCCAGGCGTGCGCGCTAGGCCAACTACGCGACCTCTCCAATCATGCTTTTTCAGCGGGCGGGATTATACCATAAACAGGCGAGCGTTTCTCGTAACAATACACGATTTCATCGGGGTCAACGGAGAAACCGGCCGCCGCGAGAGTTGGTTCCATTTCCGGGCGCAGCGGAGCCATCCAATGACCTTTGGGGTATCCCAGGCGGGCCATCAACCGCCGGTAATCGAGTAAATAATCGGACAAAGCATCGGCTGGGCAGGAGATGGTTTGCAGCAAGGGATATTTCTCGCCATCATCGTCATCCTCCCAGATCGTGGCCAGCCCGGTCCGCCCGCGCCACCACCACGCATGACCATCAGCGGCTGAGTGCATCAACAAGTCCGCTGACGGCGCGCCGAACTTCCAGCAATAATCCACTAATCCATACGCCAGCGGCGGATTCTGCTGCAACAATTCCAGCGCGGCCGAAACATCCTCTGCAGAAAGCGGCTCCAGGCTGTTCACCGGCTCATCGAGAACCGGCGCGCCCACGAATGCCAGCCCACCGATCTTGTGAAATCCTAATCGGTCGCACAGGTGGTGAACGACGACATTCTTATGCGATGTCATCAACCGAACGATACGCCCTGCCTGCTGCTCCCACAATCGCAAGCAGTGCTCGAAAAGATGAGCGCCGAAGCCTCGCCCGCCAAACTCCGGGTGGACCCGCAGCCCCTCGAGCCACCACTCCCCATCGGTCAGCCACGTCAGGCGGCATAGACCCACGATCTTCCCGAGATACTCGGCAACGACCATCTGCCCGGCGGGATCAGCCATCCAGTCGTCCCAGACATAAGGGATATAGTCGTGCCCGTCCCAAATATTAGCAACCAATTCCAACACACCCGTTTTATCCATTGGGAGAGCAGGGCGGCAGGTAAGCCTGGGCAGACCATTGGCGGTCAACAGATTTGGTAGTGACATAAAATTAGATTATTGCCTCCAAAAACGTGAAACGTAAAAAAATCCGTAAAGAGCGTGTTTACGTTTTAAGCATTACGTTTCACGCTCTCATCTCAATTCGGGAACATTTTCCCAAAAACCGTCGGCGCGTACTTCGCCACTGCCTCCGATGTGATGGCATTGTTACGGCAGATTTCGGCGTATAAATCAACGCTGGGGCGTTTCTTGCGGGCTTGTGTCGCCTCATCCAACTCCCATAGGCCAAAGCGCTGCGTCCAGCCGCGCTCCCATTCGAAGTTGTCCACCAATGACCAATGGAAATAGCCTTTGATCGGCCAATTGAAATTAATCGCCCGCCATACTTGATGCAGATTTTCGACCAAAGACTTCGGGCGCAGATGATCTTCGGCGTCCTCTACCCCATTCTCGGTGATGATGATCGGCACGTTGAATTGAAGCGCCCACTTGAGCGCTTCGAACATCCCCTCCGGCTCGTGGGCGAGGAAACCGGTGCCGCTCAACTCGGCGTCCGGGCGGTAGTAACGATGCCCGAAAAGCTGGTTGGCGTAGAGCAAGTTGAAGGACACCAGGTCGCGGGTGTAATAGTTGACCCCGAGGTAATCTTGTGTGCCTTTGGCCTCGGGAATCCGCACACGCCCGAGCAGGGTTGGCATCACCCCATTCATCAACGGACGCATGAACGCGTCGTTGAACAGGCGCGATAACTGGCGCGCCACCATCCCATCTAACGGGAACCAGCTTTTGGCAGCCTTCATCGAGCGGTAATGAATAGCGGTGCCTGCCCGCGCCTGAGGCTGGATCTCGTGAATGGCGTGATAGGCAGCGGCGTGGCCGCGCGCCATGTTAGCCAGTACCCGAAACGTTGAGTTGATATCGTGCTTACCGGGCGGAAAATCGCCGGAGGTGTAGCCCGACGTGGCATAGACATTTGGCTCATTGATCGTACACCAAAGTGTGACATATTCGCGCAGCGCCTCGACAGTTTTACGAACGTACCGGTCGAAATGCGTCACCACCGCAGGATTCTCCCAGCCCCCTTGCTCCATCAGCCAAATGGGATCGCTAAAATGGTGAAGAGTCACCATAGGGGTGATGCCCCGGTCGAGCATACCGCGCAGCATCTCGCGGTAACGGTCGAGGGCGTGCTCGTCCCACCGGTCGGGCGCAGGCTGGATGCGGCTCCACTCGACCGAGAGACGGTGGGCATTCTGGTGGGTTTCGGCAGCCCGGTCGAAATCCTCACGCCAGCGCCCGCCCCACCAATCGCATGCCAGCCCGGCTTTCTGACCGTGCCGGATGCGCCCAGGCTCCTGTTCCCAGGCATACCAGTTGTTGTTCGTGTTATTGCCTTCGACTTGATGGGAGGCGGTTGCCGTACCCCACAAAAAACCGCGCGGGAAATTGAGCGTTGCTTGAGCCATAGGTTATTACCTCGATGTGATTGGTGGGTGGTCAATGGTCATCGGTCAGTGGTCGTCGGTCAACCGTCAACCGTCAACCGCCAACGCTATTGTAGCCCTCGAGAACGTTTCTGGCAATCGAAATAATCTGCGTGTGGTATCCTTATTCAACTTGACGCGGTCTGACACACAACTCGCCCATTTCTGAGCGCGGGCTGACACAGAAAGAAGGTAAATAGGTAACAAGTACACAAGTAGGCAAGTAGACAGGTATCAAGTATGTCCACACATCCTCCTTCAGCTTATGCAAACTCAGCAACCGTCTATCTCAGCCTGGGGACGAATCTCGGCGACCGGTTGGCGAATCTGCAAGCCGCTATCGCTGCGCTGCCGCCCGAAGTACGGGTGCTGGCATCCTCCCCGGTGTACGAGACTCCCCCTTGGGGCTACCCCGATCAGCCCAGTTTCCTCAATGGGGCAGTCAAAGCCCAGACACGCCTCACCCCATTGGCGTTGCTGGCGCACCTGAAATCCATCGAAGCCACTCTCGGTCGGACCCCCACCTTTCGCTACGGTCCCCGGCTGATTGATGTGGATATCCTGTTCTATAATGATCTGGTTGTAGACACGCCCGAGCTGACCATCCCCCACCCGCGCCTCCACGAGCGGGCCTTCGTACTCGTCCCGCTGGCCGACATCGCCCCCGATCTGCGTCATCCAGTGCTGGGGAAGACGGTCGAGGCGCTGCTGGGGGCTATCAATCCTAAAGGGATTACCCTGTTTCGATAAAGGAGTCGCCGCCATGCCCGCTGCCCGCGCCAACCGTTCTCGCCTTGTGGCAATCGTTCTGACCGTTGCCCTTGCCGGGTTATTGATAGCTTTTCTCGCCGCCGTCAGCAGCCTGCCGGCGCGTGTCTATACCGCAGAGCAAGAAAGCTACCTGTCGTATCGCGCCAACCGGCTCGTCCAGTTGCCGCCTACCTTCAATGCTTACGCTAACAGCGCATTCATTCCTGGCGCGCCGCAGCAAATCGTGCCCTCCTTCCTGTCAGATTGGGAGACCCGAGTCGAAGCCGCGCTCGACGCCCGCTACGAGGAACAGGAAGGCGTGAGTGTGACCGTCTACGATCTGGATTTTCTGGGCGAGTACAGCTTCACCTTTCCCGGCCCGCAGATCACCGCCACCGTGGAGCTGATCTTCCCGTTCCCCGAAAACCTGGAAACCCTCCATGATGTCACCTTTTTGGTAGACGGTGAGGAACAGTCTGGGGTCAGTTTCAGCACCAAACAAATCGTCTGGCACACAGAATTGAAATCGGGCGAGAGGCATCTGGTCGCCATCCACTATCGCGCCACCGGCGCGAACAGCTTTGGTTACGGCTTGAGCAAAGAACAGCGTTCCGATGTGTCCATCAACATCGCCGTTAATGGCTTGCAAGGCAGCGATATTCCCCGCAGCTCACTGCCCGCCAGCGACCGCCAATCGTCCGCCAGCGGGGAGATGCTGACCTGGGCCTACGACAATCTGATCCCCAGCCGCGATATCGCGGTCGAGCTGCCAACCCGGTTGAGCTTCACCCAGCGCGTGGCGCAACTGCAAAGCCAGTTCCGCACCCTGGCCGGGTTAGCCCCCGTGTTCGTACTGGTCTTCCTGATCGCCCTGGCTGCCTGGCTGCGCCTGGCGGGCGTCAACCTGCGGCTGGAAGCTTATTTACTGGTCGGGTTATGCCTGGCGCTCTTCTACCCGGCGCTCACCTTTTTGAGCGGGCTGTTGGGTTTGGCCGCAGCCGCGATTCTGGCCTCAGCCGTCATCTCGGCGCTGGTGATCGTCTTTCTGGGCCTATCAGCGGGCTGGCGGAAGACGTGGTGGCGGACTGCCTGGCTGATGGCGATCTTCCTCGGCTTCTTCTCGTTGGGGATTCTGACTCCCTGGCGGGGGCTGCTGCTGACCCTGGGCGGTGTGCTGTTCGTGGGTGTTTTCATGCTGGCCTACGCCCGCCGGCCGGTGACGCCTACGCCCGAAGAAAAGCCTCAGCCTGCCAGCCTGGAACCGGATGGGGATTCTGAACCCGTTGAGACGCATCGCCCCGTTGACGCACCAGAGACGACGTCCACCCCAAAAGATCATCACTGCCCACGCTGCGGGCGCGCCCTCTCGGACGATCACGCCTTCTGTCCCGGCTGCGGCAGGGACGTGCGCGACTTCGCCCGCTGCGGGCAGTGCGGGTATCAGCAGATTGCGCCGGCGGGGGTGAATCCGGTGTATTGTGTGAACTGCGGTAGTAAAATGACCTGATGATAAGCAATCCAGGCGAACAATTTCAGCGTTTATTTGCCGGTGGTTATTCGCCTAAATCAGAATGTAACCAGCAGGATGAACAAACGATGACCCAGCCCATTGTCAAGTTGCTGCTCCAATCTCCCGATCCCGCCATCCGTTACAAAACCTGGGTGGGCGTGCTTGGCAACGACCCAGCTTCACCCGAAGCTCATTCTAAAAGATTGGCTATAAACAGCTCTCCGGCGGCGCAAGCTCTGCTCTCCGAGCGCAATGCAGATGGCGAGATTCCCTATCACCCCTACGCCAAGTGGTACGGCGCACACTGGGTTCTGGCCTGCCTGGCCGACCTGGGCTATCCACCCGGCGACGAATCGCTCAAACCGCTCATCGCCCAATCCTTTCAATGGCTGCTGGGGCCAGCCCACCAGAAAAATATCCGCCTGATCGCCGGACGCGTGCGCCGCTGCGCCTCACAGGAGGGCAACTGCCTGTGGTACGCGCTCACCCTCGGGCTGGCAGACGACCGCGCCGCCGAATTGGCCGCCCGCTTGATGAAATGGCAGTGGCCTGACGGCGGCTGGAACTGCGACAAGCGCTCCGAAGCGCACAATTCGTCGTTCATGGAGACGCTCATCC
This sequence comes from Candidatus Aquidulcis sp., assembly GCA_020723385.1. Taxonomy (GTDB): domain Bacteria; phylum Chloroflexota; class Anaerolineae; order Anaerolineales; family UBA4823; genus DYIZ01. The sequence continues at coordinate 5,495 of DYIZ01000071.1, forward strand.
CCCTGCGCGGGCTGGCGCGCTACGCCCAGGTTTCCGGCGACCCGGCGGCAGCCCGCGCCGCCCAACGGGCCGCCGATATCTTCCTGAAGCGCGATCTCTTCCGGCGGCAGTCCGACGGCGGCCTCATCTCACAGGATTTTGTCACCCTTCACTACCCTGCCTACTGGCATTACGACATTCTGGTCGCGCTGAAAGTAATGATGGAAGCTGGCTACATTGAAGACGAGCGCTGCCACCCGGCGCTGGAATTGTTGGCGGCCAAACGCCTGCCGGATGGCGGCTTCCCGGCGGAAAAAGCCTACCACCGCATGGCACGACGCGAAGTCAGCGGGTTTTCGCTGTACGATTGGGGCGGAGCGAGTATCCGGCGGATGAATCCCTACGCCACAGTAGACGCGCTGAGCGTGCTCCGCGCCGTCGGACGAGCAGACTAATCCATTACGAGGCAAAGCCCCTTCGACTACGCTCAGGGCGCTTGTCAGGCAGTCTGAGCGTAGTCGAAGACTATTTCGCGCCACGCACTAATCTATCGTTCGATCTCGTTGACGCCGTATTTCGTCAACAAATCATCCAGCGCCTCGCGCAGCAGCTCAGCCTCGCCGACGCCCTTCTCGCCCGCCAGCTTCGACAGGCGCTCGAGCTGGGTCTGGGTGTAGTGGGAAGTCTTGGGGGTCATACGCTCTTCGTAGGCCAGGCGTACCTGGTTGCGGCCGGCCACTTTCGCCCGGTAGAGGGCCTGATCGGCCTTGCGCAGCAGCTCGGACACGGTACGCCCGTCAATCGGGAACGAGGCCGCCCCGCAGCTAATAGTCAACCCCCCAATAGGCGGGCGATTCTCGCCGCCGGGGACTTGCGCCTGCTCGACCCCGGCGCGCAGGCGCTCGAAGGTAAGAAATGCCTGCTCCCGCTCGACGCCGGTCATCAACGCCGCGAATTCATCTCCCCCATAGCGTGCAGCCACCGTCTCCTCGCCAATGTACGAACGCGCCGTTTCGGCAATCGTGACCAGCGTGTTATCGCCCGCCACATGCCCGTAAGTATCGTTCACCGATTTGAAATGGTCAACATCTAACAAAACAAGTGTGAGCGGTTGCTCGCTCGTGCGGGCTTCGGCCAGCAGCCGCTCGAACTCGGACAGGAAAGCCTTGCGGGTCAGCAGTCCGGTCAGATCGTCAGTGAGTAAAGTGGGTGCAGCAGTCATGATAGTCTCCTTTGATTATATGTTTATATATTATAATAAAATAATATCATTAAATAATACGAGAGTCAATTATCAAAACCGATAATTGTCCCATTTCTGTAAGGCCGCCTAACTACCTGAAGATGTATTCCGAAAATTTGGTATTCGTGCCTGCAAAGCACGTACGAATACCAAATTTTCGATTGTTATATTCGTGACATTCGTGATAGACCTGCAACCGCCCGAAAAAGTGGTATCATTCCAATCGAGATGATCCACCCCTTTTAAGGAGAGATCCTATGTTCGAAGACATCAAGCCCCTGAATTGGACGCCTGGCCCAGCCATCGGCTACACGGTTATCCGCCGCCCCGACGGGGGTATGCATTTCACGTTCACCAACACCACCCACGAGACCGTCATGCACTGGCGGGCGTTTGCCCTCCAGCACCTATACGACTCCGACCGCCTCACCCGCAACCTGTACGACTTGAGCCGGGTCGAAAAGATCTCTGAGGAAGCAATTCGCGTCGCCAACGAGGTCAACAGCGACCCCAACGTGCGCAACATCCGCCTGGCGATCGTCGTCGCCAGCGAGGCAGTGCGTGAGGCGATTCTCGAGGTCGCGGTCCTGCCCGGCGGCGTAGAAGCCAAGATTTTCACCAGTCTCGCCGATGCCGAAGCCTGGCTCAGCCGCCCGCTCGAAAAAATCGTTTAGAGCCTATCCGAATAACCGGAGTGCAGACTTCAGTCTGCCAACTGTTGCGGGCTGAAGCCCGCACTCCTGGGATATTCGGATAGGTGATTAACCAACTTCAACACAAACTTCAACTTGCAACCTTCAACATTCAACTTTTCCTGGGGCGCCCGCACATACGTGATGGGCATCCTCAACATGACGCCCGACAGCTTTTCGGGAGACGGGTTGGCGGCCAAAAGCGCCGCCGAGGTGCTCGAACAGGCCCGCCAGCTCGTCGCCGCGGGCGCTGATAGCCTCGATGTGGGCGGCGAGAGCACCCGTCCCGGCGCGCAGCCGGTGAGCGCGGCGGATGAAATCGAGCGCGTCCTGCCCGTCATCCGCGCCATTGCCGCCGAGATAGATGTCCCCATCTCTGTAGACACGTATAAAGCCGAAGTCGCTGAGGCTGCCCTGCAAGCCGGGGCGCGGCTGGTCAACGATGTGTGGGGCTTCAAAGCAGATCCCGAATTGGCCGGGGTGGCAGCCCGCCACAGCATACCGGTGATCCTCATGCACAACCGCAGCTCGTGGGCCAACGCCGAAGTCAAAGCGCGCCTCGGCGGGCGCTACGTGGGCGTGCCCTACGATAATCTAATCGAGGATGTCCGGCGTGAATTGCTGGAAAGCGTGACAATCGCCCGCGCCGCAGGCATCCCCGACGAACGGATCATTCTCGACCCTGGGATCGGCTTCGGCAAGACGGTCGAACAAAATCTGGAACTTCTCGACCGGTTGGGGGAGATCAAGGCCCTGGGGTTTCCGGTGCTCCTGGGGCCGTCGCGCAAATCCTTCATTGGCTACACCCTCGATCTGCCCGCCGACCAGCGGCTGGAGGGCACCGCCGCAGCCGTCGCCATCGGCATCGCCCGCGGTGCGGACATCGTGCGGGTCCACGATGTGGCTTTCATGGCCCGCGTGGCTCGCATGACCGACGCCATCGTGCGGCGCAAATAGCCAAATTCCATTCTTTGAGCCAACTGATGCGATTTCACTTTCCTCGATTATTCGTTATGATTGCGATTGCCAGTGTGATGCTGGCAGCCTGCTCCGGGGCGACGATCTCCCCCTCGGCAGGCCTCCCCCCGACGGTTCGAGCCACAGCCACAGGGGATCAGCCATCCCCAACGGGAGTCACGTCCCCCGTGCAGACAGAAATCCCGCTCCCATCGGAGACGCCTTCGGCTCTGCCGTCGTCGCCCACCGTCACGTTGACTCCCACGGTTTCTCAAACCCCCACGACCAGCCCCACCCCCACGCCCGATCTGCGCCCGATGCCGAACACCTGGTCTTCCTGGCCAACGCTGCCCACAGCCAGCGCACGCGTGCTCGAAATCTACCGGCAGGGCCAATTGCTCGGCAACGATCCGCATCATTTTTCCCGCATCGGGGATTGCCAGAGCGTGCCGGCGGTGTTCATGGGGATTTTCGACGAGCCTGGGCGTTACTGGCTCGGCAACTACGCCGATATCCAGCCGACGATTGACCAGTTCGCCGGGTCGTTCGGCCGCGAGAGTGTCACCGCGAAGGATGGATTTGGCGTCTCGTCGGTGTTTTCGCCGCTGATGGCGGACCCCAGCCTGTGCGAGAGCAACGAGACGCCCATCGCCTGCGAATTCCGCATTCACAAGCCGATCATCGTGTTCGTGGGGATGGGCACCAACTGGGCGCCGAACGCCTCGGCCAGCTTCGAAAAGTATCTGCGGGAAATCGTGGAATACGCCATCGAACAAGGGGTCATCCCGGTTTTGATGACCAAAGCCGACAACATCGAGGGCGATTACTTGCTCAACGAGAGCATCGCCCAGGTGGCGTATGATTACGATATCCCGCTGGTCAATGTGTGGCTGGCGGTGCAGTATCTGCCCAACCACGGACTGGAAGATGACGGGGTTTACCTCACCACCGCTGGCTGGGATGAGCGTGCTTTTGCCGCGCTGCGCGCCCTCGACCGGGTGTGGCACGCGGTCAACGGCGACGGCACACCCACGCCGTCACCGTAAACGCCTATCCAACAAATCGTAGCCTAGCCCCTTGTGGGCGAATGGGCACAAGGCCCTAGACTATGGGTAATTCGGATAAGCTTTCAGGAGATAACTGACATGATTACCGGACAAATCGTTTCGATCCATATCGCGCCCGCCGCCGGCGAGCCGACTGTTCCTGTGACGGAAGTTCATGCGGTCCCTGGCAAAGGATTGGAAGGTGACCGCTATTTCGAGAGAACCGGGACGTATTCGTCGAAGCCGAAAGAAGGCCGTGAGCTGACGCTGATCGAGAGCGAGGCCATCGAGGGGATCCAGCGCGAGCAGGGGATCACGCTGGCAGGTGGGGACTCGCGCCGCAACCTCGTCACACGTGGGGTGGCGTTGAACCACCTGGTCGGGCGCGAGTTCCGCGTGGGCAACGTGACCCTGTTGGGCGCGGAGCTTTGCGAGCCGTGTATGCACCTGGAGGGGATGACCCAGCCGGGCGTGATGCGGGCGCTGGTTCACCGCGGCGGCCTGCGGGCCAGGATTCTCACCGAGGGGACGATCCGCGTGGGAGACAAAGTGAGCGATTCTTCAGATTTCCCCGCCGAAACTGGCGTTCGGAGTGTATAATTCATCTGCCATCATTATTTCAAGGGAGTCTCTATGACCGATCCGCGTTCCACTGCCGTGCAATTCGCCCACGAAAATCGTTCCCGTTTCCTCGCCGAGATGAAGGATTTCTGCACCATCCCTTCCATCTCCACCGATCCCGAGCACAAACCCGATATGCACCGCGCCGCTCAATGGGTGGCCGACCAGCTTGGGGCGCTCGGCATGGGCAACATCCAGATTTTCCAGACTGCCGGTCACCCGGTGGTATACGCGGATTGCCTCACCGCTGGAGCAGGCAAACCAACCGTGCTGATCTATGGTCACTACGATGTCCAGCCGGCCGACCCATTGGAACTGTGGGAGAGCGCGCCCTTCGAGCCAACCGAACGCGGCGAGCATCTTTTCGGGCGCGGCGTCACCGATATGAAAGGGCAGGTGATCGCGACGCTGAAAGCCATCGAGGCCATTGTGCGCACCAGCCAACTGCCGGTCAATGTCAAATTCATGATCGAAGGCGAAGAGGAAATTGGCTCCCCCAATTTGGACGCTTTCATGGCCAGCCACCGGGAGCTTTTAGCCTGCGATCTGGCGCTCAACCCCGATTCGGGCATCCTCAGCGCCGACCAACCCACCGTCACCTATGCGCTGCGCGGGCTGGCATACTTCGAGCTGCGCGTCTTCGGGCCAGATCACGATCTGCACTCCGGCGTCTTCGGCGGTGTGGTTCATAACCCGGCGCAGGCATTGTGCGAACTGATCGCCGGGATGCACGACGACCAGGGCCGCATCACCCTGCCGGGTTTCTACGATAAAGTGCTGCCGCTGAGCAAAGATGAACGCACCGAGCTGGCGCGGCTGCCGCTCGATGATGCGTACTATCTCAAAGAGACCGGGGCGCCGGCCACCTGGGGAGAGGCGGGCTACACGTTGATCGAGCGCAACGGGGCGCGCCCCACCCTGGAAGTCAACGGGATGCTCTCTGGCTTCACCGGCGAGGGGCAGAAAACCGTGTTGCCCGCCTGGGCCATGGCCAAGATCTCCTGCCGGCTGGTTCCCGATCAAAACGGCGAAGATGTTTATCAGCAAATGCTGCGCTACCTGGAAACGCACGCCCCCAACACCATCCGCTGGACTCTAAAAAAGATGACAGCCAATCCGCCCGCCATGTCCGACCGCAACTCGAAGGGCGTCCAGGCCCTCGGCCGGGCGATGGATACAGTCTGGGGCAAACCGACAATTTTCAAACGCGAAGGCGGCAGTGTGCCGGTGGTAGCGCAATTCAAAAAGTATCTCAACGCCGAGTCGGTGAACACGGGTTTCTCGATGCCCGGCGACAACATGCACAGCCCGAACGAGAAACTGCACCTGCCCACGCTCTGGCGCGGGATAGATGCGTTCATCCATTTCTTTTTCAATCTGGCTGACTAATCCATAAAGCGTAAAACGAAAACCGTCTCTGGTTTTTACGTTTTACGCTTTGCGTTTCACGTTTCCATATTACAAACCTATGCCCAATCCACTTTCCCTCCCCTCCTACGGCGGGCAGGCAGTCATCGAGGGGGTCATGATGCGGGGGTCGAAATCATGCGCTATCGCCATGCGCGCCCCTGATAAAAAGATCGTCGTCCACGAAGAGCCGCTGGGGGGCATCTACAAGAGCAAACTCGTCAAAATTCCCTTCCTGCGCGGGCTGGTGATGTTGTGGGACGCGTTGGGATTGGGTATCCGCGCGCTGACTCTCTCGGCTAACACGCAAACCGGCGAGGACGAAAAGATCGAAGGCCCCATGCTGTATATCACGCTGGCGGTTTCGCTATCCATCGGTGTGGGATTGTTCTTTCTGCTGCCAGCCGCGCTCGGCCAATTGACCGAAAGATTCCTGGGCTGGAATCCCTGGTGGAGCAATCTGATCGAAGGGATCATCCGGTTGCTGCTTCTGGTTGGATATATCTGGGCGGTCGGGTTCATGCCAGATATCCGCCGGGTGTTCGCCTACCACGGGGCTGAACACAAAACCATCAACGCCTTTGAGGCTGGAGCCGAACTGACCCCCGAAACGGTCGCCAAGTACCCGCTGGAGCACACCCGCTGCGGCACAGCATTCCTGCTGACACTGATGCTGCTCTCGGTGGTTTTGTTCAGCCTGTTCGGCCCGCTGCCGATGGTTTGGCGGCTCGTCAGCCGCGTGGTGATGCTGCCGGTGCTGGCCGGGCTGGCTTACGAGTACATTCGCTGGACAGCCAGTCACCTCCACTGGGCTGTTGTGCGTTTTATCGTCAAGCCCAACCTGGCCTTGCAGCGCTTGACGACGCGCGAGCCGTCGCTCGATATGCTGGAGGTGTCTATCGCCGCGTTCAATTCGATGCGGGCGCAAGAAGAGCACTTGCGGGCGCAAGAAGAGCACTTGCGGGCGCAAGAAATAAACACCTGATTTTTTAAACACAAAGGGCAAAAAGTACACACGAAGGACACAATACTAACCAAAACTTGTGTAACTTGGTGAATCCTTTGCGCCCTTCGTGTTTATGCTTCTTTTGTTATGAAAAACCATCACCCAAGGGGTAACTGGCTGGCCTGGGGTGCGGCAGGAATTTGGGGGGCGGTCATCCTGGGGTTGGTTGGGCTAGCCGCGTTTTGGCTGATCTTGGGGCGACAACTCTCTGGAGTCACGCCCACCCCAGCGGAGGTTGCACCCCTGGCAATCGCAGCCAGTCCATACCCAACGGTTACGTTGAGTCCCACGAGGACTCCCACTCCTTCCCCTACTGCCATTCCTTCTCCAACCCAAATCGCCACGCCGCTGACCGTGCTTCTACCGCACCCATCCTTTTTTGCGACGGCAGCCGCCAACGCTATCGAATCGCCCATTGCCGGAGCGCCGATCGTCATTGGGTATTCGGTGGGAGGCCGCCCGCTGGAGGTGTATCGCTTTGGCAGCGGCGCACGCTACCGGCGGATGATCGTGGCCGGGATTCACGGCGGCAACGAGTGGAACACGATTGCCCTGGCCGATGAGCTGATCGAATATCTGGGCAACCACCCGTCGCTCGTCCCATCCAACACCACGCTTTACATTCTACGAGCGCTCAACCCCGATGGCGAAGCGCGGGCGCAAAGCGTGGAAGGACGCGTCAACGACCATGGAGTAGACCTTAACCGCAACTGGCCGGTGAACTGGCGGCGCAATTGGCCGCTGGGCGGCTGCTGGAGCTACCAGCCGGTCACGCCCGGCTGGCGCCCGGCATCTGAGCCGGAAACGACCGCACTGATGCAATTCGTTCTCAACCAGCGCATTGATGCGCTGCTCAATTATCACAGCGCCGCGCTGGGCATCTTCCCCGGCGGCTGGCCTCCCGACCCGGCTTCTGTGCGGCTGGCGGAGGCGGTCGCCGAAGTGACCGAATATCCTTACCCGCCCAAAGAGACCGGCTGTTTGTACAGCGGCACAATGGTAGATTGGGCCGCAGCCAACGGCATCGCCGCGCTGGACATCGAACTGACCGATCACTTTCACACAGATTTTGACATCAATCTCAATGCATTGTCTGTATTTCTGAAATGGAGGCGATAGTGCGCTGATCGAGCCGGGAGGCAATTATCCGGGGGGATAAGCCAGGCGCTCGACCCGCAAATTCAAATATCCCCCGAAAATCCTACTTGCGCTTTCCCGTAATTTCGTATAAAATGAATGTGTCCGTGGGACAAAGTGGGACAAAGTGGAGCGCCGGTCTTCCGGCGTTCCGTTCGTTAAAATCGAAGGTAGAACAAATGTTTCTGGGTCAATTCCGCCACAACCTTGATAGCAAGTTTCGTTTGACAATCCCATCTCGCTACCGCGAGCTATTGGGAAACGGCGCCTATGTGCTGCAAGGCTTCGACGGTAATTTGATGGTCTATACCACCGCCGACTTCGAGGCGATTGCACAAAACGCGAACCAGATGAGCGAGACTTCCCCAGAAACACGCTTGCTCAAACGGTTGTTGTTCGCTACCGCCGTTTGGGTGGAGGTGGATAACTCCGGGAGAATTTTGCTTCCAGAGTTCCTGCGGCAGGCTGTCGAAATCGGGAATGAAGTCGTCCTGGCAGGCGTCAACGATCACTTCGAAATTTGGTCGCCGGAAGGCTGGGCTGGTCAGATGGCGAAGCTGCTCGACACCGATGCCAACGCGCAACGCTTTGCCGCGCTGCACATCTCGACACAAACTTCATAAATCTTATTGGCGCAAATGGTCGCGCCGCCCAAAACCATGCCAGTCCGATGCGATGACCGACCATCAACCCGTTCTTTACCAGGAAATTATACACGCTTTACAGCCGCATCGGAACGGTCTCTACGTGGATGGGACTCTTGGCGCCGGCGGTCACGCCTGGGGTCTGCTTTCGGCCAGTGAGCCGGATGGCCGCCTGCTGGGGCTGGATGTTGACCCGCAGGCTTTGGCGCTGGCAACCGAGAAACTGGCCCCCTTTGGCTCCCGAGCGGTGATCGTCCGGGGATCGTACACTTCCCTGGCGGAGCAGCTCGATCGGTTGGGATGGCCCGCAGTGGACGGCATCCTGCTCGACCTGGGAGTCTCGTCCATGCAGGTGGACACGGCCGAGCGAGGTTTCTCATTCAAGGCTGATGCGCCACTCGACATGCGCTTCGACCCCTCGCAGCCAACGACCGCCGACGAGTTGGTCAATACCCTGCCCGAGGCGGAACTGGCTGACATCCTGTTCCAGCTTGGCGAGGAGCGGCGGGCGTATCAGGTAGCTCGGGCTATCGCGGCCGCCCGGCCCGTTCACACCACCGGGCAATTGGCAGAGATCGTCAGCCGGGCGACGCACAGCGGCAGGCCGGGGATGCACCCGGCGACGCGTACCTTCCAGGCGCTGCGCATGGCGGTCAACCGGGAGTTGGAAGCCATCGAGACCGTGCTCCCCCTGGCTGTAGCCGCACTGGTCCCCGGAGGGCGGCTGGCGGTGATCGCCTTCCACTCGTTGGAAGACCGCCTTGTCAAGCAGTTCTTTCGATTGGAAAGCCGGGATTGCATCTGCCCGCCCAGGCAGCCGGTGTGTACCTGCGGACACCACGCCACCCTGCGGGAGATCACCCGCCGCCCGGTGCAAGCATCAGAAACAGAAATCAGCAACAATCCGCGTGCTCGCAGCGCAAAGCTGCGGGTGGCGGAGAAATTGGATGTCAAACGTGACTCGTAAAACGTAAAGCTCGACTTTCGGATTACGAATTACGTTTTACGCATTACGAATCTGGCACTACACTTGCAAGCCTGTTGGTGATACCAACAGGAGGCACCTATGGATCGAGTACAGCTTTTAGCGCAAGCCTATTCACAAGCTCCCTGGCGCAGACAAATCCAGATCATCGGCGCTTTTCTGCTGGCGCTGGTCACCGTCTGGGTCATCGCTGCTATTTACCTGGATGTGACCGCCCGCGCGGCGACTATCGGGCGCGAAATCCAGGATATGCAAGTACGCTCTGGCGGCGTGCTGCGCATTGATGTTCAAAAAGATTACGAGCCGACCAGCATCGAGGAATTGGAACAATACAACGCCAGCCTCCAACTGCGATTGGCAAACCTGACCTCTGACGCAAATATGGCGGAACGCGCTTACGACATGGGCTTTCGTCCGGCAGAGCCAGGCGGGATTGTTTACATCGTTGTCCCAGATTATGTTCCGCAACAACCGGTAACGCTGGCACCGCCGCCCGGCCCGATTGCCAATAACACCCCCATTATCACCTCGGCCTATAAGGAATCGTTGGTGGATTGGATCAAAGACCAGCTCTTTCAGGCTTCGGAAATTCTGAAAGGGTCGCAGCCATGAAAATCGAACACGATCGCCGTTATCTGTTGCTTGCTGCTATTTTTGGCGTGGTAGCGCTCGTCATCGGTGTGCAGCTTTTACGCCTTCAGTTCAGCCCGGAGGCGGATGCTTTTCGCGCCCAGGCTAAACTGTACGAAAAGGAGCTGCACGTCTATTCACCGCCGCGCGGCGAAATTTATGACCGTTGGGGCAACCTGCTCGCCGGAAATAAGATCGTCTACGAAGTCGGCATCGAGCTGACTTTAGTGGAAAACCCCGAAACAGTTGCCTTCGCACTGAGCAAGGCACTGCTCGGCCATGAAGAATACGACCAGTCCACTTACTACAGCGAAGTATTTGCCATCGCCAGCCTGGAACCGGTCACCCGCACCTATTGGGCAGTCGCCGATTACGTCACCGAAGAGGAAGTCGCCACGCTGAAACGGTGGGCCGAGGAATACCAGGTGCTCTACGCCGGCCAAACCAGCAAGGATGCGCCGCTGCCCAGCCTGCGGGGATTGGTCTACCGCTCGCATCTCATGCGCAGCTACCCGGAAAATGAGCTGGCTGCGAACATCATCGGCTTCGTCAACCGCAAGGGCGAGGGCTATGGCGTCGAGATGAAGTTCGACGAGATGATGGCCGGCGCATCCGAGGCGATCTGGATCCTGCGCGATCCGAACAAGGCCGAGAACATGCCCCGCGTCGAGCAAGGGGTTGACTTGATTCTGACCATTGACCGTCAAATCCAGGATACCGTCGAGGAAATCCTGGATCAGGCGATTGATGTCAACGGCGCCGAGGGCGGCGTCATAATCGTCCTCGACCCCAAGACGGGTGAAATCATCGCCATGGCGACCACTCCCCGGCTGGATTTGAATGAATACTGGAAATTCGGCCAGGTCTACCCCTCTGGTACACCCTTCAACCCCGCAGTCAGCGAAGATTACGAGCCAGGCTCGGTTTTCAAAGTGCTGACGATGGCAGCCGCGCTGGATAACGAGACGGTCACGCCCAACACAGAATTTTACGATAACGGCGTTTTCGAAATCGGCGGCATCACCATCCACAACTGGAACTATGGCGCCTGGGGGCCGCAGAACATGCAGGGCTGTATGCAGCACTCATTGAACGTCTGCCTGGCGTGGATTGCCTCAGAAATGGGCCAGAACGACTTTTACCGCTACATGCAGGCTTTCGGCATCGGGCATCTCACCGGGGTAGATATGGCCGGTGAGGTCTCCGGGCGTTTGAAGATCCCCGGCGATGATGATTGGTTCGAATCCGATCTGGGAACGAATGCCTTCGGGCAAGGCGTTGCCGTCACCCCGCTGCAACTCGTTTCCGCCATTTCGGCGGTCGCGAATGATGGCAAAATCATGGCTCCGCACGTTTTGCGGGCTTTCGTTGACCGGGGCTATCAGTACACGGTTCCCCCCCAGGTTGTGCGCGCCCCAATCTCTGCCGAAACCGCCAAAATTCTCTCCGACATGCTGGCCGCATCCCTCGAAGAAGAAGCTTCCGATGCACTGGTCGAAGGCTACCGGGTTGCAGGAAAAACCGGCACCGCTGAAATTCCCACCCCGTTGGGTTACACCAGCGGAGAAACCAACGCATCCTTCGTCGGCTGGGGGCCGGTGGATGATCCCCGCTTCGTAGTTTATGTGTGGCTGAAGAAACCATCCTCGTCACCCTGGGGTTCGGTCGTCGCCGCGCCCGTCTTTCGCCAGGTGGTCGAACGGCTGGTAGTTTTGATGAATATTCCCCCCGATGATATCAGGCAGGCGCTGACAAGCCAATAACGTCCATCTCATCAAAATTCTAAACGACCCTATGCTGACTCTCGCCGATCTTATCGAAGCAATCACCGCTATCCGCCCTGACCAGGCGGATCAGGTCATTACAGAGGCCTCCATTGATTCACGGCAGGTTATCCCTGGCTCTCTGTTCGTGGCAATACCCGGCGAGCGCACCGATGGGCACAATTACATAGGGCAGGCCTTCCAACGGGGGGCGGCCTTCGCCCTGGTTCAGCGGGACCTCAGCGGCCAATTTTCGATGTTAGATTTACGCTCCGGTTTCCAGCCCGAATCCCTGGCGGCGTTGGACAGCCCCTTCTGCCTGCGGGTCGAGGATACGCTGAAGGCGCTCCAAATTGCAGCCCGCTTCTGGCGGCGCAAGCTGGATTTGCGGGTGATCGGTGTGACCGGCAGCGTGGGAAAATCCACTACCAAAGAAATGATCGCCGAAGTGCTCGGACAGCGTTACCGCACTGCAAAGAATCCCGGCAATCTCAACAATGAGATCGGCCTCCCGCTGACTGTGCTGGGATTGAGCGAAGGCCACGAGCGGGCAGTGCTCGAGATGGGTTTCTATGTCCCGGGAGAGATCGCCTTCCTCTGCGACCTGGCCTTGCCCAGCGTGGGCGTGATCACCAATGTCGGGACGGTCCACGCCGAGCGCGCTGGCTCGGTCGAGGTGATTGCACGCGGCAAGGCCGAGTTGGTCCAGGCGCTGCCCCCCGCCCCTGAGGGCGTGGCCGTGCTGAATTACGATGACCCCTGGGTGCGTGAGATGGCATCGCAGACCCGCGCCAGGGTCTTCTTCTACGGGCTGGATCCCAAAGCCAACCTGTGGGCCGACGATGTCGAGGGGCTGGGCCTGGAGGGCATTCGCTTCCGGCTGCACTACCGCGGCGAGACACTGCACCTGCGTGTGCCCATGATCGGGCGGCATTCCGTACATACTGCGCTGCGAGCCGCCGCCACTGGCCTGGCCGAAGATCTCACCTGGCAGGAGATTGTGGACGGCCTGCGCTCGAGCACCACGCAGCTCCGCCTGGTGGCTGTACGCACGAAGAGCGGCGCGCTGATTTTAGACGACACCTACAACGCCTCCCCCGATTCCACTCTGGCGGCGCTCAACCTGTTGAGCGAGCTGGATGGCCGCAAAGTCGCCGTTCTCGGTGATATGCTGGAGCTTGGCCCCTACGAAGAGCAGGGCCACGAAATGGTCGGCGTGCGGGCAGCCGAAATCGTGAACGAGCTGGTCACGGTCGGCCAACTCGGCCAGATCATCGCCCAGGCGGCTGAAAAAGCCGGGATGAGAGCGAGGGCCATCCACGCCTACGACAACCGGCAATCGGCCATTGATTACCTCCAAAAGCAATTGGGGCCGGAGGATGTGGTGCTGGTCAAAGGCTCGCACGGCATGAGGATGGATCGCATCGTGACTGCGCTGGAGGCTGGAGCATGAAACAGACTTCTCTGGCGCTGGCCCTGGCGGGTCTCAGCTTTATGATGACGGTGATCTGGGGATCGCCGCTTCTGCGGGTGCTGCGACACTTCAAGATCGGCAAGATCATCCGCATCGAAGGCCCCGAGCGCCATCTGACCAAGATGGGCACCCCCACCATGGGCGGCGTGATGGTCGTTTTGCCGGTGACACTGATCACCTTGATGCTCAATGCCGTATCGCTCCTCAGCAACCTGTACGTGCTCGGGCGGTCGGTGCTGCTGCCGTTGGGAACCATGCTTTGCTTCGCCGCCCTGGGAGCCGTAGACGATTGGGAAGGCATCCGCGGCAAGCGCAAAGGCTCCGGCATGAGGGCGCGCGTCAAGTTCGTGATCCAGTGGGCGCTGGCGATTTTGATCGCGATCGCGCTGCGTTACGTTTTGGAAGTGCCGCAGCTCTACATGCCCGGCAAGGGTATCGAGTTCAACCTGGGCATTTGGTACATTCCCATTGCAGCTTTTATCATCGTTTTCGAATCGAATGCCGTAAACCTGACTGATGGGCTGGATGGGCTGGCCGGGTTGATTGCAGCCACCGCCTTCGCCACCTTCGGCGGGATCGCTTTATTGCAAGGCCAGGTGTTCGTTGGCCGGTTTTGCTTCACATTGGTTGGCGCGCTGTTTGGATTTTTGTGGTTCAACGTGCATCCCGCTCAATTGATGATGGGCGACACCGGAGCGCTCTCGCTGGGCGCAACGCTGGCCGTGGTGGCGCTGATGAGCGGCCAATGGCTGCTGCTCCCGCTGATCGCGATCATCCCCACCAGCGTAACGATCAGCGTGATTTTGCAGGTTGGCTATTTCAAACTGACGCACGGCAAACGTTTGTTCAAGATGGCCCCGCTTCACCATCACTTCGAGCTGATGGGTTGGAGCGAGACGCAGGTTGTGCAGCGGTTTTGGCTGATCAGCCTGTTGTTTGCGATGGTCGGCGTAGCGCTGGCAGTGGCGTGAAACGTAAATCGTAAAACGTAATCCGTAAAGTCTTTTTTACGTTTTACGGATTACGTTTTACGGGAAGAAAACTATGGCATATTGGCACGGTCAAAAAGTCGTCATCATCGGAGCCGCCCGGCAAGGGCTGGCTTTGGCGCGCTATTTATGCCAGCACGGCGCGCAGGTGACGGTGACCGACCAGAAACCCGCCGATAAGCTGCAAAAAGAGATCGAAACGCTCTCCGATTTGGCGGTCCGCTGGGCATTGGGATCGCACCCGGTCGAGATGCTCGATGATTGCGATGTGCTCTGCCCCTCCGGAGGTGTGCCGCTCGATCTGCCGTTGATCGTCGAAGCGCAGCGGCGCGGCATCCCGCTCTCGAACGACTCGCAAATCTTTCTCGACGCAGCCCCCTGCCCGGTGATCGGCATCACCGGCTCGGCAGGCAAGACGACGACGACCACGCTGGTTGGCCGGATGGCGCTGGCTTGCGTGGAGAGTGCAGAGTCGAGGGTGGAGGGAACATCGCCCCACGCTCCACGCTCCACGCTCCACAATGCCTTTATCGGCGGCAACATCGGCATCCCGCTGGTTTCTGCGGTAGACGAAATGACCCCCGCCGATCTGGCAATCATGGAACTGTCCAGCTTCCAGCTCGAAATCATGACCCGCTCGCCGCAGGCAGCGCTCATCACCAACATCACGCCCAATCACCTCGACCGGCACGGCACGATGGAGGCCTACACCGCCGCCAAAGCCCGCATCCTCGATTTCCAGACCCCCGCCGACGTTGCCGTGTTGGGACGCGACGACCCCGGCGCGTGGGAATTGGCGTCTCGCGCCCAGGGGCGGCTGCTCTCCTTCGGGGTTTCGCCTCTCCCAAGGGGTACGAGCGGTACTTTCTACCGGGATGGCGCACTCTACTTGCGTGACGGTCAGTCCGAGATCGAGCTGATGCCCCGCACTCTCATCCGCCTGCGCGGCGAGCACAATTTGCTGAACGTGCTGGCTGCCTGCGCCATCGCCGCCGCCGTCGGGTTACCGGTCGAGGCGATGCGGGCCGGGGTAGACGGCTTCACCGGCGTGGCTCACCGGCTGGAATTCGTACGCCGCTGGCGCGGGGCTGATTGGTACAACGATTCGATTGCATCCACCCCTGAGCGGGCGATGGCTGACATCCGCTCGTTCGAGGAACCGCTCGTCATGCTCGTTGGCGGGCGTGACAAACACCTGCCCTGGGAAGATTTTGCTGCGCTGGCCGCCGAGCGGGTGGATCACTTGATTTTATTTGGCGAGATGGCCGAGCTGGTCGAGCGGGCGCTAGCCGTGGCCGAAAAGGGCCGCGGCGACAACCGGCCCCGCTACACCCTGAAACGGGTCGCCAACCTGAAGGATGCTGTTCACGCCGCCGCCGAGATCGTTGCACCGGGCGATGTCGTGCTGCTCTCACCGGGCGGTACGAGCTTCGACGAATTCCGCGACTTCGAGGCGCGCGGGGAGGCTTACCGAAAATGGGTAAACGAACTTTCATGAATTTGAGCGAAGCCACACCAGGCCCGGTCATGGCCACCCCACGGTCGGGACTGCCGGGCGTGAAGGCCGGGCCGCAGCGCCCGCTGCGCCTGGGATTCGACGTTCCCTTGCTGCTGGCAGCCATTACACTGCTGGTTTTCGGCATCCTGATGGTGTATTCGGCCAGTTGGGACTTTTCGTACAACACCACCGGCTCGCACACCGCTATTTTGCAGCGGCAAATGATGTTCCTGGGTGTTGGCCTGGTGGGCGCACTCGTCCTGGCCTGGCTCAACTACCATTATTGGCAGAAACTGGCCGTACCTGCCCTGGCCGTCACCGTCATCATGCTGGTCGCCGTGCTGCTGGTCAACGATCTGCGTCATGGCGCAGTTCGCACCCTCATGGCCGGGTCGGGGCAGCCCTCTGAGCTGGCTAAACTGGTGACAATCATTTACCTGTCGGTATGGCTGTTCGCCAAGAAAGACCGGCTGCACGACATCAGCTTTGGGTTGGTCCCGATGGCCGTCATTTTGGGTGTGGTTGGCGGGTTGATTTTCCTTCAGCCCGATTTGAGCGCGCTGATCACCGTGGCTGCCCTGGGCGGGCTGCTCTTCTTCCTGGCTGGCGGCGATTTGAAGCAAATCCTGATCATCCTTGTGGTGGGCGGGATCGCCGGGTGGATCGTGGTGCAATTCAGCTCGACCGGCTCCGACCGGGTGGGATCATTTCTCGCCGGGTTGAAGAATCCCCTCAATGCTGACTACCAGGTGCAGCGCTCGATCGAAGCGTTCATCAAGGGCGGCTGGATCGGCGTCGGCATCGGCAAGGGCGACACGAAACTCCTGGGGCTGCCGGTGCCGCACACCGACAGCATTTTCGCCGTGGTCGGCGAGGAAACCGGCTTCATCGGCTCGATATTCCTGGTGGGCCTGTATGTCGTGTTGGGCTGGCGCGGCCTGGTGATCGCCCGCCGCGCATCGGATGGGCTGGGGGCGCTGCTGGCCTCCGGATTGACCATCTGGCTGGTGATGGAAGCCTTTATCAACATGCTGGTGATGATCGGGCTGCTGCCCTTCGCTGGGAACGCGCTGCCATTCATCAGCGTGGGCGGCTCGAACCTGGTGGTGTCGCTGGCGGCGATTGGCATTTTGATGAACATCTCCCGCAATTCTGAACGGCAAAAGACAGCCGAAGAGAGGACATTCAGTGAAGTTGTTGATTTGCGCGGGCGGTACGGGCGGCGGCGTGTATCCGGCGCTCGCCGTGCTGCAAGCAGCGACAGTAGACCGCAGACCGCAGACCGAAGCCGGTAATGATTTACCGTCATCGGTCGTCGGTCATCGGTCGTCGGTTCTTTGGGTTGGCGGTATCGGCGGTATGGAGGCTGATCTCGTGAAACGTGAGGGCATTCCCTTCGAAGCGATTCCCGCAGCAGGCGTCCACGGTGTAGGCCTGCGGGCGATGCCGGGCAACGTGCTTAAATTGGCGCGCGGCCTGGCTGCTTCGCGTCGGGTGCTGCGCCGCTTCCGGCCGGACGTGCTGCTGTTCACCGGCGGGTATGTGGCTGTCCCGATGGGATTGGCCGCCCGCCTGCCGGGCCTGGGCTTTCGCCGCCCGAAGAGCGTGCTGTACGTTCCCGACATCGAGCCAGGGCTGGCGTTGAAGACTCTGGCGCGTCTGGCCGATCACATCGCCGTTTCAGCGGAAGAGTCACGAGCTTACTTCTCCCGGCGCACACCGCTCGCCGTCACCGGCTACCCGGTGAGGGCCAGCCTGAAAGCCTGGGATGCGGCAGAAGCGCGGCGGGTGATGGGGTTGAACCCCCTCCCGACTTCCCCCATTTCAAAAACAGAGATGGGAGAGGGGCAGGCGCTCCCCACCCTGCTAGTATGGGGCGGCAGCAAAGGGGCGCGCTCGATCAACCGGGCAGTGCTGGCCGCGCTCCCTGAATTGCTGGAAGAGATGGAGATCATCCACGTCAGCGGCGAAACCGACTGGCCCGAAGTCGAAGCCGCCCGCGCCGCCCTCCTCGCCCCTCGCCCCTCGGGCTCCGGCCTTCGGTCATCGCCGCTCGCCTCTCGCTATCATCCATACCCGTATCTCCATGAGGAAATGGGCGCAGCTTTCACAGCCGCTGATCTGGTTGTCTCGCGAGCGGGAGCTTCATCTCTGGGAGAATATCCCCTGTTCGGCCTGCCGGCCATCCTGGTTCCTTACCCTTATGCGTGGCGCTACCAGCGAGTCAACGCAGCCCACCTCGAGCAGCGCGGCGGAGCCATCGTTATCGAAAACGCCGATTTGCCCGAAAAACTGCTGCCCGCTATCCGGGCGTTGATGCAAGACGGCGAACGCCGCCAGCAAATGCGGCAGGCGATGCGTACGCAGGCTCGCCCGCAAGCGGCTCAGGCGATCGCCGATGTTCTACGCAGCCTGGCATCTGACCAGGCAGAGGCGATAAATCATGGTTAGCCTGACCTTTTTCTTTCTGTTTTTTGTTATTGTTTTTGCCATCATCGGCGCCATGCGCGGCTGGGCCAGGGAAATGCTGGTCACCTTTGCTTTCATTCTTGCGATGTTCATTATCACGGTGCTCGAACGATATGTGGCGATTGTGCGTGACTCATTTGCCCAACCGGGAAGCCTCGCACAGTTTTGGCTGCGCTTTATCATCATCGTGCTGCTGACCTTCTTCGGGTACCAGACGCCCAACCTGCCCAAGATCGGCGGGGCCAGGTTCGCCCGTGAGAAGCTGCAAGATGCGTTATTGGGCATCTTTCTGGGCGCGTTCAACGGCTACCTCCTCATTGGCACGCTCTGGTATTACATGTACGAAGCTGGTTATCCGTTCAGCGGCTTCATCACCGCGCCGGTGGCTGGCACGCCGATGGGTGAAGCTGCCCTGCGGTTGGTGACATTCCTGCCCCCCCATTGGCTGGGCATTCCAGTAGTTTATTTCGCCGTGGCGGTGGCCTTTTTGTTCGTGATTGTGGTGTTCATTTAGTTCGACAGGAGTGCAGGCTTCAGCCTGCGAGCGGCCTGAAGGCCGCAATCCAAATATCTAGTTCCACAGGAGTGCAGGCTTCAGCCTGCGAGCGGCCTGAAGGCCGCAATCCAGATATGAAAATGTCATCTGTTCACTTCATCGGAATTGGTGGTACGGGCCTGTCGGCAATTGCCCGTGTGCTGCTGGAAAGCGGCGTCACGGTGACCGGCTCGGACCGCCAGGACTCGCCGCTGGCGCGCAGCCTGCGTGAGGCCGGCGTGACTGTGTTCATCGGCCACGCTTCCGAAAACATACGCGGCGCAACACTCGTCATTCGCTCATCTGCCGTCCCCGATGACAACCCCGAGGCGGCGGCGGCCCGCGCCGCCAATATCCCGGTGCTCAAGCGATCGGATTTCATGGGGCAGCTCATGGCAGGCCGCATCGGAATTGCCGTTGCCGGAACCCACGGCAAGACAACCACCACCGCCATGATTTCCTGGATGCTGACCTCGCTCGGCCTCGACCCGACCTTCATTGTCGGCGGAACGCTCACCAACCTGGGCGTCAACGCCCGCTCAGGGAAAGGCCCGCACTTCGTCATCGAGGCCGATGAATATGACCGCATGTTCCTGGGATTGCGCCCGAAAATCGCCATTGTGACCAACGTGGAGCACGATCACCCGGATTGCTACCCCACCTCGGAGGATTTTTACGCCGCCTTCCTCGCATTCACGGGGACGCTGACCCCGGAGGGTGTGCTGGTGGCCTGCGGCGACAACCCTGGATCGGCCCGCCTGCTGGCGGAAGTCAAATCCAATGGCGTGCGCGGTGAGGCTTATGGCCTGAACAGCCTGGATTACGCCTACTCAGCGCACGATCTGATTGCCAACGCCCGCGGCGGGTTCGACGCCCGGCTGGCGATTCGCAGCACGGCGGTGACGCTCTCGCTGCAAGCGCCGGGCCGTCATAATGTGCTCAACGCTTTGGCGGCGCTGGCTGTAGCCGACCAGTTGGGACTGGATATTTCTGCCGCAGCCCAGGCGCTGAACGATTTTACCGGTACCGGGCGGCGTTTCGAAGTACGCGGCGAGCAGGCAGGCGTCATCGTGATTGACGATTACGCCCACCACCCTACCGAGATCCGCGCCACGCTGGCCGCGGCGCGAGCACGCTACCCGGGACGGAACATCTGGGCCGTGTGGCAGCCGCACACCTATTCACGCACCCGCACATTGCAAGCCGAGTTTGCTGCGGCTTTCAATGATGCCAATCACGTCATCGTCACCGCCATTTACGCGGCGCGTGAGGCCGCCCCATCCGACGGATTTTCCGCCCGGCAGGTGGTTTCGATGATGAAACATAACGATGTTCATTATGTTCCGACGCTGGTTGAGGCCACGATGTATTTGCTGGCCCACCTGCATCCCGGCGATGTGCTGCTGACGCTTTCCGCAGGCGACGCCGACCAGGTCAGCGCGCAGGTTATCGCCGGGTTGAGCGAGAGCCAACCCCAGGCTGGCGGCCATTGATCCACCGCCAATCGAATCCAGGAGGCACGAAGATGTCCAAAACGAAATCGCAACCCAAGGCCAAAAGCACATCCAAACGGCGCTACGAATCCGACACGACCACGCTGCAATCGCTGCGCCTGATCGCGGCTCCCAACCCCAAGGATGACTTGAGCGACGCTGAGCTGATCGCCATCTGCAAAGACCCCACTCGCTCGCCGGCGCTGATCCAGCAGTTGATCGAGTGCATTAGAGGGTTGTAGGGTGCAAGTTGCAGGTTGAAGGTTGAAAGTTCCTATGGCTGCAGAACAACCTTCAACTTTCCAACCTTCCCACCTTCAACCATTATTGGAACCTTTCAAAATGCAATACAACGTTCCACTGGCCCGCTACACTGCGGTGCGGCTGGGCGGCCCAGCTGATGCGCTGGTAACAGCAAAGTCGGCGGATGAGCTGGCCGCTATTATCACCCAGCTATGGCAGGCAGGCGTACCCGTTGTCATCCTGGGCGGCGGCTCGAATATGCTGGTCAGTGAAACCGGGGTGCGGGGTGTGGTGGTGCTGAACCGGGCGCGCCGCGTGCGTTTCGATCTGCGCTCCGACCCGCCCACCGTATGGGCTGAATCCGGCGCCAATTTCGGGGCGCTGGCCCGCCAGGCTGCGGCCAAAGGATTGGGCGGGCTGGAATGGGCCGCCGGGATTCCTGGCACCCTCGGCGGCGCAGTTTTCGGCAACGCCGGGGCGCACGGCGGCGACATGGCTGGCAGCCTGGTCGTGGCAGAAATCTTGCAACACGACGGGATAAGAGCGCAATGGCCGGTGGAACGCTTTGAGTATGGCTACCGCACCAGCACCTTGAAAAAGAATCCAGGCCAAACGGTGGCGCTCTCAGCGCAACTGAGATTGAGTATCAGTACCCCCGAGATGGTGCAAGCCCGGATGGATGAGCTGAACGAGAAGCGCCGCCGCTCCCAGCCTCCGGGAGCCAGCCTGGGTTCGATCTTCAAGAATCCCCTCGGCGATTACGCCGGACGGTTGATCGAGGCCGCCGGGTTGAAAGGTACCCGCATCAACGATGCCGAGATCAGCCCGGTGCATGGCAATTTTTTCGTAAACAAAGGGCGCGCAATGTCACGGGATTATTATGAATTGATCGAACTGGCAAGAAAAACAGTTTTCGAGAGATTCGGTGTTGAACTTGAATTAGAGATTGAGCTGATTGGATTCGTAAAACGTAAAGCATAAAACGTAATGGTGTCGGAGGATTTGGTGAATTACACGGAATGGGAGAAAGCTGTACCCGAGGTTATTCGAGCGGATTCGCTTTGGAAAATGGCAGCTTACCGGTCTGCACTGTTTATGACGGATTTGGGTTGGTGCGATGTAACGAAATTAATGCAAGACAGGCGAATGATTGGTCTGGCAGGACAACTTTACGAAGCTTTGGGGTCGGTCAGCGCCAACCTTGCAGAAGGTTATTCACGTGGCACCGGCAAAGACCGGGCCAGATTTTACGAATATTCACTCGGCTCTGCTCGCGAAAGCCGAGATTGGTACTTCAAAAGTCGTTTCGTTCTCAGTGAAACCGTTGCAAATCACCGCATGAATCTTCTCACAGAAATCATCCGCCTGCTGCTAACAATGGTTCCTCAGCAACGCGGCTACAGTCTTCGGGAAGATCAAGTTTCGTACAAAACTGAGTTAGGAACATCAACCGAAGAGAACATTGAAGAACTCTTGGAAGCCGTTCCTTTCCCACCCTGAAATTACGTTTTACGTTTTTACGTTTTACGAACTGACCTATGAAATCTTCATCAAAATTACGAATCGGCGTCATTTTCGGCGGTCGCTCTGGCGAGCATGAAGTCTCGCTGATGTCGACGCGCTCGATTTTGGCTGCCCTCGATCATGGCAAATACGAAGTCACCGAGATCGGTATCACCCATGATGGGCTGTGGCTCACCGGCGAAGACGTCCCCGAGGCGTTGGCCAGCGGCAAGACCGGCTCGCTGTCGCCCGCCGCCCTCCTCCCCGACCCATCCCGGCCCGGCCTCCACGTTTTACGTTTTACGGATTCCGGCGCAATTCTCGAACTCCTCGCCCGGCTCGATGTCATCTTCCCCGTGCTGCACGGTACATTCGGCGAGGATGGCACGATCCAGGGTTTGTTCGAGATGGCCGATGTGGCTTACGTGGGTGCGGGCGTGCTCGGCTCATCGCTGGGTATGGATAAAGGTGTGTTCAAAGATGTCATGCGCGCCAATGGTATCCCGGTGGTCGAGACACTGGTGGTGCTGCGCAGCGACATCGAGAAGGATATGCAGCACGTGATCGAACAGGCCGAAAAACTGGCAGGCTATCCATTATTCGTCAAGCCGGCCAATTTGGGATCGTCGGTGGGCATCACCAAGTGCCGCACCCGCTCGGATTTATACGAAGGCCTGATGGAAGCGGCCCGTTACGACCGGCGCATCCTCATCGAGCGGGGTGTCAACGCCCGCGAGATCGAGGTCAGCGTGCTGGGCAACGACTCCCCCGAGGCCTCGGTTCCCGGGGAGATCATCCCCAGCCGGGATTTCTACTCCTACGAGGCCAAGTACATTGACGAACGCTCCAACCTGCTCATCCCCGCCCCCCTCCCGGATGAGATCACCCAAAAGATCCAGGAGTATGCGGTGCGCGCCTTCAAAGCCGTGGATTGCTCCGGGCTGGCCCGCGCCGATTTCTTCCTGGATAAAGAGACTGGCGAGATCTATCTCAGCGAAATCAACACCATGCCCGGTTTCACCAACATCAGCATGTATCCCAAGCTGTGGGAATACTGCGGGCTGCCCTACCCGGCGCTGGTTGACCGGCTGATCGAGTTGGCGCTGGAGCGCAAATCTGAGCGTGACCACACCGAACGAAAATTCGCACGAGCATAGAGAAGGCAGACTATGACTGGCCCTACACGAACCCGGAGACCCTCTCTCCTCAACCGCCAGGCCCCCAGCGGCTCACCGGCTGCCCGCAAAGTTGCGCGGAATACCGCTGCGGCTTCCACCAACCGGGCAGACAGCATCCGCTCCCGGCGGGAACAACGCGCCCGCAAGCTGACCAACCCCGTGTTTGGGCGCGCCGCTGGCTCGGAAGAGCCGCCCGTTTTGGTGCGCGGCGTTTCGTCGGCGTTCCCAACCCGCGAGCGCAAGTCACGCGCCCCGCGCCGCCATTACGATGTGGCCTTGAACGTGCCCGGCGCAGAAATCCGGTTGCCCGCGCTGCCCACGATCCGCGTCGGCTGGCGGCTGGCTTCTGGAGTGATCGTGCTGGCGATGATCGGCTTATTGGTTCTGATCGGCTTTTCCGACAAGTTCAACGTGAGCACGGTCGAGGTCACCGGCTTGAAGCGATTGACCTCGAAAGAGGTGAACCTCGTGCTGGGTGTGAGCGGAGCTTCGATATTCACGGTCAGCGACACGCAAATTCGCCACCGGCTGGTCACGGCTTACCCCGAGCTGAAAGACATCCGGGTGAAGATCGGCCTGCCTGCCAAAGTCGTTGTGGCGGCGGTCGAGCGCCAGCCCGTGCTCGTTTGGGAGCAGGATAACGCTGTGCAGTGGGTAGATGCCGACGGGTATGCTTTTCCCCCGCGCGGCCAGGTGGATGGTCTGATCACAGTGGAATCGAACGAAGCGCCCCAACTTCGCATCGGCGAGGTGCTCACCACCACCAACCGTATTCTCGACCCCGAGACCGTCGCCACCATCCTGGCAATGTCGGAGCAAACCCCCGAGGGCATTTCGCTGGTTTTCGACAACGAGCACGGCCTGGGATGGGACGACCCACAAGGCTGGTTCGTGTACTTTGGGATGAATCTGGATGATATGCAAACGAAATTGAAAATTTACGAGGCGCTGGTAGAGCACCTCGTAGACGAGGGCGTCGAGCCTGAATTAATCAGCGTGGAATTCGTCCACGCCCCGTATTATCGGATGGAGCATTAACAAAGCTTGTAGTGGGCGCTTCAGCGCCTGCGCACTGAAGTGCGCACTACGAACTGCTTGTAGTAGGCGCTTCAGCGCCTGCGCACTACAAACGATCATAATGGAGCACTAATTGTGGAAGCACCGATCGTAGTCGGAATTGATGTTGGAACAACCAAA
>DYIZ01000072.1 GCA_020723385.1 Candidatus Aquidulcis sp.
CCACATCCACAAAGACGGGCACTGCTTGCTCGTACAGCAGCACATTGGATGATGCGACAAAAGAAAATGGCGTGGTCAGCACCCAATCGCCCGCACCGATCCCGGCGGCGCGCACGCACAGATGCAGCCCGGCCGTGCCGGAATTGACGCCGATGGCGTGTTTGCTGCCGGTAAAGGCGCGAAAGGCATCTTCGAAGCCCTGGATTTCACAGCCCATGCTCAGGTTGGGCGTGCGCAGCACCGCCGCTACCGCATCACGCTCTGCATCGGTAAGGTCAGGGGAAGACATGTGAACTTTGGCAACGTTCGATTTTGATTCTTTATTGTTGGATTGAGTCAATTGGACACCTTCAACCTTATACTTTCAGCTCACAATGCATCACTGTTACAGCCTGCCCGCCGATGATCACGCGCTCGCCATCCAACCGCAGGCGGAGCACGCCGCCGCGGGCAGAAGCCTGGAAAGCAGTGAATTCCGTTTTGCCCAATTTCTTCGCCCAATAGGGAACCAGGCAGCAATGCGCCGAGCCGGTTACCGGGTCTTCGTTGATGCCCACTGCCGGGGCGAAGAAACGCGAGACGAAATCGAATTCCGGCGAATCCGAACGGGCTGTGACCATCACGCCGCGCACCGGCAGCTTGCCCAGCCGGGTGAAATCGGGCGACAGGTTGCGCACCGTGGCCGCGCTGTCCACTTCGACGAGATAATCGAAAACGTTCTTGCCAACGTACATCGCCGTAACCCCCAGGGCTTCAGCCAGTTCGAGGAGCGGCTCGGCTGGCTCTTCCAATTTCGCCGGGAAGTTCAGCTCGATCCAGTCGCCGCGTTTTTCGGCGGTGAGCAGCCCGCTCAGGGTGTGGAAGCGCGCTTTCGCACCCGGCTTGAGAATGCGTGTCTCGAACAAGATGTGGGCGCTGGCGAGAGTGGCATGCCCGCACAGCTTGACTTCCGCGGCCGGGGTGAACCAGCGCAAGTCAAAGCCATCGGCCTGGCGCACGAGGAATGCCGTCTCGGAGAGGTTCATCTCGCGGGCGACGTTGCGCATCCAGGTTTCGCTGGCCGCTTCCGCCAACAGGCACACCCCCGCCGGGTTGCCGGCAAATGGCTTATCTGTGAACGCATCAACTTGATAGATGATTTGTGACATTGGGGCCTCCTAACCCTGACAGACCGGAAAAATCGTAAACTCAAAGGACACGAAAGGGACTCACCAAGGGAAACAAGAAAAATCAGAAAACCTTTGTATCCATCGTGAAGCCCTTTGTCACCTTTGTGTTTCAGAAATCTATGCACAAAAAGCACAGATTCAATTCGGAAATTACTATTTGAACGAAAAATCCACGATCACCGGGCGGTGATCCGACCCAACCGGCGGCCCAAGCCTGCGCTGCCGGATGTGAATCCCCTGCGAGACGAGCACGTGATCGAGCGGGATCATCAACGGCGGCAGATTGACCGGCCAGGTGGGCTGGACGCCGAATCCCTGGCGGCCGTCACGCAGCCCGCTGACCCGCAGCAATTCCCGAAAAAACGGCGACCACGAAGTCATGTTCAAGTCGCCCAGCGCCATCACCTCGCCGCGCTGCGCCGAAGCGAATCTGGCAAGCTCGAGGAGATGCTCATTACGGTGATCGAACTGCACTTTGCTCTTCGGCGGAGCCGGGTGAGTGCCAATCACGGTCAGCCTGCGCTCATCCAGATCGAAGCGTGCAACCACTGACGGGACGCGGTTGGCCTCGAAGTGACGGATTTCGACATCGGCAAACGGAATCCGGCTGAACAGGGCAATGTCATAATTCTCCTCGCCCCAAAACCGGTTGATGTGATAGGGGTAATCAGTTTCGAGCGGGGCCAGCGATTCCATCCACGCCTCGCCCACTTCGAGTAGGACAATAAAATCGGGTTTAGAAACCCTGACCAGCGCCAGAATTTTGTCATGCTGCCGATTCTCTTGCAACACGTTGCACAGCAGCGCCCGGTAGGTTTTGCCTGTCAAAGGAGCGCCTGGAAACCGGATATAAATCGTAAGAATTATACCCAAGTTAACGAAGGCAAACAATCCCCATAACCCTGCTTCTGTGTATTTCCCGCCCCCCAGTAAAACGAGCGCCGCCGCGCCCAGCAGCCCAAAATACTGCACCCGGAAATGGCTGAACCAATCGAAGCCCCACCAGATGCGGCCGAGAAAGCCAAAAACCGTACACAAACCGACTCCCGCCGCCGCCAATGTCGTCAATAGCCAGAACAAGCTCACAATCACTCCGAAAGAAACCGGTCATTGCGAGCGAGCGTACTTCGCGAGCGAAGCAATCTCCGGACAGTAGTGAGATTGCTTCGCCAAAGGCTTGTCCTGCGCCTGTCGAAGGAACGGCTCGCAGTGATCCCAAAAGTAAGTTGATTAGGAAAGCGTTCGGAAACTAACTTTGCGCCTCTGCGTTGAGTTCTTCCCACAAATTCCAGAGGGTGATTCGTCACCCCGAAGGAGGCCAGATCGTTCCAGCGCGCACCACCCCGCCGGGCGGCACATCGGATTTGACGGTGGCGCCGTTGCCGATGCGCGCTCCCGCCCCGACGGTGACATACAGATTGACGGTCACGCCCATCCCGACCAGCGCGCCGTCGCCCACGATCACCCCGCCCGCCAGCATGGCTCCCGGCGAGATGTTGGCATATTGGCCGATGGTGCAATCGTGGGAGACGATCGCGCCGGTGTTGACGATGGCTCCGTAACCAATGCGCGCTTCGCTGCCTACATAAGCGTGCGGGAAAACCTGCGCCCCTGCTGATAAAACCGCCGAGGGTTCGACGAACGCCGTTGGATGCGCCACCGCCGGGCAGCCGAACCCCGCCTCGGCGATCTGCTGGAAGATCTTGATACGCACCGCGATGTTGCCGATCCCGCCCACTGCGTTGACCGCCAGCCGAACACCCTGCGCGTACAACCCCGGCAGCGCATCCTTCCCGCCCAGCACCGGCAGGCCCATCACGGTCTCGCCCGCGGTGATGCCATCATCCACCACGCCGGCGATGCGATACGTGCCCAACGCCCGCAGCAGGTCAATCAACGATTTGCCATGCCCTCCCCCCCTGTAGACAAAAATAGCCGTAGGATCGAAAGAGGGTTGTAAGGGAGAACTTGCGTGTTCGACCTGGTCAGCCCCTGCCAGGGCGCGCACCATGCTTTCAGTGACCAGCGGCCCAATGGGAAGCTGCGACAAATCGAGGCCGCGGCTCTGCGCCAGGGCCAGGGCTGGCTGGGTGATGCGCAAACCCTCAGGGGGGATGGTAGAGACATCCCGTTGGGATGTCTCATCCCGGCGGGTGGAGACGTCCCGGCGGGTGGAGACGTCCCGGCGGGACGTCTCTACAGCGGCGGGCGGCGCCCAATCGGGTGATTCGGCCAGGTAGCACAGGATGTCGCCGGCGCGCAGGGTGTCTCCCTGGGCGGCGCGCAACCCCACCACAAAGCCCGCGCCCTCTGCGGCCACATCCGCCGCGGATTTGGTCGTCTCCAGCGTGACCAGTAAATCACCCGAGGCCACGCGCTGACCTTCTTGTACATGCACAGCAGCGATCGTGGATTCGGGTTCGTTGGGGTTGAGGAGGGGAACGAGGACGGGATCAGTCATAGGCTGGTTATACCATCGTTTTCGCCGTCTGCACAATTTCGTCTACGCCAGGCAAGACGGCGGTTTCGAGCGGGCCAGAGGCGGGAATAGGCAGATCGCGGGCCGCTAACCGGCGGGCGGCCTTCAGCCGGTAGCCAAGTGTCTCGGCAGCGCGGGCGACCACTTCTGCCCCCCACCCCAGGGTATAAGTTCCCTCCTCGATTGTGAGCAACCGCCCGGTGCGCTGGAGAGAGTCTGTTACAAGGGTAAGGTTGAAAGGTGAAAGTTGGGTTGGTACGATCAATTCGGTAAAGATTTCGTGTTCGTAAGCCAGCTTGAGCATGGCCTGGCGAGCCAGGTCGGCCATATAGCCGTATGCGGCGATGGTGAGGATGGAGGGTGGAGCATCTCGAAGGGCGAGATGGAAAACGTCTTCACCGCAGGGGGTAAGGGAAAAATCAGCGAGCGCGGCCTCATCCATCACCGGCAGCAGATAAAGCAGCTTATTCTCCATGAACAGCACCGGGGCTTCAGTTTCGAGGATGGCGCGGTAGAGCAGACCACCGGGGTCGCCGAGGTTGGCGGGGGCCAGCACGCGCAAGCCGGGTACGCCGAGGAATAACTTTTCGAGGGTTTGCGAGTGAGTGGGGCCGTAGCCGCGCCGCCCGCCCATGGGGGCACGGATGATCAGCGGAACGTGGATTTCCTCGGAGGCTGATTTACCCCCGCTGTACATCCAGTGAAATTTGGAGGCGTGATTAACGAGCTGATCGGCAATGAGCGTGACAAAGTCGCCAAACATAATCTCGACCACCGGGCGCAGGCCGCGCAGCGCCATGCCGACTGCCACTCCCACGATGCCAGCCTCCGAGATTGGGGTGGTCAGCACGCGTCCAGGGAATGCGGCAGATAGGCCGTTCGTAACCTTGAACGCGCCGCCATACGGATCGAGCACATCCTCCCCCAGCAGAAGCACCCGCTCATCGGCGGCAAAGGCGCGGTGAAGCGCCGAATTGAGAGACGAAAGTACAGATGGCATCAGAAATTTAGCTGAAAATTACTTTGTCCGGGGAAACCGCAGGCAATGTAAAGCTGAAAGTGCTCCCCCGGCCTGGCACCCCCTCACTCTCCAGCCCGACTTCGCCGCCCAATTTTTCGACAATCCGTTTGACGATGGACAGCCCCAATCCATAACCGGTGGCGCGCGTTTTATCGAGACGGGTGAACTGCATAAACAATTTTGCCTGGTCATCTAAACTGAGGCCAGTGCCGTTATCGCGTACCCAAAAACGGACTTTTCCCCCAATCACTTGGGTCGCGCCCAATTCGATTAATGGCGGCGTGCCGCCATACTTGATCGCGTTGCTGATGTAATTATCCCAGACTTCTTCGATCCACTGTGCGTGTCCCATGGCAACCGGCCATTCGGCAGGGTAAACGACTCTGGCCTCATATTGCTGGATCATATATTGCAAGCGTTTCTCGACTTCATGCACAATATCGCCCATGTCAATGGGCATAGAAACGACATCCTCCTGGCGCACAGACGATAACATCAGCAGCTCGTCTACGATGCGCCCCATGCGGGCCGTGGTTTGATCAATGATCTCGATGAACCGCAGAACATCAATATCCACGACATTCGTCAATTTCTTGGACAATAAATACGTGTACATGTTAATGGCGGTGAGAGGCGTCTTGAGGTCGTGCGCCACCATGTGAGAAAACGCGTTGAGATCTGAAATGAGCTTCTCCCGCTCACCAATTTCGGACTGCAATTGTGCATTGGCCACTTGCAGCGCTTCCTCGGCCTTTCGCCGGTCGTTGACTTCCTGCTGAAGAGCAACGTTCTTGACCTGGTATAGCTCGGCTGTCTTGCGCGCCATTTCGACTTCCTGGATCGCACCCAGGCTTTTGATGCGCTGATCGGCTTCCTCGTTGAAAACATCTTCGCGCAAGAGGTGATACTGCTCATAATGAGTCAATGCTTTAGCAAAATTCCCCATTTGCCGAAAAACCTCGGCCAACGCCTGGTGGCATTGGTATTGCTCCCGGCTCGTTTTCAATTCCTGAGCTAAAGCTAGAGCCTGCTCCAAATGCATCACTGCGCCAGGAAGGTCTCCCTGGGTGCGGCAAATCAGGCTGATGCTCTGTAAAATATCCACGACCTCATGCTTAAGGTCCAGGCGGTCAGCCATCGCCATAACCTTGTTGAAGCATTCCAATGCAGGCGTGTAATCCCCCTGTGCTCGATAGATTTCTCCCAGGCTGGTCAACGCCCTGGCTTCACCGTGCTGCGCGCCAATACTCCGAAAAAGTTGAAGACTTTCCTGGCAATAAGTGGTTGCAAGATCGTAATTGCCCAGGCGGCAGTAGCAAATGCCGCTGTTGTCGAGGGTTAAAGCTTGCAAAGATACACTTTCCAGCCGTTTCGAAATATCGAGGCTGCGTTGAAGGTAACTCAAGGCTTTGGCCCAATCGCCCAATTGCATGTACAGGTTGCCGATGCTGTTGAGCGCCTGGGCATCCAGGCCGGCATCGCCGATCTCCGTCGCGATGTCATTAACCCGCAAGAAGTAATCCAGCGCATTGGGGTAATCGTTCAGCTTGAGATACATTTCGCCCAGGTAGTACAATACCTGCGCGCCGTGCAACTGATCGCCGATGACTTCCGCTGCCAGTAATGATTTGAATAAATAAGACGACGCCTGGTGATAAGCGCCTTTTTGCAGGCTGAAGATACCCAGGTTGTAGTAACTGGTCGCAGTTCCCTTGTTATAGGGGTTTTTCTCGAACTCCCCCTTGCTGGAAAGTTCAGCAGCCTGCTCGCTTAGCTCAATCGCTTTCTGCAGGTCGGTGAACCGCAGTTCGAGAGCCAGATCGTTCAACAGGTCAACCGTTCGTTGCGCATTTTCAGCGGCTGCCAATTGGGTTTCCAGCTCACGGACTTTACGGGTCGGCTTAGAGGCCATCACCTGTCTCCTCGAGTGTAAGCAAATAACTGCTCGTCTCCGCCAGGCGGCCTGCAATCAATATTTCAGGGAAAAAGATAACCGGCATCATTATGTGAATTTTACCGCGAAGTCGGCAAAATGCGCTACTGATTGAGCGATGGAAAAGGGTCAGCAAGCGCCCGTTCGAATGCCGCGCCGATGAGACGATTGACCTCCAACTCGATGGCTGCCCTCTTTTCTGGAGCCAACCGGGGGGCGTGAATCCCGAGGGGGTCGCGTACCTCGCGGAGATGCATGACCGCCTGCGGCGGACGCGTGTCGTCCCCTTTAGAGTGCGGCCCAAACCGGCAGGTGTGCAAGATCAGCGCCCGCGGAGTCTGCCGGGAGCGAACATCGTCAACGGCCTTACTGGCTATGCGCATGATTTCCAGCGCGTCGCTGCTGTCCAGTTCATCCACCGGAATGCCAAACGCCTCGAACCGCCCGGCGATGCTCCCGGCAACTGCCAGCTCGATCGGGGTGGTCTGGGCGATACGGTTGTTTTCGAGCACATACAACACCGGCGCACCCCAAAGCGAAGCCAGGTTGAAGGCCTCGTAGATCACCCCCTCCCCCAACGTGCCATCGCCCAGAAATACGATCGCAACGGCTCCGCTGTTTTTGCGCTTCTCGGCCAGCGCCATGCCGGTAGCGATTGGGACAATGCCGCCCTGCACCCCGTTCGAGTAGAAGTTACGCCACTGCAAATGCTGCGATCCGCCGCGCCCGCCGCAAACACCCGTCGCCCGGCCCATCAGCTCGGCGAACAGGGCATGGGGAGCGTCGTTGTGACCAAGAGCATCGGCATACGTCAGGAAATGCCCGTGACAACGATGGTTGCTGAAAACCACATCGCCAGGCTGAATCCCACTGAGCACGCCCACCGCATTGGCCTCCTGCCCCAGGTAAGTGTGCGTGGTGCCGAAGAACACGCCGCGCGGGAAATTGTCCAGCACGGTCTCATCGAATCGGCGCAGGAGGTAGAGGAGGCGGTAGAGATGTGAGGGATCTGTCATCAGTTATCAGTTATCAGTTATCAGTTATCAGTCATCAGTCGTCAGATTAGTTTCTGGTGCAAAAGCCCCCTTCGACTGCGCTCAGGGCGCTTAATCAGGCAGTCTGAACGTAGTCGAAGACCGTTTTGCACCGAAAACTAGATCAGAAAGAGAAGCGCGACGCCGCCAATTGCCAGCAGCGTGCCGGCGACTGCGCCCCAGCCGAAACGTTCCTTGAACACGAAGTATCCGATGGGCAGCATAAAGATCGGCGGCAGGGCAGTGAGCGTGCTGGCGACGCCTACGCTGGCGTGCTGCACGGCGTACAACGAGAGCGAGACGCCCACGAACGGCCCAAAGATCATCCCGGCCAGGATGAACCACAAGGCGCGTGGGCTGCCGGCCAGCGTGCGCAGTGTGGTTTGGGCCTGGCCCTGCAAGAAAGTCAGCAGCCACATCGTGGTCATTGCCGTGATCATGCGGATGAGATTGCCAGAGATGGCGGGAAAATCGCCGCCTAGGCCGGGCTTTGCCAGCACCATACCCAGCGCCTGCCCGGCGGCGGCTCCCAAGCCAAGCAGGATGCCGCGCCCGTAGCGGCTGCCGGTCACGCCGTTGGATTTTCCGTTCCGTTCGAGCACCACCCAGGCAATCCCACCCATCGTGACCGCGATCCCCATCACTTCCAGCCAGGCCAACTGCTCGCCCAGGAACAACCAGGCAGTCAACGCGGCGATCACCGGGGCCAGGCTCATCATCAGCATGGTCAGCCGCGCGCCGATGTGAGCGTATGCGTTGAACAGGAAAATGTCGCCCAGCACCAGCCCGACAATGCCCGACACTCCCAGCCACAGCCAGCGATGCGGCTCGGCTTTCATTGGCAGCAGGCTGCCATAAAGCACGAGATGAGTCGCCATCAGAAAAGCCGTCGCCAAAACCAGCCGCGCCCGGTTGGCTACCATCGCGCCGAAGCGCTGCGTGGCGAAGGTGAACATCGTGGACGACAGTGAAAAGCAGACCGAGGTCAACAGTGCGGCAAGCTCGCCGGAAAAGGCGCTCACTCGGGGTCTCCTTCGCCGCCCATAAATTCTTCCATGGTGGCGTGCCCCGGTTGGCTGATGCCCTCGCGTTTGAGCACCTTCCAGAAAGTGAGCAGCAGGATTTTGACATCCAACCCCAACGACCAGTGATCCACGTACCACACATCGAGGCGAAATTTGTCTTCCCAACTGAGATAGTTGCGCCCATTGATCTGCGCCCAGCCGGTGACGCCGGGCAGCACATCGTGACGGCGGGCCTGCTCGGGAGTGTACCGGTCGAGATATGCCATCAGCAGGGGCCGCGGCCCGACCAGGGACATCTCGCCCCGCAGCACGTTGAGCAGCTCAGGCAGCTCGTCCAGGCTGGCGGCGCGCAGAAAATGACCGAGGCGGGTCAGCCGCTCGGCGTCGGGAAGCAGGTTGCCCTGCCGGTCGCGGGCGTTGGACATCGAGCGGAATTTGTAGACGCGGAAGGGCTTTCCCCGGTAGCCGGGACGCTCCTGGCTGAAGATCACCGGCCAGCCGTGAAAGATCCACACCAGCAGGGCGACGATCAGCAGGATGGGGGAAATCAGGATCAGCCCCGGAAAGGTGAGGAGCAGATCGAAGAGTCGCTTGGAGAGGGGAACACCATCGGGTAACACGGGGCGTATTCTACCCCGCGGGGGCGAGGTTGGCAACTGTGGCATTGTTCTTACAAATCGTTGACTCGCCGATTCTTTCCCCTGTGCTATAATCGCGCCCGTGAGATGCGTAACCCGCACTCACAGGAGTGAAGAGATGGAGCTACAACAACTTGTACGCGAAATTCACTGGCTCGAATGGCAGTTACGCGCCTTCGAGGATAAATACGGTGTTCTATCGGCAGACTTTTATCGGGCGATGGAGTCTGGTCAATTGGCTGAATTCGACGATGGGGAACGGCCACAATTCGATGATTTCCTTGAATGGCATGGACTTTATAAAACCTGGCTCAATCGAGAAAAGAATTATCGCGAGTTGATGAACCGACAGCCAATTCAGGATCAACTACGGCGAGTTCTCGTCGCCTCGTGAGGATGTGGCAGGGCTAAATTTCTAAGGGATTTAAGGCTTATATATATACCAAGCCATAATCCTGCTACTAATAAATTTATACGCAAGTTTAAATATATAGTAGAGAGAAACTTTGGCCTTGTTGCACAACTTTAAATCCTGCCACACCTGGAGACGCCTATGATAAGCCGAGTCGGTTACGAAAATCTGGTTTACACTTTACCTGTTCTTTACCCCTCCATTCGTATGTCAACCCTTGTTCTCGCGCCTCCCGGTTTGGACATTGCCAGATTGACAGGATTGGTCACATTTGGAGACGATATCGTCTTGTGCGTTTACGAACTCATTGATTTCCAGGCAGGTGAGATTCAAAGCTATCGGTACGAAGTATCCCGTTGTGACCCGCCATTTTCGGAACGCCCACTGCCCGACGCACAAGAATACTGCCGAACCAGTTATTCGAAGAAAACGAAACTATATTGGTACGACTCGTGGCCTCATCCCAATGATCCAAATCTATTCCCAACACACCCCCATCATAAACACGTATCTCCCGACATAAAACATCACCGCATCCCGGCTCCTGGATTGAGCTTTATACAGCCGAATTTGCCGCTTCTCATCGAAGAAATCCAGCAAACTTACTTGGGAATGCGATAAGGACCTCCCATGCTCAAAAAATTCGTCCGCCTCTTTGGCGGGGACCCCAATAAACGCGCCATCGAAAAGCACATTGATATCGTCGAACAAATCAATGCCCGCGAGGCCGAGTTCGAAGCGCTCAGCGACGATGCCCTGCGCGCCAAGACCGGCGAATTCCGCGCCCACCTGGCCGAGAACCTGGAAGACATCGAGGACGCCGCCGAGCGCGCCAAAGTCGAGCAGACCGTGCTCAACGATCTCCTTCCCGAGGCCTTTGCCGCGGTGCGCGAAGCATCCAAACGCACCATCGGCCTGCGGCATTACGATGTGCAGCTCATCGGCGGCATTGCCCTGCACTCGGGGCAGATTGCCGAGATGCGCACCGGCGAAGGTAAAACCCTGGTCGCTACCCTGCCCCTATATCTCAACGCCATCACCGGGCGCGGCATCCACCTCATCACCGTCAACGACTACCTCGCCCGCCGCGACGCGCGCTGGATGGCGCCCATTTTCAATGCTCTCGGCCTCACCGTCGGCGTGCTGCAAATGGCCTCCCGCACCGAGAACGGCAAGAAGGCTTTCGTTATCGAGCTGGAGAAGCGCTCCCCCCACGAAGATCAGGATCAACTCCGCCTGGGGCCGCGCGCCGAGGCTTACGCCGCCGACATCACTTACGGCACCAACTCCGAGTTCGGCTTCGACTATCTCCGTGACAATATGACCATGCGCTGGGACGAGCGCGTCCAGCGCGGGCACTATTACGCCATCGTGGACGAAGTGGACAACGTGCTGATTGACGAGGCGCGCACCCCGCTCATCATCTCCGGCCCGGCCGCGGAAAATACCGAGTGGTACTACCGCATGGCTCAAATCGCCAAGCAGTTGCGCGTCGAAGATTACGAGATCAACGAGCATGATCGCAACATCACCCTCACCGAGCTGGGCGATGCCCACGTCGAGGAGCTGCTCGGCATCCCGCTGCGCGACCCCGACCGGCCGGAGGATGTCACCCCCGAGCAAGCCCGCATCATGGGGCATCTCGAACAGGCCCTGCGGGCGCAGTATCTCTATCGCCGCAACAAAGATTATCTCGTTCAGGCTGGCAAAGTCATTATCGTGGACGAATTCACCGGGCGGCTGATGCCCGGTCGGCGCTGGTCAGATGGCCTCCACCAGGCCGTCGAGGCCAAAGAGGGCGTCCACGTCGAGGCGGAAAGCGTCACTTACGCCACCATCACCATCCAAAACTATTTCCGCATGTACCAAAAACTGGCCGGTATGTCCGGTACGGCGGTTACTGAGGCCGAAGAATTCGACAAAATCTACAAACTCGGCGTGCTGGCTATCCCCACCAACCTGGAATATCAGGCGTTCGCCGCAGACGCCCCGCTGGTCGAGCTGGATGGGCGCGACGAGGCGGGTTACAAATACCACTATTACACACGCCGCGACGACCCGCAGAAAAAGCCCGTTTTCTATCGCCGCAAAGATTACCCCGATGTGATCTTTCGCACCGAGGAAGCCAAGTTCCGCGCCATCACCCAGGAAATCCTGCGCAACCACGTGCTGGGGCGGCCCATGCTGGTCGGCACCACATCGGTCGAGTTGTCCGAGCGCCTGTCCAACCGCCTGCGCGCCGAGCCGCTGCGCCGCCTGGCCCAGGTCATGCTCATCCGTGAAAGATGGATCGAAAAGTACAATATTCCCGAAGACGGGCGGTTGATCGCAGAGCTGCAGCCGTTGAACGCGCCGCTTGACACGTTGGACACTGCCCAGATGCGCAAGATGGCGCGTGACCTGGAGATTTCCTTCAGCCCGGAGGAACCCTCGAATTGTGAGCGGCTGCTGGCCCAGTTGGATGCGCGGCAGGCCGAGGCCAAGCGGCTGGTTGCCGGGCTGCAAGGGGGCATCGCCCACGAGGTGCTCAACGCCCGCAAACACACCGAAGAATCGCAGATCATCGCCGGGGCTGGCGCGTTCGGCGCAGTGACGATTGCCACCAACATGGCCGGGCGCGGCGTGGACATCAAGCTGGGCGGCGAGCTGGCTGAAGAGATCATCGCCACGGTCAACCGCGTGCTGCGCAAAGCCGGTTTCCCCGACCCTTATGATATGAGTCACATCGAGCGCCGCCTGGCCTTGCAGGCCATGAATCCCGCCGATTTCGGCATCTACGACACCGAAGTCAAATACTTCCTGCAACATTTAACCGAAATGCAAAGCGTGCGCGACCTGGGCGGTCTGCACATCATCGGCTCGGAGCGGCACGAGGCGCGGCGCATTGACAACCAGTTGCGCGGGCGCGCCGCCCGCCAGGGCGACCCCGGCTCGTCACGATTCTATCTCTCGATGGAAGACGAGCTGATGCGGCGCTTCGGCGGCGATCAGGCCAAAGGGATGATGGAACGCCTGAAAGTGGACGATGCCCTGCCCCTCGAGATCGGCATCGTCTCGCGGCTGGTCGAGCAATCCCAAACCCGAGTCGAAGGCGCCAACTTCGATGTGCGCAAGCACCTGCTCGAATACGACGATGTACTCAACAAACAGCGCGGTTCGATCTACCTCCAACGTGACCGCATCTTCGTCAAAGACGATTTGAGCGACGATGTATCCGATATGCTCCACGCCGAAGTCAACCGCCGCGTCCCCGAAGCGATGGCTGACCCCGAAGGTCCGTGGAAGCTGCTGGCCTGGCTTGACCAGGTGCAGCCGTCCCTTCAATTCAGCAACACCATTTATCCATCGTTCACCCTCAAACTGCTGCTGGATCAGGTTCTCAGCCAGTTGCCGCCAATCCAGAATGGCGCGCCCACCCAGGTCACACCATCCAACGTTCGGAATGCCCTGCTGGCCGTCGCCGGAGACAGCCTAAAAGCCGAGGAAACCCACTTGAAGCGCAGCGTCGAAACACTGCTCGAACAATCCGAGGAGCGGCTCGACAGCCAGAAGAAGGAACGTCTGGATGCGCTGGACACCTTTTTCGAAGGGTTATCCCTGGGCGAGGGCGAAGGCGAGGACAACCGTTCGCCACGCGAGTTGGGCGAGGCGCTGGCCCAAAGCATTCGTCTGCCGGTACGCCTGTCGCCCGAGAGTTTGCGAACCTTGCGGGATGATCCCCGCGCCGTAAAGGCTGAAGTGCGTCAGCAAGTGGAAGCCGCCGTCCAGTCTCAGGCCGCTGCCCGGTTGGTAGGTGCAATCGAGCGCCGCCTGGAGGAAAGTCTCAATTTGAATCCCGCCGAGCTTCCCACAGATGATTGGCGCGGCCTGTCTGACCTGATATTGGATGCCATAGCCAGAACGCAGACCCAGCGCCGCGAGCGCCTGCTTGGATCTGATGGGCAGATTGCCAAAGACCTTGAATCTGCACTAGACAAAATCGGCAACAGGATCACCGGCGATCATCTGATCAATTTGCTGGTTTACATGCCGCAGGGAACCCGCACCACCTTCGACCGCAAGACGCACCGCAGGACGATGCAGCGCACGACGCGGCTGATCTACACCTACTATGCAGCCAGCCTGCTCGAGAACCGGTCAACCGACGATATTGCCGAGATGGTGTTGACTCACCTGGAAAAAGCCCAGAAAGCGATCCACCTCGCAATCGGCGCCAGCGAGTGGATGCGGCTCTCGAATAATTGTCCCAACGAGCTGGATGAAGCGACCCGGCAGGCGCTGCACGACGCCCTGGGAGATCAGCGATACGAGGCTGTACAAAACCAACCCCTGCAAAGTCACGACTCGGAAACCCGGTCGGCTGTTGCCACCGAGCTGGGGCGGCGCAACCTGAACGAAACCTATCGCCAGTTGATGCTGGGTGTGATTACCGAATTATGGGTTGATTACTTGACGCAAATGGAAGCGCTGCGCGTCTCGATCGGTTTGGAGGCTTACGCCCAGCGTGACCCGCTGGTACAATACAAGAGCCGCGCCTCCGGGCTTTTCCAGGAGCTGCTCAAAAATATGCGCGTGGGTGTGGTCAGCCGGATGTTCACCTACCGGCCGCGTAACTTGAGCGCCACCCTGTCAAACAGCACCGACCAACCGAATAACGAAGTCGAAGCAGAAGCTGCTGAGGAGGTGGTTGACGAGGCTACCTCTGAGGAATCAGAGACCTCCTCGGCTCAGCCAGAGCCGGCCGGTAACAACCAACCCGGAAAAAAGAAACGCCGCCGCCGGCATTGATAAGCGTTTTTCCGAAAACCGTAGTTTAGCCTCTTGTGGGCGTCAGCGCGAGAGAACGGCGCAAACGGGCACAAGGCCCTAGGCTACAGGTTCCCGGAGAATTTTTTATCGTGATGCCCATCCCTGGAGAAACCTGACCCGTGGAAGCGCTCGACCCCGAAGAAACCTCCCGGCTGTATCACTCCGCCCAACGACGGGCTGAAGAGCTGAATACGATCATCGAGCTGAGTCGGCTTATCACGCAGAATCTAGATCTCGAACAGGTTTTTGCTTCCGCGCACCAGGCAATATCGCGGCTGATGCCCAACGACGCGTTTTTCATCACCCTCTACGATCGCAAAACCAACGAAAACGTCGCTTCGTACATCCTGGATAAAGGGGTTCGTTACCCTCCCCGGCGCTGGCCCGCCGACCATGGCCTTTCGGGTTACATAATTCAGTCGGGGAAAACGCTGTTGATGAGGGATATTTTGAACGAATCCCTCCCGACTATCCCGATTCATTATGGGGATGAAGAGAGTATACGCTCGTTGATCGCGGTGCCCCTTCAATTCAGCAACCAGACCATTGGGATGCTGTCTACCCAAAGTTACCAGGAAAACGCCTTCAACGAGCACGATCTCCAGTTGCTCCAGAGTATCGCCGACCACGTGGCGATTGCCGTCGAACACGCCAATCTTTACGCCGATCTTCAACAGCGCTATCTCAGCCTGCAAGAGCTGAACGAATGGCGCATCGAGCTGCTGCAAAACGTCTCTCATGAGCTGCGCACCCCGCTCACTTTCCTCAAAGCTTATGTAGATATGCTCCTGGATGGATTCGGGATGGGCGAGCTAACCGAACAGCAGAGCGAGAGCCTGCGCATCGTCCAGGCAAAAACGACCACGCTGGTGCGGCTGGTCAAAGACATCACCACGCTCGAAATGGGTGACCGGAGTTTGGAGATTGGTGAAGTTCGACTGACGGAGATCGTCCACCTTTCGGTGCTGGCCGCGCAGCAAACAGCCTCCAGGCGGGGCATCACCATCGAGATGCAGGCCCCCGATGGGTTTCCCACGATCCAGGCGGACTCGGATCGAATCTCGCAGGTGCTGGATAATTTAATCGGAAATGCTATCAAATATGCGTCAAGTAATAGTAAAATAGTGGTGCGGCTGGCCGCGCAGGCCAATGACGTGATCGTCTCCGTGACAGACCAGGGAGAAGGCATCCCAACCAGTGAGTTGGAACACATCTTCGAGCGTTTCTACCAGGTACACCGGGCATCAACCTATCACTATGGTGGACTTGGATTGGGACTGGCTATCGTCAAGCGAATTATCGAAATGCACACGGGGAAAGTTTGGGTGGAAAGTGAAGAAGGGGTTGGCAGTACGTTCTACTTTACGCTGCCCTATACACACCCAAGGCCGGCGCAAGGTGCCCCGGAGGCCAGTCAACTGCGGCTCCCAGGGATTGATAACAGCCTGAAGCATGAGTGAGAGGGTCATCTTGGTAAAACTTCGCGCGCCGCAACGATCACAAAAATTCTACCAAACCATGCCAAAGGTAGAACTTCATCGCCATCTCGAAGGCTCAGTGCGCCTGAGCACCCTGGTAGATGTGGCGCGGACATTCGGCGTAACGATACCCAGCACAGGGCAGCTTCGTTCTCTGGTGCAGGTCAACGAAGAAGACCCCTATACGTTCAAGAATTTCCTGTCTAAATTCCAGACACTGCGTTTGTTCTACCGCACCCCCGAAATCATCAGCCGTATCACCCGCGAAGCCATTGTTGATGCCGCCGCAGATAACGTTCACTACATGGAGCTGCGCTTCACCCCGGTAGCGCTTGGCAGAGAGCAGGGGTTTTCATTGAGAGACGTGGTGGAATGGGTCATCGCTGCAACTCATCAGGCCGAAGAGGTCACCGGGACGATTGTGCGGCTGATCCTCAGCATCAACCGCCACGAAAGCCTGGAATTAGCTGAGCAGGTACTGCACCTGGCTTGCGATCACATGGATCACGGCATTGTTGGTTTGGATCTTTCAGGCGATGAAGCCAACTCACCAGCCTTGCCCTTCTTGCCTATTTTCCGCGAGGCCCGGCAGGCGGGATTACATACCGTTGTCCATGCTGGTGAGTGGAACGGCCCGGAGAACGTCGCCGAGGCCATCGAGGTGTTCGAGGCCGAACGTATCGGACACGGGGTGCGGGCGATGGAAGACCCAAATGTGGTTGCTCTGGCCCGCGAACGCCAATCGGTATTCGAAGTGTGTGTGACCAGCAACTACCAATCCGGGGCTATCCCGGTTGCGACCCGGCATCCCCTGTCGGATATGCTCGTCTCGGGGCTGAATGCCACCATCAACACCGATGACCCCAGTATCTGCCAGATCACACTGAGCGACGAGTACCGTCGGGTGTGCGAAGAGTTAACCCTGCCCCTGGAAAAATTAGAAGAACGGGTATTGGCTGCTGCTAAAGCCTGTTTCTTGCCCGAAAATCACCGCCAGGTTTTGATCGAATCGCTTTCCCAGGAATTTGGGATTATCGGCTGACACAATACCAGCCGCCGAAAATGGGCCGCCCATCTTGGGCCAGCCACTTTGACAATTTCATATCGAACCAGCCCAAGTGCCTTTTCCCCCGGATGGGAGAGGCTGCGTCGCAAGACGCAGGCGAAGCCGGTGCCGCTTCTTACGAAGCGAAGTCCGGCGCTGTCGCGCAACTGTAAGAGACAGTAATCAGTAACCAGTTACCAGTAATCAGTGACCACTCACTGATTACTGATCACTGACCACTGATCACTGAACCGAGCCAGGTCGCCCGCTTGGGTTGGGTTCACCACAGCCTCGCAGAAAGGAGGTGGGAACGAGACCCGATTGCCATTCGGTCGTTATTCCCCTGCCCCTGTCCCCGCGACAGGGGTTTTTGTTTCAACAACGACCGCCAACCGCCGACGGTTGACCGCGAACATTTTCAGCGGTCAGCGGTCTGACGTCAACGGTCAAACCTGAACCTGGAGATGCTCACAATGTCAAAGAAATTTGCTTTCCTCTGTCTACTCGCCGCGCTTAGCCTGCTGTTGAGCGCCTGCAAGCCATCTACCCCCGCACCCACACCCACCCCCGCGCCCATCACACTCACCGATGGGCTGAAGCGCGAGATCCGCCTGGCACAGCCGGCGCAGCGCATCGTCTCGCTGGCGGCCTCCAATACCGAAATCCTGTTTGCCATCGGCGCAGGCCCGCAGATGGTCGGACGAGACGAGTTTTCCGATTACCCCGCCGAGGCCCTGCCGCTTCCCAGTGTGGGCGGCTCGTTCGGCGGCTACACCCTCGAAGCGATTGTCGCCCTCCAGCCCGATCTCGTGCTGGCCGCCGAGATCAACACCCCCGAGCAAGTCGAAGCCATCGAAAATTTGGGGCTGACCGTCTTTTACCTGTCCAACCCCACCGATTTGGATGGACTGTATCGCAATCTTGAAACAGTTGCGTTGATGACCGGACGGCAAGCCGAAGCCGAAACCCTCATTGCGTCCCTCAAAACCCGCGTAGCCGCCGTAACAGAGAAAATCGCCCCGCTCTCGAACCGGCCGGGAGTCTACTACGAACTGGATGCCACCAATCCGAACGCGCCTTACACCGCCGGGAAAGGAACCTTCGTAGACATGCTGATCGAGCTGGCCGGCGGCTGGAACATCGCCAGCGAGATGGACTCCCCCTGGGCGCCGATCAGCGCCGAAGTGCTGGTGGCTCAGAGCCCGCAGATCATCCTGCTCGGCGATGCCGCTTACGGGATAACGCCCGAATCGGTAAAAGCCCGTCCCGGATGGGAAACCATTGACGCCGTGCAAAACGACCGCATCTTCGCCTTCGACGATAACCTGGCCAGCCGCCCCGGCCCGCGCCTGGTTGACGGCCTGGAAGCGATGGCGCGGCTGCTGCATCCCGATGTGTTCAAGTAGAAAGTAGACAGGTAAACAGGTAGACAGGTACTTGTTTACCTGTTTCCTTGTTTACCTGTTTCCTTGTTTACCTGTTTCCTTGTTTACCTCTCCCCCCATGACCCGTCCCCTCCTGATCGCTCTCTTGCTCCTCACCCTCGCCCTCATCCTGAGCGTTGCCATCGGCTCGGTGACGATTCCTCCCGTCACGCTGGCCCGGATGCTGCTGGCGCAAATCCCCGGCCTGCCCATCCAGCCCGACTGGCCCGATTCCTTCGCCGCCATCCTGTTTCAACTCCGCCTGCCGCACGTTCTGCTGATAGCGCTCACCGGAGCGGCCCTGTCGGGAAGCGGCGCGGCTTACCAGGGATTGTTCCGCAACCCGCTGGCTGATCCCTATCTCATCGGCGTAGCCTCGGGCGCCGGGCTGGGAGCGGTGCTGGCGATGACGATTCGCTGGCCTTACGAGCTTCTGGGCATGTTCACCGTGCCGGTCGCGGCCTTCGCCGGGGCGCTGCTCACCGTTGGGCTGGTATACCTGCTGGCTTTTCGCGGGCGGGCGGCTCCTAATACCACGCTGATCCTGGCC
Source organism: Candidatus Aquidulcis sp. (assembly GCA_020723385.1). Classification (GTDB taxonomy): domain Bacteria; phylum Chloroflexota; class Anaerolineae; order Anaerolineales; family UBA4823; genus DYIZ01. The sequence goes on from DYIZ01000072.1 coordinate 19,018, forward strand.
GGGGTGGCGGTGGGCGCGTTTGCGTCGGCGGTCACCTCGTTTCTCATGCTGCGCTCGCAGGGGGAGCTGCATCGCGCCCTGGCCTGGCTGCTGGGCGGCGCGACGATGAGCGGCTGGCAGCCAGTGCTGGCCGCGTTCCCATATATCGCCATCGGGCTGGGTGTGCTGCTGACCGCCGGCAACGCCTTGGATGTGCTGCAATTCGGCGAGGAACAGGCGCAGCAGCTTGGCCTGCCAGTGGCGCGCACCAAAACCATCCTCATCGTGGCCGCCTCAATGGCGACTGCCGCCGCGGTTTCGTTTTCGGGCGTGATCGGCTTTGTCGGGTTGATCGTCCCCCACCTGGTGAGACTCCTGGTCGGCCCCGGTTACCGCCGTCTCATCCCGCTCTCGATCCTCGGCGGGGCCAGCGCGCTGCTGCTGGCCGATGTCCTCGCCCGCACGATCCTCGCCCCGCAAGATCTGCCGGTCGGCATCATCACCGCCCTGACTGGCGCGCCGTTCTTTCTGTGGGTGCTGAGGCGAGCGCAATCGTCGTCATCGTCATCATCGTAGAAACGTCCCGGCGGGGCGTCTCTACGGCGGTTATGGTAGAGACGTTCCGGCGGAACGTCTCTACGGGATAAATGCCATGCTAGAAATCCAATCTCTCACCGTCACCTACGGCCCCCGTCTCGCCCTGCAAGACGTCAGCCTGCGCGTCGCCCCCGGCGAGATTGTGGCGCTCATTGGCCCCAACGGCGCTGGCAAGACCACCCTCATCCGCGCCGCCAGCGGCGTGCTTCGACCGCAGACCGGCCTAATCCGCGCCGCTGGCAGCGACATCGCTTCCCTTTCGACCGGGCAGCGCGCCCGCCGCCTGGCGGTCGTGCCCCAGGCGCGCAGCCTGCCCGAAACATTCACCGTCTGGCAAACGGTGCTGCTGGGACGCACACCGTACCTGGGCTGGCTGGGAACGCCCGGCCCGCAGGATCGCCAGCGCACCGACTGGGCGTTGGAGCGCACCGACACGCAGGCCCTGGCGCAGCGGCCTATCGGCGAGCTGTCGGGCGGCGAACAGCAGCGCGTCCTGCTGGCGCGCGCTATTGCCCAGGATACCCCCATCCTCCTGCTCGACGAGCCGACCGCCCACCTCGACCTGCACCATCAAGTCGCCCTGCTCGATCTGGTACACGAATTGGCCCGCGCCAGCCATCTCACCGTGCTGATGGCGCTGCACGATCTCAACCTGGCCTCGATCTACGCCGACCGCGTGGCGCTGCTGGTCAGCGGGCAGCTGGTGGCGACTGGCACACCCGCCGAAGTTCTCACCCCCGACCGGTTGAGCGAGGCTTACCGCCTGCCGCTGCACATCATCACTCACCCCGATTTTGGCGTGCCGCTCGTTTTGCCGGATGGGAAAAAGAAAGTCATCAGTGATCAGTGATCAGTGATCAGTGATCAGTGAATAAAACCCTTCCGCCTGCCTCATCACCGCCCCATATTCCGCCTTCTCTGCAATTAATTTGACATTGTGACCCGCGGCGGCTTCCCGTAAAGCAGGATTTTCCAACGCCCGCAGGATCGCATCGGCAAACGCGGCGGGGTCGCCGGGAACCGCCAGGGCGCCGTTGACCCCCGGGGTGATCCACTCCCGCAGGGATTCGATATCGCCCGCCACCGGGTAACAACCGCACGCCATCGCTTCCAGCAGCGTATTGGGCGTGCCATCGTGCGTCGCCGGCGAGACGACCACCTGGGCGCGGCGGAACAAATCCGCCATCTGGGGGCGAGTCTGGCGCGGCAGCAGCTCGACTGCGCCAGCAATCCCCAAATCGCTCACCCACCGTTCGGCCAGCGCCTCCCCTGCCATCGTCGGGCAGACGAATTTCGTCTCGGGCAGGCGCGCCAACACAAGTGGTATGGCCTGAAAGAATGTATCGTTTCGCACATAAGCGCGCACCCCGCGTGGGTTGATAATGATTCCTCCGCATCCCCTATCCCCTTTCCCTTTTCCCTTATCTTGATGGGATAGGGGCGGATAGAAAACATCCAATTGAATTCCCCCGCCTCCGGGCAGCACAATGGCCGGTTTTTCGGCGGCGAATCCCCATTCACGGGCCAGCCGCTGGTCGCGCTGGCAGTCGGTGTGCAGCGCGTCGGCGCGGGCCAGGGTCTGACGGGTGAGGCGGCCCAGCCAGGGGTTGGCGGGCGCGTGCAGCGTGAAATCGTTGCCCCAAACCGAAACGATCAACGGGGGTCGCAGGGGCGAGCCGCCCTTTTCACTCCGATTCGTTGATAGATACGGGCGGCTCGCCCCTACCCCTACCCCCACCGCCGCCAACATCCCCTCGTACGGAATACGCATGGCGTGAATCAGATCGGGTTGCAGATCATCCACCAGCGCCCGCAGCCGCCGCGCCGCCCGGGGGAGGGTCAGCGGCCCGATGAGCTGCCGCACCCACGTGCGCGCCCACACCGGAACGATGCGCCGTAATACCGACCGACGGCCGATGACCGATGACGGCGATTCTCCTGCAAGTTCGCCGCCCGCTGCCGGGATGACCGACAATGAGGCCAGATTCAACCCTGGGGCGCAGGGATACGTTGAAGCCAGATGCACCTCGTGACCGGTATCCACGAAATAGCGTATCCAGTTCAGCGCAGTCGGCGAGCGACCGTCGGCGATAAATAATAGTTTCATGTTGAAGGTGACAGGTTGAAGGTTACGAAGCAAATGGGTTTAGCACGCGCACCCCATCATAGACCTGATCAGCGTTCAGGTCTTCAGACCAGACCACATCACACCCCAGTTGAGCGGCGCTGTGAATAACCATCGCATCCCAAAACGCGATTTGATAGCGTTGATGTAAGCGGATTGCCTCTAAAACATCATCGGGGGCCGGCAGGTGAACTTTCAAATTCGATACATCAGCGATGATCTGTTCGGCAGCTTCACTGGGGATGGGATGCGCGATTTTCCGCGTGGCTATCACGTAGAATTCCTGCAACACCTGGATGCTGAGACAACCCTTCTCATCCTCCCATAGTTGCCCCATCAACTTTCGGGCGCGTTCGTGTTTCGCTCCTTGAGTAACATCGTAGGCATAAATCAGAATATTTGTGTCTACAAACTGCCACACACCGGCAATAACGTCATCGCTCATGGAGTTCCTCACGGGTTGGATGAGGGCCTTCACCATATCCCATATTGAAGCCCTTTTCCATCAAAGCCAACGCCCGCTGGCGCGCTATTTCGTACTCATCGGATTTAGCGACCATTTCTTCCAGCATCTCCGTCAGCAGGCCGGAGACAGATTTCCGCCGCCGGACAGCGATTAACTTGACTTTATGCAGCACTTCTTTGGGCAATGCCAGGGTGATATTTTGAGTTTCCATCGCACAATCTCCACGTATTTAAGTGTATCACGTGTTTACGTGAAGTCAAGAAAAGAATGGTTGAAGGTGGCAGGTTGAAAGTTGCAAGTTCCCTGGTGACGATGCTCTGCGTCGTCAATTCCGATGAGACGCTCCGCGTCATGGCGGCAAAGGCGACGCAGAGCGTCTGGCAGGGCATTCCCACGCAGAGCGTGGGAATGAGCATAACCTTCAACTTTCAACCTTTCACCCTGCAACTCGTGACGGCCTCGAGGAACACTGCCGCCATTCTCTCGATGTTCACTTCTTCCGCCACGATTCGGTAGGATTCCAGGCCCATCCGGCGCAGGCGGGGATTATCGGAAAAGGCGGTTTGCAGCGCGGCGGCGAGGGCGGGGATATCACCATCGGTCACTCGCCAACCATTCTCCGGGCGGACAAGATCATCCTGCGTGCCATCTCCTTTAGCGACGATCACCGGCAGGCCGTGCGCCATGGCTTGCTGCACCGCCAGCCCGCCCGTGCCGGGCAGCACGAACAGGTCAGCCGCGGCGAAATAGGGATCGAGGGCTGCGCCGCTACGCGCGCCGGGGAATTCCGCAGAAGGGTAAACATTTTTTGCTGCCGTCTCGAATTCAGCGCGAGCCGGACCGTCGCCAACAATAACGAGACGCGGCTGCATCTCCGCCGGAAGCGCGGCGCAGGCATGGAGCAGGATATCAACGCGCTTGCGGGCTTGCAGCCGCCCGACGAACAGCACGGTCGGCTTTCCGGCAAATTCTGGCGGACGCGGCGGGGGCGGCGCGGCGGGACGCGGGGCGACCGCGTTGGGGGCGACGAAAATTCGATCAGAAGGGAAACCGCGGGCGCAGTACTCGTCCGCGCCGCGCTGGCTGTAGGCGATGAGGGCGTCGAACTGCCCCAGGAAGCGCGGCCAGCCCCGGTTGCGCCAGCCCCCAAGCGGCCCACGCGCCTGCGGAGCGCCCAACCCCCAGCCGATGACCGGCCGCCGCCGGGCGTGCATCCAGCGCACGGCAGCCGGCGTCGAGCGGTAGCGCGGGTTGGCCTCGACGATCAGCGCCTCCGGCTGCAAGTCTGCCAGCCAATCCAGCAGCCCATCCTGCCAGCACAGGTAAAACGGCGAGGTGGGGCTGAGAAAATCCCGGTTGCGCGCTGGAATGTAACGGGCAATCTCCAACCGGTCGGCGGTTTCGATGGATTCATCGGGGCGCGGCCTCCCGGCGAAGACGCTCAACCCGCCGGGGCAGGCCGCCGCCAGCGCGTCGAAGAAGGGGGCGCGGTACGCGGGGAGCACACGCTGCTGCAACCCCACCCGACCGATGACGGGTGACGGTTGACGAGGAGAACCGCCCCTATCCCCTATCCCCTGTTCAGACATCGAACACAATCCTCACTTCGAGGCGGGATTCTGTTTCCCTGATCGCCAAATTGTGATATGTCACGGCTTTGATTTCTTTTGCCAGTGCTGCCAGTGGCGCGCCGGCGACGGCGGCGCGCAGCACAAAGGTGTTGCCGGTTTCCAAACGCAGATCGAACGCGTCGAATCCCAAATTCTCATCTTCGCCGAGGTACAACAACTCGGAGAGGAATTTAACCAGCAGGATTTCGGCGTCGGGGGCAGTGATGTCGAGCGAACGCGTGAGGCGCGGCGAAGGGTTCAGGCACGCTCCGGCAAGAGCGTACATACCGCGGGCAGCCTGTTCGAGCAGCGTGGTCAGATCGGGTGCCCAAACTTCCAGCTCCCAATCGGCAGTGTGAGCGATTTCTCGGTATCCAGAGTTCATGAGCTTGAGTATACCGGATCGCTCCCCCACCTCCAGCTCCATCCCCCATTTCACTTCTCGCACCTCCCCCGCTTCCCCAACCAGCCTCGGCAGCAGATGCGCCATCGCTGCCGCATTGCCGGTGGTGAAATAGCTCACCGCCGCAGCCGCGCCGCCCGATGGCATCCCAACCAGCCGGCCGACCTGCCGCGCTACCGCTGGAGCCGGGTCAATCACCCGCACCTTTTCTCCCACAATCTCCTGAATCAACGGAATGACGAACGGGTAATGCGTGCAGCCCAAAACCACCGTGTCAATCCCCTGCGCCAGCATCAGATTCAGCGCATCTTCCAGGATGGCGCGGGTTTTGGGTGTGTCCAGCTCGCCCGCTTCGATCTGCTGCACCAGCCCCGGGCAGGTGTGCTGGAGCAGCGTCACGCCGTTGGCGAAGCGCTCCACCACCGAGGCGTAGAGTGCCCCCTGGAACGTGGCCGGAGTCGCCAGCACGCCCACTACGCCGGTCTGCGTGGTCTCGGCGGCGGGTTTGACCGCCGGTTCCATGCCGACGAAGGGCGTTTCCGGGAAGGTCTGCCGCAGGTAGTGCAGCGCGGCTGCCGAGGCGGTGTTGCACGCCACCACGATCAATCGCGCCCCCTGCGTCAGCAGAAAACGGGTGACCGCCTCCGAGAAAGAACGCACCTCTTCGAGCGGGCGCGGCCCGTAGGGCACGTGTCCCTGGTCAGCCAGGTAGATCACCGGCAGGGAGGGCATCTGCCGGCGGATGGCCCGCAGCACAGAAAGCCCGCCGACGCCGGAGTCGAAGATACCGATGGGGTTGAGGTTCATAGGGACTGGGTTTCGATGAGGTTCGTAATCCGTAAAGCGTAAAACGTCATCCGTAAAGAACCCCTTACGTTTTACGCATTACGTTTTACGTTTCCCGCCGCCTTCACGAAAGCACCGAACAGCGCCCGCATCGTCTCATAGGCTTGCAGCCATTCGGGATGCCACTGAACGGCCAGCCCAAAGGGATGATCGGGCAGCTCGACGGCTTCGATGAGACCGTCCGGCGCGTGGGCGGTGATGCTCAATCCCGGGGCGGGAGTCTCGATCCCCTGGTGGTGCAGGCTGTTGACCTCGAACTCGCAGCCGCCGAGGATCATCCCCAGCCGTGAGTCCGACTCCACCCGGACGGAGTGCGCCAGGTAGTCGCGCGGAATGTCGGGGTAATAATTGTGTTTGAGCGCACCGGGAAGCTGGTCGGAGATGTGAGTGTAGAGGGTGCCGCCCAGGGCTACGTTGACCACCTGGATGCCGCGGCAGATACCCAGGAACGGCATCCCCTGTTGGGCTGCGGCTTGCGCCAGGTGAATCTCAACCCGGTCGCGGTCGGCATCCACTTCGGAGACGGCAGGATGCTCATCGCCGTTGAAACGCTCCGGGGCGATATCCCCGCCCCCGGAGAACAGTATCCCATCCAGCCGGGGCAGGATATTCTGCAATCCCTCCTCCGGCAGTCCGAGCGGCACGATCACCGGAACAGCCCCGGCGCGGGAAATCGCCTGGATATAGGCTTCCATGACGAAAATGATGGGCAGTCCTTTAGCGTTGAGTTTGCGCGAAGATGTGATACCGATGAGGGGTGTGGTCATGCTGGTTCTTCAACTTTCTGTGTTCAACAGGAACAAAAATGGGGGGACGCTGACCCCCTTGAAATTGGCAAAACTCAGATCGTGGCAGGATAAACTCAACGCAGCCCGCACGCGGTCGAAGAGCATGAGATAGCTGTCCAGGATGCGGCTCTCCCATCCCAGGCCGATCTGTTCAGCGATGGCGCGGATGCTGGCGCCGTCTGGCCCTTCGACCTCGACGAAGTTGCCGTAGGGCATCTCGTCGAGCGTGACCATCACCCCTTCCAGGCGGTAGACGGCGCGGTATTTTTCATACATCACCACCACTTCGTAGCCGAGCGCTTCGAGCAAAGCTTTGGCCGTGTCGAAATCCCCCACTGTGAATTCAAGCTCCTGGCGGAGGCGCACGCCGTCTTGCAGCGTGCCGGGGCCTTTGTACGTCATACGGGCGGCAGTGTCCATACGCAGACGCAGCACGCGGAAACTGCGCGCCAGCGCGCCATCGGGCATATCGAAACGCAGGTTGACCTCGTGGATGCGAGCCTGTTCGAGCTGCGCCCCAAGCGCGATCAGCCTGTTTTCGATGGCAGGCAAGTCGGGAACATAGAATTTGACTTCGAGTTCTTTGCCGGTGGGGGTCATAGAGCGGTCAGCGGTCAGCAATCAGCAAAAGCAAGATTACTGTGTTCGGTCGGGGTAAAGAGCCTTGCTATGATCAGGCTGCATCATTGTTGGCAATTTGCTGATCAATTTCCTGCCAATTATACCCCTCGCTGCGAAGCCCACTGAACGCTATTCGGCCGAGGACGCAGAATGGAACATCGCAGCCCTCGGTCATCGGTCTGCTGTCAACGGTCAATTTTACACCACGCTCAACAAGGTCTGTTTCTGTTCCACCCGGTCGCCGGGGGCCACGCGGATGCGGGCAATCTTCCCCGGGCGCGGCGAGCGCAGCTCGTTCTGCATTTTCATGGATTCCAGGATCAGCAGCACGTCCCCCTTCTCGACAGATTGACCATCGCTTACCGGGATTGTCACAACCAGCCCCGGCATAGGCGCTTTGAGATGGAATTCGCCATTAATGATCGGGCCGCTTTCCAGCGCGGCGCGCAGCCGTTTTTCACGCTCGTCTTCCACGATGGCACGATACATCTCGCCGCGCAGCACCACCTGCCATTCGTCTTCTTCTTCGTAAACCAACGCCTCATAGGATTGACCGTTCAACACCACCATGAAAACGGGCTGACCGCCAACCTGCGTAAAATCCATCTCGTAAGCCACGCCGTCAATAGCAATATGATGCTCGTCTATAATTTCGAGGATGTATTCCTGGTCGTTGATGGTGGTAACGTATTTCATCGCGCCTCCCGCCACTCTACCGCCTCAGCCGCTCCCAGCGGTTTTGCCATTTCCAGTTGCTCGTATCGCGCTGCCCGCGTCGCAGAACGTGTGTGGCGCGCAAGGTTTGTTGATGAGCGACCAGCGTAGCCAGCGCAGCGGCGATGTTGGGGTGGATCGTCTTGCTCTCATCGGCGGCTTCCAGCGAGAAGCGCTCCTCCACGAAGCGGGTGTCGAACTGCCCGCCCATGAAGCGGTGCGAATCCATCAACCGCTGGTGGAAGGGGATATTGGTGCGCACGCCGATGATCTTGTATTCCTCCAGCGCACGCCGCATGCGCAGGATGGCCTCGCCGCGCGTCTCGCCCCACACGATCAGCTTCGAGATGAGTGAATCGTAGTAGGGTGTGACCTCGAACCCGATGTACACGCCGGTATCTACCCGAATCCCAGGACCGGTGGGCAGCAGCGTGTGGGTGATGATCCCGGTTGAGGGGGTGAAATTCTGATAAGGGTTTTCCGCGCAGATGCGGCACTCGATAGCCCACCCATTTTGCCTGATCCCCTCCTGCTGGTGGCGCAGCGGGCGGCCGCGGGCGATACGCATCTGCTCTTTGACGATGTCAATCCCGGTGACAAGCTCGGTCACCGGATGTTCCACCTGGAGGCGGGTGTTCATCTCCAGGAAATAGAAATTCTTGTTCTTGTCCACCAAAAACTCGATGGTGCCGGCGTTGACGTAGCCCACGGCCTGAGCGGCGCGCACCGCCACCTCGCCCATCAAGTGGCGGAAGTCATCGTCGCGGTCAATGAAAATAGACGGGGATTCCTCGACCAGTTTTTGGTGCCGCCGCTGGAGGGAGCATTCGCGCTCGCAGAGGTGGATCACATTGCCCTGCTGGTCGGCCAGGATTTGGAATTCGATGTGCCGCGCCCCCTCGACCAGCTTTTCGAGATAGACATTGCCATCGCCGAAGGAGGCTGCGGCCTCGCGGCGGGCGGCAGCCAGCAGGGATGGCATTTCTTCCAGGCTGGTGACCTCCCGCATGCCTTTTCCGCCGCCGCCAGCGGTCGCTTTGATGAGCAAAGGGAATCCCACTTGCGGGGCAACCGCCAGCAATTCATCGTCGGTCAATCCTCCTTCGCCTTCCGTCCCCGGCACGACCGGAACCCCGGCGCGGGCGACAGTGGCGCGCGCCACGGCTTTATCGCCCATAGCGGCCATCGCCGAAGGCGGCGGGCCGACGAATACCAGCCCGGCGTCCAGCACCGCCTGGGCGAAGTCGGCGCGCTCGGCCAGGAAGCCGTAGCCGGGATGGATAGCGCCCGCGCCGCACTTCTTGGCGATCTCGATGATTTTGTCGGCGCGCAGGTATGAATCCCGCGCTGGCGCCGGGCCGAGGCAGTAGGCTTCGTCGGCGTAGCGCACGTGCATGGCCTGCCGGTCGGCGTCGGAATAGACAGCCACGGTTTGCAGGCCCAACTCCCGGCAGGCGCGCCCCACCCGGACGGCAATCTCACCACGATTGGCAATCAATACTTTTGTGAACATGGCAGGTAGGTAGTCAGGTAATCAGGTAGACAGGGCAGATATCGAGAAGATTAGAGAGGTGTGCAGCCGTGTTTCTTGGCCGGGTTGGTATCGCGCTTGTTGGCCAGCATTTCGAGGGCGTTGATGAGGCGCGGGCGGGTTTCGTGCGGCTCGATGACATCGTCAACGTAGCCGCGCGAGGCTGACACATAAGGGTTGGAGAACTTTTCGCGGTATTCGGCCACCAGCTCGGCTTTGCGCTTCACCGGGTCTTCGGCTGCCGCCAGCTCTTTGCGGAAAATGATATTGACCGCGCCATCCGGCCCCATCACAGCGATCTCGGCGGTCGGCCAGGCGAAGTTCACGTCGCCGCGGATGTGCTTGCTGCTCATCACAATGTAGGCGCCGCCGTAGGCTTTGCGGGTAACGACGGTTAATTTAGGCACAGTGGCTTCACAATAGGCGTAGAGCAGTTTTGCGCCCGAACGAATGATGCCGCCGTGTTCCTGCGCCGTGCCTGGCAAGAAGCCGGGCACATCTTCGAAGGTGACGATTGGGATATTGAACGCGTCGCAAAAGCGCACGAAACGCGCCGCCTTCTCGGAAGATTTGATGTCCAGCACGCCCGCCAGCACCGCCGGCTGGTTGGCGACAATGCCCACGGTGTGCCCCCCGAGCCGGGCAAACCCGATGACAATGTTTTGGGCGTAAGCCTCGTGAATCTCGAGGAATTGTTTGTCGTCTACTATCAGGCGGATGACATCTTTTATGTTGTAAGGTTTGCTGGGGTCGCTTGGAACAATGGTATCGAGCGCATCATCCATGCGCAGCGTGTCGTCATCGGTAGGGATGAAGGGGGCGTCTTCCATGTTGTTCTGCGGCAGAAAGGTGAGCAGCTTGCGCACCAGGTACAGCCCGTCGCTCTCGTTGTCGGAAGTGAGATGGCACACCCCCGAAATTTCCGAATGGACGCTTGCACCGCCTAAATCCTCAAAGGACACTTCCTCGTGAGTGACGGCTTTGACGACCTCCGGCCCGGTGACGAACATATACGACGAGTTGCGCACCATGACGACGAAATCGGTCAGGGCGGGAGAATACACCGCGCCGCCGGCGCATGGCCCCATGATGACGCTGATCTGGGGGACAACGCCCGAGGCGAGCACATTGCGCAGGAAGATATCGGCGTACCCGGCGAGGGAGACTACACCCTCCTGGATGCGCGCTCCCCCGGAGTCGTTCAATCCGATGATGGGCGCGCCATTCTTGAGGGCCATCTCCATC
>DYIZ01000073.1 GCA_020723385.1 Candidatus Aquidulcis sp.
GAGGCGCAGAGATGCAAAGACGCAGAGCTTTTCTTTTTCCTTCGCGTCTCTGCGTCAGGTTTTTCGTGAAATGCTTCATCGCAGAGGCGCAGAGATGCAAAGACGCAGAGCTTTTCTTTTTCCTTCGCGTCTCTGCGTCAGGTTTTTCGTGAAATGCTTCATCGCAGAGGCGCAGAGATGCAAAGACGCAGAGCTTTTCTTTTTCCTTCGCGTCTCTGCGTTAAGTTTTTCATACCAATCAGCCGAAAACCAGTCTCAGCAGATAAAAGTTTTACACTCTCAGGGGACGAAGCGGTTTCAAAGCAACCGGCGTCCCCGATTTCGCCGGATTTTCATCCGGCTTGAGCAAGAATTTCCATTTACTGAGTCTATCGCCGTTTTTTTACATCTTTCGCCGGCGGGGGCGGCGGGGGCGGAGCGGGTTTCAGCCAGGCTTCGGTTTCCATGATCTGGTTGAGACGCGTTTGCGCCTGATTGATTTCGACGCGCAGGGTGGTCATCTCTTCGGAGACTTTCTTGCGGCGGCGGCACTCTTTGAGCATGGTTTCGGCTTCGGCGGAGGGGCGGATGGCGAGGATTTGCTCCAGCCTGGAAACGGCCTGGTCGAATTGCAGCAACTGCATGTGGTTGCGGGCTGCCTGGTAGAGGGTTTTCGCCTGTTCCGAGCTGAGGCGGATGGCCACCTGGCCGAGGGATTCGACGAATTCGCGGCAACTGGCGAAACGTTTCTCCGGCTCCTTTTCCAGCGCCCGCAGCAGGATGTCGGAGATCTCTTTCGGCAGGGAGGGGTTCAACATCGAAAGGTCAGCGGGCAGCAGGGTGAGATGGCCTTTGTAGATGTCGTAGGGCGTGCCACTGAAAGGCACCCGGCCAGCCAGCATTTGGTAGGCGATCACCCCCAGGGCGTAGACATCCGTCGCGGGGGTGGTCTCTTTGCCCAGGATCTGCTCGGGGGCCAGGTAATCGGGTGTCCCCACCCCCGGAGGCGTGGCGACACCGGGAGAGAAGACCGGTCTCACCAGCCCGAAGTCGGTCAGCACCATGCGGCCATCCTCGGCGAACATGACGTTGCCCGGCTTGACGTTGCGGTGGACGACGCCGTGCGTATGGGCATATTCCAACGCTTCGGCCACCGGCAGCAGCAGCTCGATGGCGCGCGCCAGCGGGAGCGGGTAACTCTGCGGGATGAGCTGGCGCAGCGAGCCGCCACGCAGGTAGTCCATCACGAGATAATAGCTGCCCTCGTGCTCTCCCACCTCGATCAGTGTGACAATCCCCGGATGGCGCAGGGAGGCCAGGCGGCGGGCATCCTGCCGGAATTGGTCCATGAATCCCGGCGCGTCTGCCAGCTCCTTCTTGATGACTTTGATCGTCACCGGGTGGTCGAGCAATGGGTCGCGGCAGCGGTAGGTGACCCATCCGCTGCTCTCGCCGAGCTTGTCCGACACTTCATACTTGCCGATTTTCGCCGCCTGCTCGTCTGTCATAGGCCCTCCGCGTGGTGGTTAGCTCATCCGTGGGTGTATGCCTTAAGTATACTCAATTGTGAGATTTTCACCATAGGGAAGAAGCGGTCAGCTATCAGCGGTCAGCAAAAACTCCCATCTTCGGGAGGCTGATGGCTGACCGCTGAATGCTGAAAGCTAATTCGCCGAAAAAGGCTGAGAGCACTGACGGGGAGATAGTCAGTACTCTCAGGGGTTCAGTGCGCCAGCGGCTCACTGGCTTTGCGCCGCTGCGTGAGAAAAAACGCGGAGCGTTCAGGAAGGCATTCCCATGTGGAATGTGGGAACGAAGGAATCTCAGGGCGTCGGGGTCATGGTGATGACAACCGTTGAGAGTATTGTTTGGCCGGGGGACAACCATAACTCAAAAGGCGTTTCCAAACAGGTTGTATTAGTTTCTTCTTTGAATGTGTCGTAGAAAGCATCTACGCTCAAGCCAGTAGCTTGCTCTAGTGGCACAAAGTCGAGCGAGTTCCACCCATAGCGAAAATTTTCTGTCTCGCCAGCGAGACCTTTGAATGTCTTCTTGTTATTCTCTGACCAAACCCACAGCCAGGGATACTTTGCCTCCTGAGGACATCCAACAATTGGCATTCTCAATGGGACATCTACTAAGTACTCAATAGCGAAGTTTTGACTCGAATAGAACAAGATCACATCGAATGGCACATTATGTGAGCCAGACACTCCTGCCGACGATATAAACCAGACCTCGTCAGGTTGGCCGTATTCGGACAAGATAGCGGGTAGTTTATAAGCAGGCACGTCGCCTGTACCGGCTGAAATCTGCTTGATCACCTTGCCGCTTTCCGCGTCTATTGTGTAATAAGTATAGCCAAGATGTCGGAGAGGATGTATGTTCTCTGGAACAGGAACAACGACTTCAGGATTGTATATTTTATCCGTTGGCGAGCCGGGGTAATCGATGATCTTGGCAAACGTCTCCAAAAAGCGCCGGGCATCTTCCCAACGTGTAATTCCGGGCTTAAAACCCCACCAACAGGGTAGGCGGCACCCCGTATTGTTTTGCAGAAGATCGAGAATCAAATTCTGCGCTTCTATAGGCGCCAGCGTCGGCAGCGGCGTCCAGCTAGGCAGCAGCGTTATGGTTGCCGAAGGTTCGAGCGTTGCGGAAGGTTGGGGCGTAAACGCCGGTGGTCGGGGAGAAAGGGTCAACGAAGGCATGTTGGGAGTGGAAATGGACTGGGTAATCGTTATTTCGGGGGGAACAGCAATTTGCCGTTCACAGGCCGCAATCAGCAGCAAGCCACAAATCACAATCCCAAACCGCCAATGAGTTTTATTGCAAAGCACCATCAAAGTCCTCCAATCGTGGCAATCTGAATGTGAGTGGGCCGCCATCCGCGCCCATCCGTGAATCCGCGAAATATCCGCTGGAGACCCCTTGCCCTTCTCACGGCGAGACCATCCAACCTAACACAGCATGATGGCCTGGAAGTTTGACGGCTATATCCCGATTCAAATCTACGATAACTACAGAAAGCGTATCTAACTCATAACCCGTAAATGTGTTGACTGCAATCTGTTGGCCGCTTGGCGACCAGACAGAATTGGGCCATTGGCCTTCCTCGCTGGGAATACAATAATCAATCGCTTGGCCAGTCTGTATGTCCAAAATTACCAGACGCCATTGAACAAAATATTCTCCTGGATGAATATTAAGCCACAGCGCAATATAGCGACCATCGGGCGACCAGCTAATATTCCCAATACTGACTCCCATGTTTGGATAGGCGACGCTAAAATTAGTCAGTTGTGTCTCCTCTCCATCGCGGCCGACGATAAATAGATCGCCACTATCCACAGCAACTTGCTGCCCATCAGGAGACCAGAACGCCCAGAGAAGCGTAAATTTGTTTCCGTGCCACAACAACTTATTTGCCCAAACATCCCACAACTCCCATTCATCCCCAGGCTCCGTAAGGTAAATCACCCGATCGTAAGTTGGATCGTAACTTGCCCGTGGATCCTTGATTATCAAAGACCCCTTGAATGGATTTTCAAGAGGTGGCAGCAGGGTTTCGGTGATAGTTCCCGTCAGCGGGTCGAATACAGCCACGAAGTGTTCCTCATCTTTCCACATATCCAGGTTCAGCAGATTGTTATCGCGCCAGCCGTCAAGCCGCCAACCGGTTGGCACAGGCGACATCGGTAACTGCTGCCCGTCCGCGGTGATGAGCCCAAATTGTCTGCTCTTTATTTCCCAATTCTCATCCTGAGTCACAAGCTCGTAAAACAGCTTCTTTCTGTCTGGCGATACTGCCCATTGCCAAAACCATTGATCTGGTTCCTTGGAGACAATCGGCATCTCCCGGATATCTGTTCCGTGAATGTCTAGTGAACACGCACCCTGTTCGCAATGGCGGATCAGCTTGCCCTCCAGGATGAAATCCTGAGGCAGTAAACTCTCGATTTTCATGCACTGTTCAACTACCCTGAAATTCGCCAGCGGCAGTTCACCGGTGGGGGTTGGCGTTGTAGTCGCTGTCGGAGTAGCACTGTGGGTCGGCACGAGGCTCGCTGTTGGCGAAGGGACAACTGTCGTGGCTACAGCCCGAGGTGTTGCAGTCAGCGTCACAGTCTTTGTGACGGGCAACATTGTCGAGGTGACCACCTGTGAGCTTGGCATAACCGCCCCTTCCCCCTGGCAGCCAATCAGCCCACCGACAATCACCAAACATACGATCAAAACGAGTCTTTTCATCGCTTCCTCCTCACCACCCAAAAGCTAATCCCCAACGAACGCCAGCGGGCAAGCCATCCGTGTTATCCGTGAATCCGAGCGCAATCCGCTGCCCACCCTCCGTGTCATCCGCGGCACATCCGCTGTCACCCCTCCTCCTCCCCCTCCTCCCTCTCCACCAGCACATCCCGCTCCCGCCCTCCCCCCTGCCCCGGCCCCACCACCCCCAGCTCTTCCAGCTCATCCACCAGACGCGCGGCGCGCGGGTATCCGATCCGAAAATGACGCTGCAACAGCGACGCGCTGCACCGCTGAGTCTGCCGGATGTAGGTGATCGCCTTCTCGACCAGATCATCCCGGTCGGAGACGACTGACTCCTCGGCCAGGAAGGTCTCCCACGGCGGGGGGATGGCTCCCTGCGGGCGCGACTGCTGCCAGAAGGTGATCACCTTCTCCACCTCGGCATCCGAGATCATCACCCCCTGCGACCGCAGCGGCGACGAGGCGTCCGGCGGCTGGAAGAGCATGTCGCCGTGACCCAGCAGCGATTCGGCCCCGGTCGAATCCAGGATCACCCGCGAATCCACCGACGACGCCACCGCGAACGACAGCCGCGCCGGGAAGTTGGCCTTGATGAGACCCGTGATCACGTCGGTGCTGGGGCGCTGCGTGGCAACAACGAGATGAATCCCTGTGGCGCGCGCCATCTGCGCCAGCCGCACCAGCGCCGGCTCGGCCTGTTCGGGCGCCGTCATCATCAAATCGGCCAGCTCGTCAATCATCAGCACGATCCTCGGCAGCGCCTCTGCCCCCTTGCGCCGCCGCGCCTTGCGGTTGTACGACTCGATATGCCGGGCGTTCATCGCCTCCAGCAGCTTGTAGCGCCGATCCATCTCCGCCACCGTCCAGCGTAGTACGCCCAAAACACGCTGGATGTCGGTCTCCACCTTCCCGAAGAGATGCGGCAGCCCGTTGAAACGCACCAGTTCCACCATCTTCGGGTCAATCATGATCAATCGTAAATCTTCCGGGGTGTGGTTCATCACCAGGCAGGTGGTCAGCGCGGCGATGCATACACTCTTGCCCGAGCCGGTCGTCCCGGCGATGAGCAGGTGCGGCATCCGCTCCAGATCGGCCAGCACCGGCTGCCCGGACACATCCCGCCCGAGGGCGATCACCAGCGGCGAGCCGATCTTGTAGAAACTCTCCGTCTCCAGAATCGGGCGCAGCCGCACCACCGCCGTGCGCACGTTGGGCACCTCGATGCCGATGTACGCCTGCCCCGGCACCGGCGCTTCGATGCGCAGCCGCTCCGCCGAGAGCGACAGCGCCAGGTCGCGCTGCAAGCCCACGATCTGCGCCACGCGCACCTTGCGCTTCTCGGCGTCTTCCTCCTCGCCGTTCTTTCCGATGAACCCCGGCTCGACGGCGAACTGCGTTACCGTCGGCCCCACCTTGAATCCGACCACCTTGGCCGGGATGCCAAACTCGGAGAGCGTCTTCTCGATCAGCCCGGCGGTGATGTTGATGCTGCGCTCATCGGGGCGCGAGCCTTGCTCGGTGACCAGCAGATCGAGCGGGGGCAGACGGTCGTCACGCGGCGGGGGAGGCGACGATTTCTGATCCGCAGGCTCGACCTTGAACCGTTTGCGAAACTCGGCGGGCAGGATGGGAGATTTTTTGACGGTGGAGCGGGCCGGGGCCGCAGGGGATTCCTGCCCCCCGGTTGCGCCAACCACCACCGAAGGCTCATCGGCCACCGCCGGGGCGGGATGCACAGCCAGCCAGCGGCGCAGCAGCACCCCCAGCGGGTGCGCCAATCCCAGCCCGTAGTAGAGACACCCGAGGGTGATCAATCCCAACAGGAAACCGCGAATCACGAGGTGCGACAATCCCACCGGCGCGAGGATGATGCGCAGCAATTCCGCCAATCCCCAACCGATGTTACCGCCAAACGCCCCGCTGTCCAACTGATCGAGGCCCGCCCCGCCGGCCACCGACAGGAAAGCCAGCAGCATGAACGCGGCGATTTCCAGCGCAAATACCCGTCCCCAGCGCACACGCGGCGGCGCGGCCTCCGGCGATCCGGCGCGGCGGCGCAGCATCAGCAGCCCGACGATGCCCAGGGCAATTGCCATCAAAATGCTGCCCCAGCCCAGCCACTTCCAGAGAATAGCGGCCCAGCCGGCAATCAGCCAGCCCCCGGCCAGCGATGGCAGGTACAGCGCCACAAACGTCATCAGCGCGGCGGCCAGCATCAGCACGCCGGCCGCGTCCCAGCCGAAACGTTGGAAGCGCATCACCACCCGCAGCGCCGAATCGACCGTCGAAGAGGGCCGGTCAGTGATTGGCGGGGTAGGTGGTTGAGAGGATGATTTCGGTTTACGAGAGGAGGTCATAGGATTCCCGCGAATAAATCATTGTTTTGGGTAGGGACGCGCCCATTGTATCAGGTTTTACCAGCGCCCCGAAGGCCAGGGATTTTTGAACCCTGATCACTGCCTACTGACAACTATTCACTGCTCACTGATTACTGCTCACTGACTACTGATCTCCCGCCTCTCCCCTCCCTCCTTCAACCTCCCCACATACCGCTCATAAAACTCCGCCCTGGGCAGCCCCGACCGGTTGCACAGATCATACAATTCCGTCCGCGTCAGGCCTTTCTCGAACGGCCATTCCGTATCGAACATCCACACCGCCCCGCTGACTCCGTCCAGCGCATCGAGCGCTCGCTGGCGATGGCCGAGCAGCATGGCTTCGGGCAGTTCATCGCGGGAGAAGAAACGCAGCTCGAGCACCTCACTCTCCTGCCGCTTCAACGCGCCGCCCACGATCTCGGCCGCGAACACCGGCACGTGCAGCCCGTCGCCCAGCCAGTTCGAGCGGGAATAAAGTCCCACCAGCCGGGTCAGCCGCACCTCGAGACCGGTTTCCTCGCGCGTCTCACGCATGGCAGCCTCCGCCAGCGACTCGTTCCCGTCCACCCCGCCGCCTGGCAGGCACCACACCTCGAAATCGGGCCGCAGGGTGAGCAAAATCTGGTTGTTTTGGATGATTGCAGTGTTGACGCCGAGATGTGGCATAGGTTGCTCCTTCTTTAAAAGCTGCGTAAATCGTAAAGCGTAATCCGTAATCGCGTCTTACGTGTTTACGTTTTACGTGTTTACGTTTTCCGTTCCTCCCGCGACGCAATCACGATCCCTCCCAAAATGAAGACCGCGCCGGCAATCTTCAACGCCGTCGGAGCCTCACGGAGCAGGAAGTATGCCAGGATCGTCGAGCCGATGGGTTCCCCCAACAGCGTGATCGAGACGTAAGCCGCCGAAAGGTAGCGCAGCGCCCAATTGAACGTCGAATGGCCAAGCAGTTGGGGGATCAGCGCCAGCAAAGTCGCCCACAGGTAAACCGGCGCGGGATAGCCCCACGGCTTCTGCCCGGCAGCGGCCATCGTCGCCAGCAGCGCCAGGGCCGCCGTCCCGTAAACGACGAAAATATACGAGATGAGTGACAGCTTGCCGCGCACGCTGCGCCCGATGAGCACGTAGGCCGCCGCTGCCATCGCGCCGGCCAGCGCCAGCGCGTCCCCCAGGAAGGCTTGCCCGCGCACAAACTCTGCCAGCGGCGGGCACTGCACCCCTGCCCGGCTCAACGTGCAGGTATCGCTCATCGCGACGACGATTCCACCCGCCAGAGCTACTGCCAACCCCGCGTAAACCAATCGTCCCAGCCGCTCGCGCACCGTCAGCGGGGTCAGCAGCGCCACCCACAGCGGCGTGGTGGTGACGAAAACCACCGATGAGGCCACACTCGTAAATTCCAGCGATGAAATCCAGGTGGCAAAATGGATCGCCAGGAAGACGCCCGACAGCGCCAGCAGTATCGCTTCCCGGCGGGTGAGCGATTTCAACTCGGCGCGGTAGCGCGTGAGAGCCAGGGGCGCGATCACCAGCGTGGCGATCGTCAACCGCAGGGCGGCGATGACCAGCGATGGCGCATCTTTTTGGGCATAACGAATGAAAATCGAGGCAGTGGAAACGGCCAGGATGCCGAAGGCGATAGCCAACGGCGGCGGAACGGGAGGGCGATTAGAATCGGGCACCATGCGGCAGATTCTATCAGACCTCGCAGGTTTTAAAGACTCGGGAAAATAGTTCACCGCAAAGATCGCAGAGTCCGCGGAGTGTTTTTAAGGCTCTCCGCGCCCTTTGCGCACTCTGCGGTGCAACGTTAAATCTATGGGTCAATCAGGCTATGCGGTCTTTGATGTGCCAGATCACTTTGCCGACGATCTGCCGAGGCGAAATCTCCCCGAATACCCGGCTGTCCACGCTGTCGGGCTGAGTCCCCACCACGAAAACGCCTCCCCCCTGCGGTGCGAGGCGTTCTACCATCTTGATCAGTAACCCATATCCGGGTTGTCGAAACGCGACGATGTCGCCTGCCCGCACCGGACGCAATAAAAAGGGGATTTTGCTGACCAACACAAAATCCCCATTTCGGTATTCCGGCGTCAGGCTGTCGCCCGAGATTTTGAGAATTCTGAACATGCGGTCCACCCGTAGCCTAGCCCTTTGTGGGCGATTATGGGCGACACACGGGCACAAGGCCCTATACTACACCAGAATTTTACAGGTTAGGGTAAACCAGTTCCAAATTGGGCGCGTAGGGCGCTTTGGCGCGCTTGACGGCGATCCCTTTGGCATCCCAAAAAATCTCGGCAAATTTATTGATAGCCTCGACGAATTGGAGCGCGGCCTCGCGGTCGGTTGTCTGGCGAACTTTGGAGCCGAGCTGCATGATTTGGTGAACGAGTGCGTGGGTTTCGGGGTGTTTTTCCAGGTGCTGGGCTTTCAAAAAATCGCCCCAGATCACGCGGATTTCGGCTTTTGCCTTTTCGGCATGTTCTTCTTTTACAGAAATGTAGCGGGACAGGCTGTTGAAATAGGCCATAGTCTTCTCGCCGCCCTTGCTTTCGAGATCTGCCATCAGGTCTATCATGCGGACAACGGTCAGCGCCGCGATCTGGGCAGTGATGGGGTCGTAAATCCCGCATGGAATGTCACAGTGCGCCCGAGCGCGTTCCAAACCGAATTTCTGATCAATGACTTCGAGCAGTTTGTAGATCATCATATCCTCCTGGGGGTGTCGTTTTCCCGGCTTGTCCGGTAACGGTTCTGATGATAATGATAAAGACCAATCTTGTCAAGATTAGCTGATTGCTTGACAAAGCCCAATGGGAAAGCTAGAATCATTTTGGACTACGGTCCCTCGGTGAGAGCAATGGTAACAGCAGCCACCGTAGAATGCCGAATGACGATTTGAAGGAGGAATGGCAATGACTCACATTATTACCAGCCTATGTGTGCGTGATCGCGGCTGTATCGAGGTGTGCCCGGTGGAGTGCATCGTGCCCGGTCACCCAATCGCAGAGTGGCCCTGGATGTATATTGACCCCGACACTTGCATTGATTGCGGGGCGTGCATCCCGGAATGCCCATTCGAAGCCATCTTTACCGAAGATGAGGTCCCGACGGCTTACACAGCCAAGGGGGATGAATACATCAGCCTGGTGGGTCTGAGCGGGCATTTCGAGGGCACGAATCACTTTGGCAAGAAGGTGATCCTCGACACGGTGCGTAAATTGGAAGCGGGCGAGGTGCTCGATCTGACTGTTGACATCCAGCCCAATTACGAGTTCTTCAAAACTGGCCCCGGCTACAGCGCCAACGATCACGATGATAAGGATGCGCCGGTAGATAAAGACGTGTAATCCCTGTTTAGGGGAAAGCCAATTACCGTAAAAATGGGTTTCGGACGAGCTTTGCTCGTCCGAAACCCATTTTCTGTTAATCGTTGATTGTATCCGTTATTTGTTTTGCAGCGACAAATTACCGGCGCCGATGGTCACTTTGATCGTGATGGTCGGCCCGCTGCCGGTTTGAATGTATTGATTGTTATTCTTTTCCCACGCGCCGCTGTAATTCACGTCTGACAGAGCGCCCTCGAATGTCACTTCGGCAGAGACGCCCTCCGGGATGATGATCGTGATACTGCTGATGCCCGATTCGACTGAGACGGTCATATCTTGCTGAAGTTCACCCGTAAAATCGAGGGTGTAGCTGCCTGCGCCGCTTTTGAAGATCACATCGTCCACGTTGGCGTTGGCCAGCCCGGTGATGGTCACATCCGATGCGCCGGTCTCGTAGGTGAAGGTGTCCATTTCGGTCAGGTTCGGCTCCGAAAAAGACAGGTTAACATCTGAAGCGCCATCGGAAACGGATACCTCTTGAAGCGCCAACCCGCCCAGCTCGAATTTGCCGACATAAGCGCCAGCGCTGATCGTCAAATTCATTGGGGCTGTACCAAAGGTAAGATCCCAGGTGTTCTTGACATTGCCTTCGAAGGAGGGAATTCCGCTGATGTTAAAATCGCCCTGCTCGATGCGCACCGCATCATCGTTGATGGTGACCTCGGGCTTGAAATCTTCGACGTTGTATGTGGCGGTCCCCGAGATTAGCCCATCTTCCGCTCCCGGATTCAGGTTGATTTCGCCCGCACCGAATGCCAGCGTCACATTCGTGACCTTTTCCTGGTCATCGGGCAACGGGACAGAAATCGTGTCGGTTTGGGTGGGGCCGGTTTTGATTTCAGTCGTGGGGATATTGATATTCACGCCACAAGCCATCGTCGCCAATGCGAGCGCCAATACCGCTGCAAGAATAGATTTTCGATACATAGGTACCTCCTCCAAATTTGTTCGTGTGTTTACTATATACGCCGGTCAGGCCGCGAAGTCGCGCAGCCTTCAGGATACCCGCACGAATAGACGGGCTGCCAGCCCATAGAATGCATAGATCAACCCGGCGATCAGCAGCGTGAACTTCACCATCGCGCACACCCAGGCCACCTGCGGCCAGGGTGCGGCCACGCCGGACAGCATTTCGATGGTCAGCGCCACGTTTTCCAGCGCATCGAACAGCGCCGCGGCCCACAGCCCCCAGGCAAGGCTCGCTCCGGCGGAAGCCAGCGGCCATTTCGCCCGGCGGAGGACGCCCGCCGCCATGATGCAGCCCAGGGCGACGGTCGTCGAATAGGCCGGCATGAACAGGTAGTCGAATCCCAGTCCGAAGGCTGCCGCCAATTGAGCGGGGGTGTCCCACGAAGCCAGCATCGCCTCGGCCCGGCTGACGCTCCCCGCCACCTCGAAGGATACGATCCCTTGCGGCGCAGCATCCGTGTTCATCGGCGCGCCGGTGATTGCAAAAACCAGCATGATGATAACCGTCAGCGCCAGCAGCGCCCAAAAGGCCTTGACGCGCTGCGACGGGGTTAATTTTTCGAGTGGATGGTGCATGGTGAACCTCCTTGGTTTTAATATCTAATTGTACCCGCTTTTTAAAAGTGTAAATAATACACTTTTGCCTTGACAAACTGTCGGCTCGAGGGTATATTTAGTGTATGGTATACACTAAATAAAGGAGATTCCTATGTTTGGCATCCAATATCTTAAGTCTGCCCCTACCCAATATGTGATCCATCACAGAAATGGGCGTGTCAAGCGCGCCGGAGCCGGGCTGGCCTTTTTTTACTACCAACCCACATCTTCCATTGCGGTCGTTCCTATCGCCAGCGCCGATGTGCCGTTTATCTTCAACGAGATTACCTCAGATTATCAGCCAGTGACGGTACAAGGCCAGTTCACCTATCGCATCGGGAACCCTCAACTGCTTGCATCGTTGTTGAATTTCACGGTCAAGAAAAGCCTTGACCGCTACGTTTCTGACGACCGCGAAAAACTTCCCCAGCGTTTGGTGAACCTGATTCAAATTCTCGCCCGCGCCGAAATCCAGGCAATGCCTTTGCGGAAGGTTATCCACGCTTCAGATGAGATTTCCGCGGCGGTATTGCAAAACCTGAAAGGCCACGAATCGCTCATGGCCCTCGGCATCGAGGCATTGGCTCTGTCCATCCAGGCGATCAAGCCAACCCCTGAGATGGCGCGCGCCCTCGAAGCCGAAGCGCGAGAGAGCTTGCTGCGCCAGGCCGACGAGGCGATCTATGACCGCCGAAACTCAGCCGTTGAGCAGGAGCGTCGCATCAAAGAGAATGAACTGAATACCGAGATCGCCGTGGAGGAGAAAAAGCGCCAGATCCGCGAGACCAAAGTCGAAGCCGACCTGGCCGTGGAAGCCAAAGAACAGCAGGTGCGCGAGGCCAGGCTGGCCGGATCAATTCATCTGGAAGAGGAACGTCAGAGTCTGGTGAAGGCACGCACCGAGAATGCCCGCATCGAGGCCGATATCCAGGCCTACGCGGTCGAAGCCTCGCTGCGCCCGTTGCGCGAGCTGCCGCCCGATGTCTTGCAACTGCTCTCCGCCCAATCGTTGGACCCGCGCCTGATGGTCTCGATGGCGCTCAAAGAGATCGCCCACAACGCCAGCAAGATCGGCAACCTGAATATCTCGCCCGAATTGCTGGAGACACTGATGGCGAAAGGTGAGAAGTGAAATACGACAAGATCGTCCTCGTCACCCGAAAAACCCGCCTGGAAGGGCTGATCGAGCGTTTCAACACCCGGCCCCAGGCCAGGTTTTACATCGAGCACAGCGGCGGCGATTTCAACCTGTACGAGCGAGAACACGAGACCTACCACGCTGCGCTGGGCGAACTGCGCCGCGAATTGCTGCCCCTGGCAAAAACCCACGTGATCGAGCGCGACTTTCTGCCCAATTTCCTGTTTGCCGATGAAGATCTGATTGTGACAATCGGAATTGACGGTTTGGTGGTGAATACGGCCAAATATCTGCATGGCCAGCCGATCATCGCCGTCAATCCCGATCCAGCTCAAATTGATGGGATTCTGCTGCCCTTTTCGGTAGCAGATGCCCCTTCTGTCGTCCGCCAGGCTCTCAGGGGGCAGGCGAAGCTACGCTCGATCACCATGGCGGATGCCCATCTCGGCGATGGGCAATCGCTGCGGGCGTTCAACGATCTGTTCATCGGGGTCGGCAATCACGTGTCGGCGCGCTATCGCATCCGTTTCGGCGAAAGCCAGGAATTTCACTCGTCGTCCGGGATTATCGTCTCCACGGGGGCAGGCGCGACCGGCTGGCTGAGCAGCCTGTTCAACATGGCTGATCAAATGTGGTCGGTGTTTGGGCAGGCTGGCGAACCACTGCTGCGCCCCAAATTGGATTGGGAAACTGACCGGCTGATTTTCGTTGTGCGGGAGCCGTTCATCAGCAAAACGTCGGGGGCATCCATCGTGTGCGGCGTCATCACCCCCGATGCGCCGCTCACCCTGGAATCACAGATGCCCGAAGGCGGGATGATTTTCAGCGACGGCGTGCAGGCTGATTTCCTGGCATTCAACGCCGGGGCAACCGCAACTATCGGACTGGCCGCACAGAAGACGCATCTGGTGATCGGATAGCTACTTCGGGTGTTTCTCCCACCAATCCAGCGACCACGCCACGGACTTGTGAATCCCCTCTTGCAGCGTCGTCCGGGGATTGTAGCCCAGCAGCGCCCGCGCCTTGCCGATGTTGGCGACGTAATGCGTCACCTCGCCAACGCGGGCTGGCTCGAACTTCATCACAGGCGGCACACCCAGGGCTTCACCCACGTATTGCGCCATCGCCGCCAGCTTGTTGCCCTGGCCGTAAGCCAGGTTGATGACGTGATTGGACTCCTCCCCGCTCAGCAACAGCCGGATGCCGGCCAGGATGCCATCTACGCAATCGTCAACATAGGTAAAATCCAGCACCTTGTCTTTTCCGTACACGGTGATCGTCTCGCCGTTCTTGATCATACGGATAAACTTGGGGATCACGCGCTCCATTCGTTCCAGATCGTTATCGTAGCGGCCATAAACGTTGCTGAACCGGAAAATGATGTAACGCAGCCCGTAACACTGGGCATACGAGTATATAAAGGCTTCCCCGGCGATCTTGCTGGCCGAATAGGGGCTTTCAGTGTAGGCAAAGTCAGCGTGGGATTCTTCGGTGATATAGCGGTGGATGTCGCCATACACCTCGCGCGAGCTGCTGAAGATGATCGGCAAATTGTTGGCCCGGCAATATTCGAGCACGTTGAAGGTGATGTTGACGTTTTCGAGGGCGCGCTGCGGCTGTTCGACCAGCTCATGGACTTTGGCGTTGGCCGCCAGGTGAACGACGATGTCCACCGGCGGGTATTCCACCGGCCCGATGCCGCGCTGGAACTGATGCTGCGGGACGCTGATGTCCTGCAATAGCGTCGGGATATCCGTTGTCCAGGCATTCGTGCGCTTGTCAATCCCAAAGACGAAATGCCCTTCGGCCAAAAGCCGCATCCCCAGGTTGGTGCCAATTTGACCGCTGGAACCTGTGATTAGTACACGCATAGTATTCCTCCAAGTCTCAAAAGCTGAATTAGGCGCAGCGGAGAAAGAACATCCGAGACGAGCGCTGAAAACATGGATTAAAACCAGCCTTTTGGTTTCTTCAATGCTCTTTTTCCGCGTTCTCCGTGTCCCATTTTTTGTCCGGTAGAGAAATCTACCTTATCGCCGCCTGCAATATTGACTGTCCAATCTCCGATGCTACCACAACATCGTCTTCTTCGAGCAGCACGACGACCACCAACGGCGCGCCCTGCCAGTCGGGCAGCGTGCCGCCTACAAACCACGTGACCGCCTGCCCTGCATCGTCAGCGATGGATACGACGAACTGCCAATACGGCAGAGACCCCTGCGCCAGCAGACGAGTGGCGGCCACGGCAGCCCCGGCGGGCAAAACCGGCGAGGGGAGGCCCATCGGGGGCAAGAGCACCCATCCCGATTGTGGTGTATCCACCGCGCTGACCAGCGCCGGCGCGGGCCGCACACCTCCCGCGCTGAGCGGCGCAATCGCCAGCGCCACTTGCAGCGGGCTGGCGTGCAAGTCATCAACCGTATTGAGGCTGCCGGCGGCTGTCGGCAGGCGGATGAGCGGGGCAGTGGTAAATCCCAGCCGGTCGTACAGGCTCAATAAATCATCACTACCCAATTGGCTCGCCAGAACAGTCATGTCGGAGGGCGGGGCGGCAGGCGTTTCCCCGCGGGCGTTGATCGCCCCCCAAAGCAGCGGCCCCATGGCGGTCCCGGCAGGATATTCTCCGAGACTGGCGCGGTCGAACAAGGGCGCCGCCTCCTCCTTGAGCAGCGCCGCCCAGGTCTCGTCGAGCGTGTTGGCATCGAAATATGGGTGAGAGACAAGCGCCAAAATCTCGCCGGACTGCGCGTCGAGCAGCACCACCGCGCCGCGCCGCTCACCGAGGGTATCGTCTGCCGCCTGCTGCAAAACCAGGTCGAGTGTCAGGCGCACATCCAGGCCGGGCGGCGGCTGGCCGTAGAGCAGGTGATGCCACCACACCATCAGCCCCGGGTTGCCCTGCAAGCCGCGCAGGTAGGGATCGAGGCTGGCTTCCAGCCCCGATTGGCCGTAAACCGGATGGGTGTACCCAACGATCGGGCCGAGCGGCGCGTACAGGCTGCGCCGAACGAGATCGCCCGGCGCGCCGCTCGACTCGACAATGGGCGTATAGCGCCGGTCGAGCAGCGCGCCGCGCTGGACGAAGCGATCGGCGATGGCGCGCCGGGCGTTGTCTGTGCGGGTGAGCAGGTCAGGGCCGCGATAGAATGTCCACCACCCGGAGGCGATGGCGGCTGCGGCAATCCCGGCGAGCAGGAAGCCGCCGAGGTGAAGACTCTCCCTCACCCCCGCCGTCTCCCGGCCTCCCCCAAATCCGGCAAACAACGCCGAATTTGGGGGAGGGGCAGCCGGGGCGCTGATCTGCACCAAAATCAGCAGCGCGATGAACACCGTCAGCAGCGATGAGCCGCCATACGATACGAACGGCAGGGTAACGCCGGTGAGGGGCAGCAAGCGCAGGTTGCCGCCGATAATGAGAACGCTTTGCCCCACCAGGTAAGCGGTCAGCCCGGCGGCCAGGTAGCGGCGGTACGGGTCGGCGGCGAGCATCGCTGCCCGCAGGCCGCGCACGGCCAGCAGGCCGATCACTCCCAGCAGACCGATTGCGCCGAGCAGGCCCATCTCTTCGACGATGGCCGCAAAAATGAAATCCGATTGCGCTACCGGGACGAGACCCGGGTTGCCCAGCCCCGGCCCGCGCCCTCCCAACCCGCCGTTGGCAATCGCCAGCAACGATTGGACAATCTGATACGACCGCCCGCTGGGATCGAGCCAGGGATTGAGCCAGGCTTCCACCCGCAGGCGCACCACATCAAAAAGAAAGTATCCCGCCACGCCAGCAGCGCCCACCGCGATGAGACTCACCAGCGGGATACGCAGCCGCCCGGTGGCTGTATAGACCACCACCGCGTACAAGAACAGCACGATGGTCGCCGTGCCCAGGTCGCGCTGGATGACCAGCAGGGCGAGGGCCAGACCGGTCATGATGAGAGTGGGAGCGAGGAGGGGGAGGAGTGGGGTGAGGGGCGAAGGGCGAGAGGCGGATGCCGAGGGGCGAGGGGCAGTCGCCGGTCTGCGGTCTGCGGTCAACGGTCGCCCCGCGAGATACGCCGCCAGATAGCCGACCAGCAGCAGCTTGAGCGGCTCGGAGGGCTGGAAATAGGCGCCGCAGCAGCCCAGCCACAGGCGGGCGCCGCTTCCCATTGGGTTGATCCCGGCCAGCAGGGTCAGCGCGGTCAGCAGGATGCTGCCGGTAAGCCAGAGATACTTGTAACGCCGCAGGAACCCCAGGTCAGGCGATAACCGCAACCCGAGCACAAACACCGCTCCGGCCACGAACAACCAAAGCGTTTGCCGCAGGCCAAAGTTGGGAGCCAGCCGGTAGATGGTCAGCAGCCCCCAGCCGGTGAGCAGCGCCGCTGCCGGAAGCAGGTAAGGGTCGCGGTCTGGCAAGCGGCGCGCGGTCTGCCAATGGGCAACGGCAAAAACCACCAGCCAGACAGCCAGCCCCAGCCAATGGATCCAGCGGTAATCAACCACCCACTCACGGGCGCGCACCGCTGGGGCCAGTGTTAATGCCGCTGCATCGAGGACGAGAAAAGCCGCAGCCAGAAGCAGCAGTCGGAATTGGGTTCGGTCAGTGGGGGAGGTCAAGAGCATGGAGGGGGAGGGTGAAGCGTGAATGGATGGGCGTAATCCGGAAACCGTAATCCGTAAAGGGTGCCTTACGTGTTTACGTGCTTACGTGTTTACGTTCTACGTCCCTCACTTCATGTACTTCCCAATCAGCAGCGCCAATCTTTCCTTGGCTTCCGCCGAGATCGCCTCCGGTCGGGTGATGATGGCGTCGGCCAGGGAGCGCCCACAGGTGCAGGGACGCGAGAGATTCAGATCGCGCGCCAGATGGCGCACCGCCTGGTTGGCTATGGCGGTATTCTGTTGCAAGATGCGCACCACCATCTCGACAGTCACCGGCTGCTCGCTGACATGCCACACATCGTAATCGGTGACATGCGCCATCACCGCGTAGCACAGCTCAGCTTCACGGGCCAGGAAAGCCTCCGGGGCATTGGTCATGCCGATGATGTCCATTCCCCAGCCGCGGTAGACATTCGACTCGGCCCTGGTCGAGAAGCGCGGCCCCTGGATCGTGATATACGCTCCGCCGCGGTGGATCCTGGCCCCAGTGGCCTTGACCGCTTGAAAGAGCTGGAACGACAGGGCTGAGCAATACGGCTCGGCGACGCTCACGTGCGCCACGAGGCCGTCTTCGAAAAAGGTGCGCTTGCGCTGGCCGGTGAAATCGAAGAGCTGATCCGGGATGACGATATCGCCGGGAATAAAATCCTCGCGCAGCGAGCCGCAGGCGCTGATGCCGATCACCTGCTCCACACCCAGCGCTTTGAGCGCGTAAATGTTGGCGCGGTAATTGACCTCGGAGGGTGCGATGAAATGCCCGATGCCATGCCGCGCCAGAAAAGCCACCGGGCGGTTGGCGAATAATCCGACCGTGATTGGGGCGCTGGGCTTGCCAAAAGGCGTTTCAGGTTCGATTTGCTGAACATCTTTCAATCCGGGTATTTCATACAAACCTGACCCCCCGATGACGCCGAGAATGGGTTTAATCTCCATAAATTTTGTCTCCCGAAAAAGGCTAGATTCCGTTGTAATACACCCTTGGGCTGTACTGCAACTACACAGAAGCAGCGGTGCCCGGTCGCGATTATACTCCGAAAGTAATTCTCATCCCAAAATACACCAACGGTTGTACCAAAAGGCCACCCCCGAGGCGTTCACCACCATTCCAAACAAAATGAGCAGCGCCAGCAGCCAGGATACCCGTTTCCCGGCTGCGATTGCCAGCAGCACGATCAGCGGAACCATAAAATCCAGGCTGAAGCGATAGCCGAACTGCCACGCCCCGGTGGTGTAATACAGAGCCACCGGGATGATCAGCAGCCCCACCGAAAGCCACGCGCCAATCACCAGCGGCTCACGCTTCACGGCCCGCCACAGATAGAACAAGGCCGGCGTCGTGATGAAGATGCTCATCCCGGCGCTGCCATCGGGCATCCAGCGTTTGCAATCATGGTTCCAGGCGGGCAGGCCCAAAAACATCCCTTTCAAATTTGCTGCCAGATAGTGCATATTGAACTGCCCGTAAGTGTGCAGGAGCGCCGAATTCTCAGATGAAACGTTGGCGTTCAGGTAGCCAAAATCCCACAAGCTGCCGAAGCGGGCCGCATTGTAAGCCAGCAGCGCCGCGCCAGCCAGCGCCAGCGGGATTGCTGAACCCGCCGCCCACTTCGCCAGCCGCTTCCAATCTACCAGCCCGTGCTCATCCTTCAAGCGCTGCGCAGCAATCGCCAGCAGCAGCACCCAGGCGAAGACTACCGTTGGACGCGTCGCCACCGCTGCCGCCAGCGCCAGCCCGGCGCCCCACGACGAGCCGGTTTTCACCGCAATCCAGGCCGAGAGCGCCATGAACGTCACCGTGCAAATCTGGGCGACGAACCACACCTCCCCGGTGACGGCCAAATACCAGTGAACACTGCTGAACCCGAACGCCGCCGCCAGCCACAGATTGCCGGCGCGCCCCAGGCGCGTCCAGCCGCGCCCCCTCAGCGCTTCCAGCAGCAAGTAGACCAGCGCCACATTGAAAGCGCCCAGCATGGCATTGAACATCACCGTCTTGACCCCATCTGCCCCGCGCCCGATGACAAAGGGAATCATCAAGATCGCCGGGACTGGCGGGAACGGCACATACCAGTGACCGTTGGCAAAAGTCAAGTCCTGAGTGCTCAACGGATTTTCGAGATATATCTGCCCCCGCAAGAAGGCGGCTGCCAGATGATTGAAGTAAGCCGTATCCGGCGAGCTGAAATCCCACCCGTAGCCCCAGCGCACCGTCGCCATATAGACATCGAAAGCAGAGAAGAAAACGATTGCCAGCCAGATGATAGTTTTCCAACGCTGCCGTATCTGCGACATGTCGCCTCCGTGATCCGCCCGCGCGAGTATATCCGACTTCGGGGGAGTGTCAAGCCGTCTCCCATGCTATAATCACATACAAATTCGGCTCGTAGCAGCGACTATAGTCATTTTTTCGTTTGAGCGATTGAAGTCGCTACTACGAACTTATGATGCATCGGAAGGAAGCCCATGCCCTACGTTCTACCACAAGCTTCGAGCCAATCACCCGCTTCGATTTGGATATTATTCTTCACCTGGCTGTTGATCCTGGCCTTGAATGCCGGACTGTTATATGCCTGGTTTCGGTGGATCCAGTGGCGGCGGAAGACTCTCCCCCCAAAGCCCCGTCAACAGAACGACGGTGAAATTGCCGTCTCGAAAATCAGCCTGAGCGTGGAAATAGCCGATGGGACGCGGCTACAGGTTTTGGTCGAAGATGTCGGGCAGGCCGAAGGCGATGATCTGGCAGAGCCAGGGGGCGCGCCATCCCTGGTGGTCAGCTCTCCCGAGGAATTGCCGCCCTCGATCACCGTCGAGACCATCGCTCCCGCGCGGCTGCCTCCCCCCTCCGGGAGCGAACAGCCGGTCGCCTTCCTGCCGGAGCCGCGGGCCGAAGAAATCTCCAGCCCGGCCGCGGCCCCCGAGCCCGCTATTCCCGAGCGGACAGAGACACCCCCGACCCTGACGATACCCCTCGCCGAGGCAGAAGTTTCCCCTGCCTCGGAGACGCCTTCTGAGCCGGCCATTGAGCCAGAGCTGCCCCCTCCGCCTGCCCCGATCCTGACCCCTGTCGTCGAACAGGCGGGAGAAAGTCCAGCCCTCGAAGCTGAATCCCCTGCTGAATTCACCCCCTCTCCGGTTTCAGAAACCGCGCCCGCCGTCGAGCCGCCTGCCCATCCGAGCGCCGTAGAAGTTCCAGTCGAAGCCTCTATCCCCCATTCGATCCGCGACCTGCCTCCAGACTTTTCATCCATTCAATGGCGGCAAGTGTTATGGGATGGGCGCTGGCTGCTGCTGGCGGCGTCTATTATCATTTTCCTGCTGGCGTATGTAGCAATTTTCGCCCCGCACACGATCGAAACTCTCGGCAAGGTCCCGCTGCCCAACAACTTTGGGCGGCCCTATTACGGGCTGCACTTTCTGCGGGATATGCTCAGCCGTAACTACGACAAAATCGGCTTGCTGATCGGCGGTGTGGGCGGGCTGGCGACGTTGGCTGCCTTCCTGGGATTTGCTTTTCGCAAGAGCCGCCGGGCCGGGGAGTTCTGCCTGCTCAGCGCCGGGATCACCCTGGCCGGGTTGGGGCAATGGGCATTGAACTTCCAGCCGCCCAGGATGACCCAAGGGGCTATGCTGTACGGCGCGGCGATCCTTTTATTTGGCGTTTGGGCCTATCTGGCGCGCCAGCGCCTGCCTGACAACCTGCTGCCCACCGGTAAAACACGCTGGGATCTCATCATCGTGATCGGCATCCTGGCTGTCACCGCCTACACCCGGCTGTACGCCTATCCCACCTACCCCTATGGTGTGGAGGGCGACGAGAAGAATTGGACTTCGGAGGTTGTGCGGGTGATGGTCGAGCGGCGCGGCGATTTCTCCGGCGAGTACCACATCAACGGGGTGCCGGTGACATTTTTCATGCAGGCGCCATTCTATGCCCTGTTTGGGGCTGGCATCAACGCGGCGCGGCTGGCAGTCATCTTTTACAGCATCCTGGGCAGCCTGATGTTCTTCCTGGTTCTGCGCCAAATTGGCCCGCTGCCGGTAGCGGCGCTCGGCGCGGGGCTGCTCGGCATCTCGATTGCCGATATCAGCGCCTCGCGCCTGGCGAACGTGGAGAGCCATGTCAAATTCTGGCCGCTGCTGGCCCTGGCGCTGCTGGCCTG
The DNA here is from genome assembly GCA_020723385.1 of Candidatus Aquidulcis sp. GTDB lineage: Bacteria > Chloroflexota > Anaerolineae > Anaerolineales > UBA4823 > DYIZ01. Next base: position 21,524 of record DYIZ01000073.1, read on the forward strand.
GGCGATCAAAAAGAACCGCTGGGAACCCTATCTGATCGCCGGCATCGCCCTGGCGCTGGCAGTGCTCACCTTCGACACAGTCGCGCCGATGGCGGTGGTGCTGTTCCTGGCTGCCCTGGTCGAGCTGTTGCGCCAGCGCAAACCGTTCGGGCAGGTTGTATTGCGGCTGACGGCGCTGGCTGGGCCGTCGCTGCTGGCTGTACCGATGCTGGTGGCCTATTTCGAAGGCCGTTTCACCGATTACGGCGTGGGCCAGCGCTGGAGCATCGGACTGCTCGAAGCGCTGCGCAGCCACCTGGGGCAAGTGCTCCAATCCTGGTTCGTTCAAACCTATTCGGACTTTATTTACAACCGCGCCAACGGGCCAATGACCAACGCCGCTCTGCTGCCCTGGCTGGTGTTTGGCATCATTGTGGCGCTGGCGACGCTGCGCAAGCCCGTCTCGATTTGGGTGATCCTGTGGGCCGGGCTGACCATTATCCCCGTGCCAACGCTCACCGAACGCCCGGTGGCGCGCGTCTACTATGTTGGCCTGCCGGCGATGTATGCGTTGATTGCACTGGGTATGTTCATCTTCCTGAAAGAGGTGGATCACCTGCTTGGGAAAAATTGGCGTGTGGTGTGGATTCTCATCGCCGCCGTTGCCCTGACCTGGGTGGGGCTGTTCAACCAATTCATTTACTTCAACGAAGTCTATGATCCGCAAGCGCGGCAGGTGATCCGCGAGCTGGGCGAATACGTCCACGCTGGAGCCGATGAGAACACCCACTTTTTCATCACCTACCTGCCGGGCGCCAACAGCCAAATCTATGCCGAGGACCGCACCATCGAGTTGTACCTGCACGGCAAAGTGCCCAATGATCAGATCCGCACCGCCTACGAAATGATACCCTTCGCCGATTTTCTGCCCCGCCTGACCACCGCTCTCCAATCCTGGCAAAAGGTCGAGGTGATCTTCGACGAGTTTACCAACGAGCAGGCTGACCAAAGGAACGCCGTCGAGCAAGCTTTGGAACGGTGTTTTCCCAATGTCATCTCTTATCGCGGGTTGAACCTGGCCCGTTACAGCCTGCCGAAATCGGTGCTGGAAAATCCGGCTTGTATGCCGGTATCGGTTTCGCTGACTGCGCCCGAGATGGCCTATTGGGTCAACACCAATTTGAGCTGGGCGCTCAATACAGGCACGGCTACCAGCGTCGAGGCAGATTGCGACCGGGCCAGGCCGGATGTGGTCTGGGCGGAAGTGGAAGATTTTCTCAACCAGGGCGGCTGGCAGGAAGACACTCAAAATGCGCGTGATTGGATGGGGCGCGGTTTCATGTTCGACTATCCCGATAACCGGGAACTGATGTATGGTGGGACATTACCCGAAGGAGATAAGGTGTATGCCTGGGTGCGAACCTTCAAGCGCCGGGTGGACGCCTCGCCAGGGATCGTACGCATCGGCAGCCAGAGCTTCCCCTTCGCCAATTTTTCGGAGGATGAGCTAGGCTCCTGGCAGTGGGAGCGCATCGGCCCCTTCGATCTGACGGTCGCTCACGGTGCGGCTTATATTTCCCGGCCCTTTCCAGAAAACAATGACGACTTTGTAGCGATCTTCGTGGATGCGGTCGTTTTCACCGCCGACCCGGCTTTTTCTCCCTTCGAGGGGACCTTGGGCTGGCTCCCGGCGGTCGAACAAACGCAGGAAATGACGCAGCCTGCCAACAACGGCACGGTGGCGTTGATTCTGCCCGGCGCGGGGCGCTATCGCTGCCGGTTGAGCGCCGCTTCCAGTGACATCACGCTGGTTGATGCCTACGGCAATGCGCCGGTGTGGTCCAATTTTGTAGAATTCGAGGTTAAGACTGGCCCATGACAGATTCCAAACCCTCCGCTGACAACGGCGTTCCAGAGAATGGCATTCTTCCGAACGCGGATCCAGAGAACGCCGCGCCGCCCGAAAAAGAGTCCGCTAAACCAGAAGGCAGCCCGCCGGCGCTGCCCCCTGGGGTGTCGCGGGTCAATCTGTCGGTCGAGCTGCCGCGCGGGGCGCGCATCCGCGTGACGGTGGAGGCGCAGCCCCCGGGTTCGCCCGCTGCACCGCTGCAAGTCGCCCCTCCCGCGCGGGCACTCCAGCCCCAGTCGCTTCCCCCGGGTGAACGGCCCCCAACGGCCACGCCCGCATCCCAACTCCCGGCAGGTCAGGTCGCATCGAAACCACCCGCTCTGGCCCCAGGCAACTGGGATCGAGAACGCGGCGGCGGAGGGCCAGCCATCGGCGCATCGCTCCGGCTGGCATGGGATAAAGTGAAGATGGCTGCCGCGCCGGCGCTGACCGCAGTGCGCGCCAGGTGGCGTTACGATTTGCCTACCACGCTGTTCGCGCTGGCGGTGATTGTCTACTTGATGACGCGGCTCATCAGCCTGACCGACTTCCCAATCTACTTCTTCACCGACGAGGCCATCCACACCGTCACCGCAGAAGAACTGGTGCAAAGGGATTTCCGCGACCCCGACCAGGGGCTGCTGCCGGTCTATTTCAAGAACGGCAATTACTGGAACCTGAGCGCCAGCGTTTATTTGCAAGTTATCCCCTACTTGATCTTCGGCAAATCAGCGTTTGTTACGCGGGCTGCGTCCGCGCTGATCACGCTGCTGGCGGCGTTGGGCATCGGGCTGGGGCTGCGCAACGTGTTCAAGATTCCCCACTGGTGGGTGGGGCCGCTCGTCCTGGCGATCGCCCCGGCCTGGTTCCTGCACTCCCGCACCGCCTTCGAAACGGTGGAGTTCGTGTCGTTCTACGGGATGATGCTGTACTGTTACCTGATGTACCGCTTCAAATCCCCGTTCTATGTGGTTCCCACGCTGCTGCTGGCCGGGCTGGCGTTCTATTCGTACAGCCCCGGCCAGGTGGTGATCGCCATCACCGGGGTGGGGCTGCTGCTTTCGGATATTCTATATCACTTCAAAACCTTCACGCCCTTTAGAATAACCCGACGAGAGGACAGTGGAAAATTCCACCTGGAAACCGATTTCGATTCTAACTGGCCGTTTTATCTCCTGTTCAGCCTGATCACCCTCATTCTGATTGCTTACCCATATCTGCGATTCCAATCCTGGTTCCGCGCAAACAACCCCGACAGCGCCGCGCTGGAACATCTCAAAAACCTGGCATCGTATTTGACCGACCCTCACCAAAGTGTCATCGAGAAGCTGCGCCAGTATCTGTCGTTTTATTTCTACGGTCTCAGCCCCGGCTACTGGTACGTGCCCAACGAAACCGACCTGCCGCGCCACCTGATGAAGAGTTACGGTAATTTGATGATGGTCACGCTGCCGTTTGCGGCGCTCGGATTGGCGCAGGCGCTGCGCAATATCCGCTCGTCAGCTTACCGGGTAGTCTTGATTGCGATGCTGGCTGCCCCGGCGGGCGCGGCGCTCGTAGGGATTGGGATCACCCGTACGCTGGTGTTCAACATCCCGGCGGCGATTCTCACCGCCCTGGGGGTTTCGGCAGTCCTCGAATGGATCAGCGATCCCTTCGGTTTAGAACACCGTGCGGGCAAGCTGGCCGCCCTCGAGCCGCCAAAGCTCATCTGGTGGCGGCAGATCATCGCATCGTGCATCCTGGGTATTGCCATCATCATTTCCGGCCGTCTCAAGCTGGGCGCGGACAAGTTTTTGGTGTTGTTCGTCGGGTTGTACCTGGCGCTGGCGGTCTCACAAATTTTGACCTGGCTGCTGGTGAAATTGCAACCGACGCGCATCTCCCAATGGCTGGGCAAGCTCCGCCTTCAGCCAACATGGGTCATGGCAGCCACGTTCGCGGTAGTGACCGTGATGAGCTTTTCCATGCTGCGCGACGCGCTGGTCAATGGACCTCTATGGTATAGCGATTATGGCCTGGGTGGGCTGCAATATGGGGCTGAACAGGTTTTTCAGCAAGTCGAGCGATATGCAGCCGCCAACCCCGGTGCGAAGATCATCTTCTCTCCCAACTGGGCCAACGGCACCGATGTGGTGGCGCGCTTCTTCCTGAAAAACCCCGGTTTTATGCAAATGGGCAGCATTGAAGGGCACATGAACGCCCGTAAACCGCTCGACAGCCAGACCCTCTTCGTGATGACGCCCCAAGAGCTGGAAATGGCCGCTTCCAGCGGGAAATTCACCAATTTCTCAGTGGACGAGACGCTTGACTGCCCGAACAAGCAGCCCTGCTTCTACTTCGTCCACCTGGCTTATGTGGAAAATATTGACGAAATCCTGGCAGCCGAGGCCGAGGGGCGGCGCGTACCCGATGCCGGCCAGGTGACGATCAACGGCGAGACCGTTACCGTGGCCTACTCGAAAATGGATATGGGCAGTATCCAAACCCTGTTCGATGAGGATTTGCGCACGGTTGGCCGCTCCTACGAAGCCAACCCGTTCGTTATCACCCTGACTTTCCCCACGGCGCATACTTTCAACGGCATTACCGTTCAGATCGGCAGCATCGAGGCCAAGGTCACGACGAAATTCTTTACCACGCCCGATGGGCCGCCGATGGAATATTCATTCCAGGGGCGCGGCGACGTGATGAAGCCGGAAATCTCGATGGATTTCTCCGCACCGGTGACAGCGCAAATGGTGCAGATCGAGATTCTCAACCCCAACGAGACTGAGCCAGCCCACATTCACGTGTGGGAAATCATGTTCAAATAGGCTTGCTCACCCGCCTTGGGCGAGGAAGTTCTCCCATCAAAATCAAAAACCTAATCAAATCCGAGATGAAAACGATAACCCTATGAAAGCCATCCTTCTCTCCTCCCACGGCGGCCCCGACTTGCTGCAATATGGCGAAATTGCCCCCCCCGAGCCGAAAGCAGGCGAGGTGCTGGTGAAGCTGCACGCCGCGGCGTTGAACCGGCTCGACATCTGGGTGCGCCAGGGCTGGCCGGGCATCAAACTAGAGTACCCGCACATCCCCGGGGCGGACGGAGCGGGCGAGATTGCCGCCCTCGGGCCGGGCGTGACCCGCTGGCGGGTGGGCCAGCGCGTGGTCATCAACCCTGGCATCGGCTGCGGGCGCTGCCAACTCTGCCGCGAGGGACACGATAACCTGTGCCGCGAGTGGCGGCTACTTGGAGAGCAGGTACGCGGCACGTATGCCGAATTTGTGGCCGTGTCCGAAAGGCAGTTATACCCCATCCCGGCGGCGGCCAGTTACCGGACCGCTGCGGCCGCGGCGCTTGTATACGTCACCGCCTGGCATTCGCTGGTGACGCGCGGCAACGTGCGTTCGAGTGAGAGCGTGCTGGTGGTGGGTGCATCGGGCGGAGTCAACACCGCCAGCATCCAGGTCGCCCATCTGCTGGGAGCGATGGTCTACGTGGTCGCATCCAGCCCAGAAAAAGCCGAGCTTGCTAAAAAGCTGGGCGCTGATCACGTCATTGACCGGTCGAAAGACGAGAACTGGCCCAAGGCCGTCTACGAGCTGACCGAGAAGCGCGGCGCGGACGTGATCGTGGACAACGTGGGGACGACCTACCCCCAAAGTTTTCGCGCCGCGGCCAAAGGGGGACGCATTCTCACCGTGGGCAACACCGGCGGCCCGAAGATCGAGATTGACAACCGCTTCATCTTCGGCAAGCATCTGTCCCTCATCGGCTCGACCATGGGCACACCCTACGATTTCGCCGCGGTGATGGAGCTGGTCTTCTCCGGGCGGCTGGAGGTGGCGCTCGACCGCCACTATCCGCTGGCCGATGCCCGTGCTGCCCAGGAACGGCTCGAAAAGGGTGAGCAGATGGGAAAGATTACACTGGAGATTGGGTAAAGCGGTCAGTTGGAGTGCATGGCTTTAGCTTGCACCAGTAATCAGGAGGACTCTTCCATGTACAACTCATACCGTGATCTGCTCGATGCTTTACATGCCGCCCCAGTCACAATCAACATGCTACTTTCTGGCCTGTCCCAAGAGAAAGCCCTGGCAGCCAAAGGCGGCGACGAATCCTGGTCAATCGTCGAAGTGATCTGCCACCTGCGCGACGCAGAAGAATTTGCCGTGCAGCGCGCCACCCTGATGAAAAACCAGGACAACCCCGACATCATCCCCTACAATCAGGAACAGTTGGCAAAAGACCGCCATTATGCAGCCCAGGATATGCAAACCGCCCTGCTCGCTTTCATTCGATTCCGGCAGCAGCACATTGCCGTACTGGAAAGCCTCACCCCCGAGGGATGGGAGCGATCCGGCAATCATCTCGAGACCGGACGCATCACCATCTTTAACCACACCCTGCATATCGCCTGCCATGATGCCATCCACTGCGCCCAAATTTCAAGGCAGTTGAGCGAGTGAACCCACTTTCTATTGAAAATCATTCGGCTCATTCGATTGTTGGGCAGTTCCTATCACAAGTATGGGTTATAGATCCAAAAGCGATAATTTGTAGCATTACATTTTTAGTCATTGCAGTGGAGCGAAAAAGTGAAAACGAAAGTATTAGTCATCTTTTACCCAGAATGCATCGAATTTGAGGCTATATTAGCAGCACAAGTGCTTCATGAAGAACACATGACAATAGATGTAGCTACACCTGATGGGACTGACTATCATGGCCCCAGCGGTATCGCTTTACGGGCAACGCACAGCTACTACGAAGTTCATCCCGAGGAATATCGGGTGGTTATCGTTCCGGGTGGCGACACCAAATCGGTGTTAGAAAATGAGGCGCTAGTTGGGATTCTCAATGCTGCCAATGATGCAGGCGCATCCTTCGGAGCCATCTGCGGAGGGCCTCTGCTTCTTGCCAAGGCTGGTCTTTTGAAAGGGCGACGCTTCACACATGGTTATGGACCAAATTCATCATTACCTTACTGGAAAGATGGCACTTATGAGAATCAGCCTGTTGTAGTAGATGGTAATATCGTCACAGCGCAACCACAGGCATATATAGATTTTGCAATCGAAGTATTGTATACGGCAGGTTTGCGCGACAATTGGGCTGTTGAATCCATGCGTAAATCAGGAAAGATTGCGGAGGATATAAAATCCGAAATTGAGGGTGTGAAGGCTCATTACAAAGCTATTTGGGGCGGTTCTTAGAACAAGATGATGATCTATGATTTACCAGTAAGGTTATCAACCAGGAACTGCCCAACACCGGCTCCACCTGACCGCCTTTGCGGCGCGCGGGGATGCGGCGGCATTTGGTAGAAAAAGTGGTTTTACGCAGTCTTGTCTGCTTCAAATCGGCGGCAGGTGAGCCTAACCGTTGGGCTTACAAGCTAAGGTTCATAGAAAAAATACTTCTAGGGCTTGCAGTGTGCCTAACACCAGCTCTATAGTTCCTGCTTGGTTTGTCCGGCTTGCTGGTCGAACATACCCGGGGGTCTAACGTGGATGAACCCCGCTTTATTCTTAAACCAGTGGTATAGCTTTCAACGACACATCTCTGCGTGTTGCAAGTAAATTTATCCAGAAGGGAAATAACCTGATAGCATTCGCAAGCCACTTTCGATTATCTTCTGACTATGACCGAACCCCAGCCTTCTTCTACACCCACCTTACCCACACGCCCCTTCGGCGTAACCCTGCTTGCCCTGGGGGTGTTAACCATAGCGAGTCTCAACCTGGCGCGCCTGCTCCTTGCCATTCGGGAATGGGCGTTCATCGCTGAATTTCCACGAGGATCGCCATTTTACCTGGCCTTCACCGGCCTGGTGTGGACCGTCGCCGGGCTGTCGCTGGCCTTCGGGTTGTGGCGCGGGCGGCGTTGGGCGCTTCGGTTGGCCTGGATCGCTATCCCAGCCTTCGCTCTCTATTACTGGCTCGACCGCCTGCTGATGGCAAACCGCGCTGTGAGCCTGACCAATTGGCCTTTCGCCGCCGTTCTGACGGGTCTATTGTTGGGATTTGCAGTTCTAACCCTGGCGCGGCGCAAGAACCGTGAATTTTTCTCCCCCTCACAATAACCTGAACAGGAATTGTGCCGGATAAGGGGATCCGAGGAGCTTTCATGCCCGATCATTCCCAATTACCCGATGATCCGAAAATTAACGATCTCGAAGCCATGCGCGCCCAAAGCCGCCTGGGCGGCGGTCTGGAGCGCATCGAAGCGCAGCACAAACGCGGCCGCCTGACCGCCCGCGAGCGTATTGACCTGCTGCTCGCCAAAGGCAGCTTTCGCG
>DYIZ01000074.1 GCA_020723385.1 Candidatus Aquidulcis sp.
ATGGCCTTCAAATTCGCCCGTTTCCTGATCCGTTTCATCATGCGGCTGATCGCCCGCGTCGAAGTGATCGGCAATGAAAATACGCCCAAAACCGGGGCTTTCATCGTGGCATCCAACCACCTGGGGCGGCTCGACGCTCCGTTGATTTACGTTGGTCTCGAACGCTCGGATATTGTGGTGATGGTAGCAGAGAAATATAAGAAGAGCGCGGTATGGCGCTGGTTCGTGCGGCAGTTGGATGGCATGTGGGTAGACCGCTTCAACGCGGATTTTGCCGCCATGCGGGAGGCGCTGAAACGTCTCAAGGCCGGCAAAGTGCTGGTACTCGCCCCGGAGGGGACGCGCAGCCCGACCGAGGCGCTGATCGAAGGCCGGGCGGGAAGCAGCTATCTGGCCGCCAAAGCAGGCGTGCCGGTGCTCCCGGTAGCCATCACCGGCACGGAAGACCGGCTGGTTAAGGCACAGTACAAGCGGTTACAGAGGCCGCGCATCACGGTGAGAGTGGGGAAACCCTTCATGCTGCCGCCCCTCCAGAGCCAGGATCGGGAAGCCGCCATGCAGCAGTACACCGACGAGATCATGTGCCAGATCGCCGCGCTGCTGCCGAAGCAGTATCACGGGTTCTACGCCGATCACCCCCGGCTGCGAGAAATCCTTGCGGAGCGGGGTGATTCAATGGGCAATCACTGAGGGGGTGAATGGCTGCACCTCGTCAAGCCAATTATAAACGCGCACGAGCTGGCGGTGGAAAGCGGCGCAAAACGATCAGAAAAGACTCCCGGAGTATTGGAAACCCCGGGAGTCTTACCCAATAGTTTTCGCTACGCACCAGCCCGGCTTACTCTTCGGGGGAGGGCGATTGAGGCGGCTGCTTGGGTTTCCCCTCACGGGTGAGCACGTAAATCAAGATGAGCGCCAACCCGATGAAGGTCGGCACGATGCCGATCAACATCCACGGGCCGAATCCGAGCGGGAAGCTCAAGGTTTCTGACCCGACGCGTCCCGCCCCAATGAGCCATCCCAGCGGGTACAGCCCCACGCACAGCGCCAGCCCGGCGGCGGTGATGACGATGCCCCAACCGAGAGCAAGCTTGCCCCCATTCTTGTGAGCCTTTTCCGGGTGCACCAGCCCCTTTTCGGCCAGCGCCAGGGTTTCTTTGTAGCTCATGAAACGCATAAGGGCAATGAATCCAAACAGAACCACGAAAAATCCCAAAACTCCGGTGCAAGGTATGAAAGCGTCCATTGTGTCTGCTCCTATTTCGAGAGAATCTCGATGCGGATGTCGCCGCTGTTGGTGGAGACGGTCAGTTCTGCACCGCCGCCGTTGATCGTCCCGATCCAGTGTTTCACGTCCAGATCGCCGCTGAGGGTCACGGGCAAGTCTGATTTGACCTTCCCGTAGTCGGTGGCTAGATCGAAGGTGAGCGTCGAATCCTCCGGGATGGTCAATTGGATGCTGCCGTAATCCGAGCTGATCGTGTGCGGGCCGTCGCCCAGCGAGCCAGAATACTCAATCGAGCCGCTGTTGGTGTGCAGATCCAGGGTGACCAGCTCTCCATTGGAAATATCCAAACTGCCATAGCCTGATTCGGCTTTCAGGCTGCCGCTGACGCCGTCCACAGTGATCGAGCCGCTGCTGGTGGTCAGCTCGAAAGCTTCAGCGGAGACTTTTTTGACTTTGAGATCGCCGTAACCGCTGTTGGCGGCGACGGTGTTGCTGATGGTCAACCCGGTCAGGCTGACTTCGCCGCTGCTGCTCCCAGCATCCAGCGAGGCGGCGCTGCCCGTGTCGAAGGCGACCCGCCCATATCCGCTTTCCAGCGACACGTCGCCGCCCGCACCAACGTCGGTCAGGCTGATTTCGCCGCTGCTCGAGCTGATGGTCACGTCACCAGCGGAGGCGTGTTCGAGGGTGATTTTGCCATAATCGGAGTGCAGGTCAATCACGAACTCGCCGGCTTGCACATTGCTGGCGGTGATTTTGCCGCTGCTGGTGTCGGCTTTCAGCTCGCCCTCCAGATCGCGCACGGTGATGCCGCCGTAGCCGTTGTATAATCCGGCGTCGCCGCGCACATCCGACAGGCTGAGATCACCCGAGCCAGTTTCGGCAGTCACGAAGGTTTCTTTTGGCACGGTGATGGTGAAATCCACCGAGTCGGAGCGGCCCACCCCGGCAATAGTGACCACCTGCGGCTCGACGACTTTCACCGAGATGGTATTCCCATCCTGTTCGATGGTCACTTTCAGGGCTTCGAGGTCAGCTTTGGCTTCCTGCTCAGAATCTCCCCAGGCAGTCTTGTGCATGGCGATGACCACTTCCTGGCCCTCGCCGCCCTTCACGACCACATCTCCAGACGAGTTTTTGACGGACAGGGTGGTCGCGCCGCTTACGGTGTAGCGCTGCTCCTCATCGGCTTCAGCGGAGATCGCATTGGTTTTGAAAACCTCCCATTGAAAGGTGCTGCTCCGCAGTGGGGCAAGCGCAGCCCAGGTGACGAGGATCGTCCCGGCGCACAAGCCCAGTAATGCTAAAATGATGACACCGGCTATCAGCCATTTGTATTTCATACGGTAAACCTCCTGTGAATTGGTGTTCAATAGATTGGACAGGCAAGTGGTGAAAAAGTTTCACCCTTTTCTGGAATGCAGGCTTCAGCCTTCAAGGCGCTGGCGACCTGAAGGTCGCAATCCGGTAAGTGGTGTAACTTTTCCTTATGAACCCGGTCTAATCAAAGAGAGAGATGCACTGTGGCGACAGGTGAATCAGACCTGATCCGGCGGGCGCAATCCGGAGATACAGAAGCCTTCGGCGCGCTGGTGACCCGGCACGAGCGTTTCGTTTACAACCTGGCGCTGCGAGTCATCGGCGACGCACAGGAAGCGGAAGACCTGGCGCAGGAGGCATTCGTGCGCGCCTGGCTGGCGCTGGCAAACTTCCGCGGGCAGGCGCAATTCCGCACGTGGCTGTTCCGCATCGTCACGAATCTGTGCTACAACCGGCTGCCGGGTTTACGCCGCGAGTTGTCAGCCTTTGGGGATGACTGCCTGATGGAAGCGCCCGATGATGCTCCGGCGAATGCAGATCCCGCGGCCAGCCTGGAAGCGAGCGAGCAGCAGGCGAACCTGCATCGGGAGATTGACGGCCTGCCGGAGAGCTATCGCCTGCTGATTGTGCTGCGTTACCAGCAGGAGTTGTCTTACGAGGAGATTGCCAGCGTGGTCAATCTGCCGCTGGGAACGGTCAAAACCGGGTTGTTCCGCGCCAAAGAGCGGCTGCGCCTGGCGCTGCGGAATTATGAGGAGACGACAATATGGACAAGCTGACTGGAAAAGATCAAGCCGAATTTGCCGTTATCGAAGCCGCGCTGCGAACCTATCCGTTGAAATCCCCATCGGCCGGATTTGCCGATGCCGTTATGACACGTATCGAGACCTTGCCTGGCCGGCCGCGCTTCCGCCTATCGTGGCTGGATGCAGCCGGCAGCCTGCTGCTATCGGGATTGGGGGGATCGCTTATTCTCCTGTGGCAGATGATCCCGCCGCAAGAAATGGCGCGCCTGCGGATGACTTTCCTGCTGGCCTGGCAGCGCCTGCAGCCGGTGCGGCTCGAGCTGGCATTGGCCGCGGGGGGTGTGGCGGTTGCGATGATGCTTCTCATCCTGGGGATTTTGTTGGTGCAAGCCCGCTATCGGTTGGAAGCCAATGGCTGACGAGTAAGAGACCTGCTTTGCGGGTTTGATTCAACCTGCCGGGCGATTTCATCCCCCGGCGGTATGGGGACATCAGAGGAAGACGGGGGCGAAATTCTGCCAAAGCCAAATGGACAAAAGGATTATTGCATTATTACCCGATGTTGTATATACTTCTGTTAGAGGGACAAACTCTGAAAACATCGAACCCTAATTCAATCAGCAACCCATCCGATGACCACACCGGGGTGTAGAGGTACTTTTACCAATCTTATTGAGCAAGCCTAAGACCCGAGAATCGCGATCGGGGTGATCGAACAAACCGAAAGGGGATAATCTGTTTTGATGGTTATGATCGCATTGACCCGTTTCTGGAATCGCCTGATCGAGCCGCACCCCTCGATTTCAGGGTTGGCGCGACACCGTGTTCGGATGTTATCAGCCTTTTTCGTTTTGTTGATTGCCTCAGGGCTTGTCTTTACTTTCATCGAGGGTCTTGCAAATATATTTCTCGGCCCACGACCGGATGATGTTTTCCAATTTCTGGCAGGAATCGCTGCTGTAGCTATCCAATCGGGGGTATATTTTCTTAGCCGCGGCCGTCGGAGTACGCTGACGGGCTGGATCATTGTCGGGATATTCATGACCGGCGTGCTCATTGCGGTGATTACTAATCCGATGGATTTTTGGTATCTGCACTATCTCATTTTCCCGGTGTTCGTCAGCAGCATGTTCCTTTCTCAAAGGGAAACCTTCATCATTTTTCTGGTTTCACTCGGGATCATTGCAATACCATTTGCGCTCATTCCTGACTTGGGGCTAACGGAAATCTTCCTAGAAACAGTTCCTCTGATCCTGGTGAACGGATTGGCAGTCCTTGCCTCGATGCTTCAGCAATGGTATATCCAAGAAGTGGAGCAACAATCGAAAAAACTGGCGTCTGGCGAGGCTTATTTCCGCGCCCTCATCGAGAATGCTTATGATGCCATCATATTATTCAATGTCCATGGAAAAATCGTTTATACCAGCCCCTCGACGGAGCGCATCACCGGTTACTCTGCCGAAAAGCTGGTAAAAGAAGACTCTCGAATGCCGCTTCACCCGGATGATGTAGCAGCCTTCATGAATGCAATCAAAAGTATCCACCATCATCCGGGTGCGCACCGCATCATCCAATTCCGCCTGCAAACTGAAGCGGGAGATTGGAAATGGCTGGAAGCCTCAGTGGTCAACCTGCTCGATGACAGCACGGTGCGAGCCATTGTCGCCAACTACCACGACATCACCGAACGCAAGCTCGCTGAGGAAAAGATCGCGCAAGACAACGCAGACCTGGGGCTGCTCAATTCCGTCAACGAAGCTTTAAGCCAGGGAGTTGACTTGCAGCCAACCTTGAACTTGATCGCTAACGAGCTTCGGCAGCTATTCGATTGCACCGCCGCGGCCATTTACCTCGTCACCCCAAATGGGCAGATGCTTGAGATGGAGTCGCTTTCTATTCAATCCAGCCATCTCGACAATATCACCCGTCTCCTGGGTTTCACGATCCCCAGAGTCATCATTCCCTTGCAACTTGATAGGCATTACACCAGACTCCTGGCTGAAGGTAAGCCCCAGATGACAGATGATCTGAAAGTCATCCAGGAAATGATGGGCGAGAATGCAGAAACCCTGGAGTTGCACGAAATCATCCGCCCAAGCGTCATCCGCCTGGTTCCTGCTATCCAGAAAGTGCTCAATGTCAAATCTGCGATGAGCGTTCCATTGGTTTCGACCAATGGGCCAGTCGGCTTGTTAGAGCTTTCCAACCAGCGCTCGTTTACGCAAGCAGACCTAAACCGGGCGAGTATCATCATAAAACAATTAACCATTGTCATCGAGCGCAAACAAGCCGAGATGCAAGCCCATCAGCAGGCCAAGACCGTCACAGCCCTGTTCGACACCACCCGCGACCTGGTTATCGAGCGAAGCCTGAATACGCTTCTGAACACCATCGTCGAACGGGCGACGAATTTACTCGGCGCAAGCGGCGGCGGGCTGTATTTATGCGAGCCGGCCCAACATCATGTGCGTTGCGTTGTCTCGTACAACACACCCCGTGATTACACCGGCGTCGTGCTCAAATACGGCGAAGGCGCGGCCGGCAAGGTCGCCCAAACCGGAAAACCCCTGATCGTAAATAATTACGGATCCTGGGATGGCCGGGCGAAAATCTATGATAAAGAGCGGCCTTTCCGGGCTGTATTGAGCGTCCCGATGATTTGGCAAAATGAAGTCATGGGCGTCATTCACGTACTGGAATTCGACCAGGAGCGCCAATTCACCGAGGCTGAACAGCAACTGGTGATGTCATTCGCCAACCAGGCCGCGATTGCCGTACAAAATGCCCGCCTTATCGAGCAAGAACAGGCCAACGCTGCCAGGCTCGAGACCCGAGTGGCAGAACGCACGCATGAGCTGGAAGCCTCCCTCCAGGAAAAAGAAATCCTGTTGAGGGAAGTCTATCACCGGGTCAAGAACAATCTGCAAGTGGTCAACAGCCTGATCAATCTTCAATCTGCCAGCGTGAGAGGGGATTACAACCATCGAGTATTTGCCCATCTGCGCGACCGGTTGAGCGCAATGGCCCTGGTACACGAACAACTCTACCGCTCTCCCAACCTGGCAAAAATTGAATTCAGCGAGTATCTCCAGGCCCTGGCCAATAATCTGCTGCGCGCTTACGCCAGGGAGCCAGGCAAAGTCCGTTTGACCATCAAATCAGACCCGATCTGGCTGGGATTGGATACGGCCGTCCCGTGCAGCTTGATCCTGAACGAGCTGATCTCGAACAGCCTGGGGCACGCCATCCCGGAGGACGATCCAACAAGGGAGATCGAGCTAACCATTGGCCTGCGCACCCTCGCTGACAATTGCTACTCGCTGACTGTGGCCGATAACGGAATTGGCCTGCCCAAGGATATGGATTGGCAAAACACATCATCCCTGGGCTTGCAATTGGTGCTTATGCTGGTAGAACAGCTTTCAGGAAGTATTCAGTTGAACAGCGAGCGAGGGACAGCCTTTACCATCACTTTTTCGGAACTGAAATACAGTGAAAGAAGGTAGCAAACTATGAAGCGGAATGCCTGTATTCTTGTGGTCGAAGACGAGCGCATCGTCGCTAGAGACATTCAGGCTACGTTGCAGCGATCTGGTCACAGCGTTCCAGAAATCGCCTCATCTGGCAAACAAGCCATCGCCCTGGCCGAAGAAATCCATCCCGACCTGGTGCTGATGGACATCGTCCTGCCGGGCGAGATAGATGGCATCCAGGCAGCCGGGGAGATCGGTGAGCGGCTGGGCATCCCGGTTATTTTTCTGACCGCCTACTCTGACGATCCCATCATCGAGCGGGCGCGCGCCGTCGAGCCGATTGGCTACATCCTGAAGCCTTACGGGGAAAAGGATCTATTGACCACCATCGAGATGTCGCTGCACCAGTTCATCACGACCCGTAACCGCACTGAAGAAGCCCTCCGTCGCAGCGAGGCTTACTTTCGGGCGTTGACGGAGAAATCGAGCGATTTAATTTCTGTCCTGGATCAGGATGGGATCACTCGTTATAGCAGCCCATCGGTCGTTCATTTGCTGGGCTTCGAGCCAGACGAGCTGATCGGAACAAGCATCTTCGACATGATCCATCCTGACGATATGGCCATGGCAAGGCCCATCTTTGAGCAACTGCTAAACGAAACCGGGCCTATTCCAGCCGCCATCCTTCGCACCCGTCACAAGAATGGCTCTTACCGTTGGTTCGAGGCGCAAGGCGCCAATTTGCTTTGTGACCCAGAAATCAATGGCATTATCGTTAACGCCCGCGACATTACGGCTCGCAAGCTGGCAGAAGATGCCCTAAAGGAGAGCGAAAGCCGCTACCGCCGCCTCTTCGAGGACGCGCCTGAGGCGATCTGGATCCATGACGGCAACTTGCTGATGGAGGTCAACCCAGCAGCCGCGGCGCTGCTCGGCTACGAACGACCAGAAGAACTCGTTGGCGTGAGTGTATTGGGTTTGGTTCACCCGCAGGATCGGGAGCGTGTTCGGACAAGAATACAAACCGCCTTACAGACGGCATCGGTACTACCAGCCAGGGATTTTCGCATGTTGCACCGTGAGGGACGCACGATCTACGCGGAAATTACCGCTTCCCCTTGTGATTATCACGGTCGAAAAGCATTACAGGTGTTCTTGCGCGACACCACGGAGCGCAGGCTAGCAGAAATCGAGCTGCGGAAAGCAAACCGCGCCCTTAAATTGATTAGCGAGTGCAACGAGGTATTGGTACGGGCCACCGATGAGACCAGCTTGCTCAATGAGATCTGCCGAAATATCGTCGTCGTGGGCGGTTATCGGTTGGCCTGGGTCGGTTATCGTGAACAAGATCAGGCTAAATCCATCCGCCCCGTCGCACAGGCCGGATTCGAGGAAGGCTATCTGGAGACGCTTAAGTTGACCTGGGAAGACGCCGACCGCGGGCGCGGCCCCAGCGGCGAATCGATCCGTTCGAGACAGCCCGTCGCCTGCCGCAATATTCAAAACGATCCGAAGTTCACCCCCTGGCGTGGAGAGGCCCTGAGACGCGGCTATATGTCTTCGATCGCCTTGCCGATGATCCACGGCGATGAAACCCTTGGCATGTTAGCAATTTATGCATCTGAGCCGGATGCATTCGGTGAGGATGAAGTGGCGCTGTTATTCGAGCTGGCTAACGATCTGACCTACGGCATCATCACCATACGCGCTCGTGCAGCGCGCGCTGCTGCGGAAATCGCGCTTCAACAACAATTCGAACACTTGAACGCCTTGAATACAATCAATATCGTTGTCATGGGCAGCCTGAATTTAAGGCTCACACTCAGGTTATCTTTGGAGCAAATCATTCGCCAGATTCATGTGGATGCAGCCGATGTCATGCTTCTCAACCCTCATACCCATATCTTGGAGCCTGGCGAAAGCGTTGGTTTCCGGGTGACAGACGTTATGAAGTTAGCCAGTGTCCATATCGGCGAAGGTATCGCCGGTAAAGTGGCTTTGGAAAGAACGGCCATCTTCGTCGCCCGGCTCGATGAACAGGACGAAAATGCGCCTTTCATCGCCGCCGAAAATTTCGTTTCGTATTATGGTATTCCACTGGTCGTCAAAGGCCAATTGTTGGGCGTACTGGAAATATTTCACCGAACGCCACTCAATCCCAACACTGACTGGGTGAATCTATTGGAATCCTTCGCCCGACAGGCAGCGATCTCGATTGACAATGCCGTTTTGTTCGACAACCTGCAACGCTCGAAGATTGACCTGGAAATGGCTTACGACACAACCCTGGAAGGCTGGTCGCGCGCCCTCGATCTCAGGGACAAGGAAACTGAAGGCCATACCTTAAGGGTTACGGAAATGTCCATGCGACTGGCGAAAGCGGTCGGTATGAGCGAAAATGAAATCATTCAAGTGCGCCGTGGGGCGTTGCTTCACGACATCGGCAAGATGGGGGTGCCCGACGCGATTCTGCTCAAACCAGATGGGTTGACTCCTGAAGAATGGGTCGTCATGCGCAAGCATCCGGTCTATGCCTACGAGCTGCTCTACCCGATTAAATATCTCCGCCCGGCTGTAGATATCCCCTATTGCCATCACGAGAAATGGGACGGCAGCGGTTACCCGCGCGGGCTGAAAGGCGAACAAATTCCGTTGTCCGCGCGTTTGTTCGCCATCGTGGATGTATGGGATGCCCTGTGCTCCGACCGTCCCTACCGTCCAGGTTTACCCGTCGAAGAAGTGTACCATCACATTCTGAATGAAACTGGCCGCGCCTTTGATCCGAAGATCGTCGAGGCGTTTCTCAATTTGGTGGATCAGACCTGAATTTACGCGGCTTTCGGAGGGGGCGAAGGTTGAACAATTACTTTTTGGCAGCAATCGAGCGGGGACTCAGAATTGCTGCGGACTAGAACAGATGTTTGACAAATAAGGTCTAATTTAGTAAAATACCTGTGCAAATTTGGGCGATATGACCAGGAGATAAACATGAACAACCAATCGCAAGATGAGCAACAACCAGCGTTTACCGTCACCAAACGCGAATTATTGGAACGCATCCAACGCTCGCGCCTCGCGCTGGAGGAGATCGTGAACACCCTGAGCGCGGAGCAATTGGCCACGCCTGGCCCCGAGGGCTGGACGGTGAAAGATCATCTGGCTCACGTAGCTACCTGGGAATTGGGCATCGCCGAGTTATTACAGGGCCGCCCCCGCTTTCCCGCCATGCAAGTGGAGCAAGCCATCCTCCAAAAGAAAAACGCAGATGAAATCAACGCCCTGATCTACCGAAATAACGCAAGCTTATCACTGGCCGATGTTCAAAGTAAATTCAGGGCCGCTCACGAGCAGATGCTCCGGGCGATTAACTCTCTCGAGGACGAAGATCTCATCCGGCCTTACGCGTCTTTTCTCGCGGAGGGCAGCACGCCGCCAAGTGGGTCAAACCTGACTCAGCCCGTCTTACAATGGATTGTCGGCAATACTTTTGGTCACTTCGATGAGCATCACGACTACATTCAGGAATTGATCCGTAAACTATGATAGACGCCATTGTCATCGAAAATCTCAGCAAGACCTACCAGGTTCCTGAACGCGAAGGCGGTTTCAAGGCGGCGGTGCGCGGCTTTTTTCGACGCCGTTACAAAGATGTTCATGCGGTACAACGGGTGAATTTCCGCATCGAGAGCGGTGAAATCGTCGGGTTTCTGGGGCCGAATGGGGCCGGCAAGACCACCACGCTTAAGATGCTCTCCGGGTTGCTGCACCCCACGGGCGGGCGCGCCCGCGTGCTCGATTTCACGCCCTGGGATCGCAAGCGGGAGTTCTTACAGGCGATCACCCTGGTCATGGGACAGCGGAACCGCCTCTCGTGGGACATCCCGGCTGCCGATTCGTTCTTGCTCAATCAGGCTATTTATCGCCTGCCGGACGCCGCCTACAAAGCCACCTTGAAAGAGCTTGACGAGCTGCTCGAGCTTGGGCCAATCATGCGCAAGCCGGTGCGTAATCTCTCGCTCGGCGAGCGGATGAAATGCGAGCTGGCCGCCGGGCTGCTGCACCGCCCGCGCGTGCTCTTTTTGGATGAGCCGACCATCGGGCTGGACATCACCGCCCAGGCGCGCATCCGCACATTTTTACAGGAATACAACCGCCGCACCGGGGCGACGATTCTGCTCACCAGCCATTACATGGCCGACGTGACGGCATTGTGCGAGCGCATCATCATGATCCATGAAGGCAAGCTCAAATACGATGGCGGCATCAACGAGCTGACACACCGGATTGCGCCATTCAAGCTGATTTGCGTGACGCTGCAAGATGGGGCCGATTGCGATCTTAGCCCGTACGGCACGCTGGCGCCCGGTGAGAATGGCTGTAAAACGCTGCTTCAAGTCCCCGCCGGGGAGGTGGCCGCCGTGACGGCGCGCATCCTCGCAGATTTACCGGTGCATGACCTGACCATCGAAGACCCGCCCATCGAACACGTCATCGAGCGGGCGTTCAACGAGTAGTGAGTTAGCGAGTGATTATATGTTGCGTATCTACCAGCGTTTATGGCAAGTGAATTGGGCGGAGCAGTGGCAGTACCGCGCCAACCTGCTGATGTATCTGCTGTATTGGCTGGTATCGCCAATCGTCTATCTGGCCGTGTGGACGACGGTGGCCAACAGCCAGGGCAGCGTCAAAGGCTTTACTGCCAACGATTTTGCCACGTATTACATGATTTTGCTGATCGTTGACCAGCTCAACAGCGAGATCACGATCCACCTGCTGGCCTATAAAATCCAGGACGGCACGCTGTCGGGCGAGCTGCTCAAGCCCATCCATCCAATTTTGACCAACACCCTGGTGAACAACCTGGCCTTCAAGGCGCTGACCCTGATGGCGATGCTCCCGGTGTGGGAGATTCTGTTCCTGCTCTTCCGGCCCGATTTCAGTTCTGTCACACCGCAATCGGTGCTGCTGGCAGTTCCGGCGATTGTGCTTGGCTTCGGGATCAATTTTCTCTTCGGCGCGGCGATCACCTGCGTGGCTTTTTGGACCACGCGAGTGTACGCGTTGAGCGAGTTCTATTACGCCCTGTTGATCCTGTTCGCCGGGCAGTTCGTACCGCTCGATCTGATGCCGCCCGCCATTCAAACCATTGCCCAATATTTACCGTTCCAACTGCTGCGCTACTTTCCAATTCAACTCATCCTGGGTAAGCTGCCGCCCGAAGTGATCGCGCTCGACTTCGCGTTGGGCGTGTTCTGGCTCGCCGTCGCGGTTGTG
This sequence comes from Candidatus Aquidulcis sp., assembly GCA_020723385.1. Taxonomy (GTDB): domain Bacteria; phylum Chloroflexota; class Anaerolineae; order Anaerolineales; family UBA4823; genus DYIZ01. The sequence continues at coordinate 12,042 of DYIZ01000074.1, forward strand.
ATCTTCCGGTTCGTCTGGCGCAGAGGGGTCAAACGATTTTCGGCAGTGGGAGCTTAGAAGGCACATGCTCAAACTGTTCACCGCTTTTCTCAAGATCAATATTCAGATGACTCTAGCCTATCGCGCCGAGACGCTGACGCACATCCTGCTCAACCTGATGTGGCTCGGTTGGGAGCTGCTCAGCTTGAGCATCATCTTCGGCAACACGGCCACGCTGGGAGGCTGGGGGCCAGGCCAATTGATTGCGCTGCTGGGTGTATTTCGGCTGGTCAACACATTGATGGCCGCGCTGATCTGGCCGAATACCGAGAAATTCAATTCCAGCATCCGAGATGGGTCATGGGATTATGCTCTACTCCAGCCGGTGAACAGCCTTTTCCTGGTCAGCTTCTCCCGGATGGTGATCTGGCGAGTGTGGGATCTGGTATTGGCGGCGATCCTGACCATCGTGGGGCTATCTATGAGCGGGGGCGGCACAACCCTGCTCAATCTGCTCGGATTTCTGGCGCTGGCCGTTTCGGGCATGCTGATCATCTACAGCCTGTGGATCGTGCTGATCGCGCTGACCTTCTGGTTCACCAAATTCGACAACAACGTGACCATCCTGCAAGCCCTGCTGGACGCCGGCCGCTACCCGGCGACGGTATATCCCCTCTGGCTGCGCCTGATTGTGACCTTCGTCGTGCCGATTGCCGTGGCAACCACGGTTCCATTGCAAGCCTTGCGCGGGGACTTAAACGGGCTGCAGGTGCTGCTATATCTCGTAATCGGGGCGGCGAGTTTCTTTTTCGCCTCCCGAATATGGAAAGCGGGGATCCGCAAGTACAGCGGGGCGAGCAGTTGACCGCCCCTGACCTGATAGCCGCTGCATATTAAAATCAAGAGCGACCGGTTCTCAGCCGGTCGCTCTTGATTTTGTTTTCTTTCAACGGTACCCGATTATCTGCCGATCAACAGGCTGATTACCCTGCCGATAACCGTGTCCATGGTCTGGCCGACATAAGACCGTAGAGGCACTCGGTTCCAGTAGGAAGTAATATCATTGGCGAGAGAACGGCTACCCATCGCCCGAATGATGTTGTAAATCCTTTCGAGTTGATCGTAACGTTCCCTGGTAAAGACATCGAGCCTGCTCGTTCGACCACTCATGTAGCGATCCAATGAGGGTGTCCCCCATTTCAATACACTCCAGAGATCCTCACCCAAAGTCGGCCTCTCCAAAATTATTGCAACAAGCTCGGGAGAGTAGCGGTAGTACTTGGTGATCATTGTACGCCCATTAGAAGTGTTGGCCATCACTCGATCACGGAACAGATACAAAATATCACTGATCTGTTGAGGCGTAAGTGTTGATGACGTCAACTGCTGGCTTTGGTAAGTGTTGATCAAGGAAGTCAACGCCTCGCGCCGGGTTGAATCAACGCCCGTTCTGCCAACGTTGTCGAGAGCGTCCAGGAACCATTCCAAGAATGATGCAGCGCATTCTTGCAAGGTTTCCAATGTGTAACCGTTCACAAGAACTACCGCATCGTAAGGTTCAACGCTGACATACTCTCCCGACCAATTTCCATCCTTATCAACTGTGATCAAATGCCCACTATCGTCAATACTGATAAATGGATAAGCGGCGCTTTCATCGAAAGGATGGATCAGGTCAATATATCGGAGAGAGTCTGAGGGCAAATTGACATTAACCGAGTCAACCGTCCATGCAGAGTCCGTATTATTGATGATCACGAAACCCTGGTCGCCCCGGCTGAAGGCAATGCGATCTCCATCCTCGCTTTGGAAATTCTCTACAGGCTCATTCCCAACGATATTATGAAAAGCAATCATTTCCTCAATTGCGAACCAACGGTGTTCGCATACCCAACCGTCGCGGTCATCGCCGCCATCGGTGAATTCACCTGGACCAGTGGTACTGCAATTGGGGTAGTTAACTCCTGCGAGATAGATATCTTCGGTATTGCCAAAACCGTCCGAGGGAGGACCTTCCCAATCATGCAGAATGCATTCATCGCCATTCCATTCGCATTGATGATCAGCGCCATTGCCAAACTCGTAACTCGACATGATGACAGGCGTACCATAGGGCCAGGCCAACATAAAGATATTGGCAAGCTGGTACTGTTCACCCTCTTTGTACGTCAGAACCCCCGAGCTGCCATGCCCGCGTTGATTGTCATGGTTGTTGACGAAAACTACGGCTTTACTGCCATCCAACATACAATTTTCCCAATCATTACCATCATTATTGGAATCTGGGCATACCCAATCTGCATCAAGCCCTGCAAGCCAGGATAGATCGCCATTATTGGAGAAAGCTCGAGCCAACTCCTGCCCGTACTGAAATTCGGTGACCATCCCAGTATCCGTGTATTCGCCTCCCTGAATCGGCTGGCCTTCCGCTTCGATGACCTCCTGGAAGATGGTCAGGTTGTTGTATGTTATGAAACCAATCTCATCCTTGACCAAACCGAGAATTGCCTGGATATCGTTATGATGGATATGCTTGGCTGCGTCAATCCGAAAGCCATCCACACCCATCTCCTGAACAAGATAGACAAGATATGTGGCAATTTTCTTTTGGGTGATTTCTTGGCCGGTTCTCAGATCTGGCAAGGCAGGAGCTTGGGTACCTAACTCACAATTCCAGACCTCGACATCACTGTTGTAATTGTGAATGAGCATGTCATCATACGGGCACAAAGCCTCGCCATAATCGGTATCCCAACTTGTATGAAAATCCTCGTCATTCGAGTCATCGTCATAATTCTGATTGACAATCTCAAAGGGATTGTAGCCATTCGGGAACAACTGATCGAACCAGTACGGCCAATATTGCTTTCCATCGTTGCTGTAGTTACCTTTCTCAGGGGAAGCAGACGCCATATGATTGATAACAACGTCTGCGATAATATCAATACCAGCAGCATGGCAGACATTGACCATGTTGATGAAATCCTCTGTGTCGCCGCTGCGGCTATTCACCTTGTAGGTCACTGGCTGATACCGCTGCCACCAGGGATAATCAACGCTCGCTGTATAATGCTTCCCATCTTTCTCATAATCCACAGGGAAATCAGTGACTTCCCTGTGTTCTTGCGGCGGGGAAACCTGCACAGCGCCGACGCCGCCTAACCCATGCTGACATTCCTTGGCTATGTCGCTCCATTTCCACTCAAATAAATGGACAATGATGTCACTTTTCTCCGTACTAGAGTTCAATTCTGATCTAGTTTGACCTGGCAATTCAGAAGCCTGGGCTGGTGTGAAAAATAGTTGAGGCGTCGCCAGTCCAAGTAAAATGACCAGGGTGAACAAACGATTAATGACCTTTGTTTTTGTGATGTGAATCGCAGGAATCATATTGGTCTCTCCTTTTCTGGTATGCCCCTTTATAGCAACCCGCTCTCGTGTGGCTCTCGTTTTAATGACCGTTTTCCTGCAGATAGCACGACATATTTTCTTCGCAATCATGACATGGAAACGAGAGTATGACGAGACCGATAGTTTAGGATTCCAATAGAAAATGTCCATGACTCGAGTTATCGAGAAAAAGCGTGGATCAAAACCCTGTCGGTTCTGCAATTAACGGAGATCACGATGAAATCACTTCTGCGCATCACCCTACTGTTCTTCCTCATCACAGTGACAATCTTTCCCTATTCCAACGCCGAAGCTAAAGCGGCAATTTTCAAATGGTCATTCATCGAGGCGCCCTTTACCTTCATCCAACTCTATCCCTATGAAACCGAAACCTGGACCTTCATCCACCCAGGCGCTTCTGCGATGAAGGTTCATTTGGGGAGGTTGGATTTCAGCAGCAAGGCCCGCTATGAAGACCAGAAATCCAAATTAGAAATTCTCGATGGGAATGATATCGTCCTCCAAACGATCAAAAATGCCAGCTCGACTCCATTCGAGACGATAGCCGTCCCCGGGGATACGCTGCGCATTCGTTATGTCAACGACGCTAACGGGGGAGTCGGGGTTCAGTCTGGAGCGAGTTACGATGCCTTCACGGTGACCGGGTATTCCTTCAAACGCCTGGATTCGATGACCGAAGGATCAGGCCCGGTCATGAATTATTCGATTTTCTCGCCGCTTCCCCTCCCCTCAAGCACAGTAGACGTTCACCAGCTATTCAACTATGAGATGGATATTACGGTTAAACGAGCTTTCAATTCGTATACTGAGAACCCAAACAATTTGAAGCTCGACTTCTTCGTGGATGCCACATTTTTAGGCAGCGCCAGGGGATACCAGATTCCCGGTGATACCCAGAATATCTACTTCAACTCGCCGCTCAATCTGGCTGAATGGCTGCAAACGCATGGGGAGAGTATGAGCACCCTGGTTTTACGCGAAGTCCGCTTTGTAAACCCTGCCCGAACGAACTGGCGGACTCAGTATCAATATCTCAACTTCCCCATCCAGATAGCCGACCCGCGCACGGAATTCATTGCAGGTTTCGACATCCACCAATCATCCGAGCTGATTGCAACCCTCAATGTCACCGATTGGAGTATGGTAGGAATCTGGACGCAATGGACCCTATCCAGCAACAATCCAGTGGATATAGACATGGATATTGCCGTATTGGATGATGATTTCGATTTGATTACCATCGCCGAATCTACCCATCATGGCATCCAGGAAATCGAACGACTTGGCTCTTTTGGGGAAGGCTTCAGCCTGTGGTTATCGCCGGGAACGTATTACATCCGGGTACATAATCCGGGCGGGGGCTGCAGCGGAACGTCAGCAGGGTTACACGTGCTCTACGACGCCAGTGGAGAGGTCTACTGGACGCCGGGATACGAACCTTAATTTAGCCGGATGATAGTCAAGGCTCTCCCGCCAAAGGTGGGAGAGCCTTAAAGATATTTACGATGACGCCTGCAAAGCGTTCAAGTCGCGCTGGATGGTGCGCGGGCTGACCCCGAAAATTTCCCCCAATTGACCGAGAGTCGGGCGAGCGCCCTGAGCGTCGGCCTCACGGATCAGCCGCGCCAACCGGACCCGGCGCAAAGCAACCGGGCCGCGAGACTGTTGGAGGGCCTCGTCGGCCGGGCCGGCATTCGAAACCCAGGTCACTACAGCCGCTTTATTTGGGCGCGCCCGGGTCAAAGGAAGCTGGGAGAGCTGCATTTCTACGGGCGGTGTAGCAATCCCACAGCGATAAGCTTCCTTCATCAGCCGCCGCGTAATTGGGTTCCGGTCGAAAAATGCCTGACGGGCAGCTTCATCATCCAATTCCGAGGCAAATCTCAGGAGCACCTGATAACCCCGCTCGATGTAATCACGCGCCTGGTCACGTTCTCCTACCGAGTCGAGCGCCATAGCCCGTGAATAATAGACATCCACCGCGTTTTCATTATCCAACGCCCCCTGCGCCACTTGCATCAGAGCCTGCTGGGTGCATGCCAGCGCATCGCCGGTGTTCCCCGAACCAATCAGCGCCAATGCTTTCAACGCCAGTACCACTGGCAAGAAAAACAACTCACCCAATTGTTGATAGCCCTCATACGCCAATTGAAAATACTCTACCGCTCGTACAGTCTGGCCATCCAGCCAACAAGCTATCCCCAGGACTTCCAGAGTAGAGGCTTCCCAATCAGAGTGACTCCCCGCATGAAAATATTTCCAGGCTTGTTGCGCGATTGAAAGGGCACGTTTCGAATTTCGATCATCCTGCGCCATCAACGTCGCTGCCGTATTATATTGACATACCGCAATCCCAAAGTCATCTGACAGGCGAGTAAATATTTCCCGCGCCTGATCATACCTGTTCAAGCTGTCAGATTTTTTACCCAGCCTCGCCTCGATCTCAGCCAGGTTGACCAGGGTTTGCGCTTCACGCCGGATCAGCCCCAAATCCTGCCATAAACTAAGCTCTTGCTGCATGACAGTCATCGCTTCTCGCGGGCGCCCAAGCTGGCCCAGATTATTGGCAATGGTGCGCAAGATGACCGCCAGTTGGCGACGTAAACCGTACTGACAAGCCAGCGACTCAGCCTGGCGGAATTCAGTCATCGCCTCGTGGTGGCAGCTCATCCGATACCACAAATATCCCAGGATGTAGTGAGCCTGGGCCAGCTCGAGGGGAGCTTCCGTACCTTGTTTGAGCCTGAGCGCTTTCTCGATGCTTCGCCGTGCCTCAGACAGGCGTCCCACGCGGCTTTCAGCTTCCGCCAGGACGAGCAATGCCTCTCTCAAGAGCAGAGGGTCGCTGGCATCGAGAGCGAGGATCGCGGCCCGGGAGGCCAACCGGTAGCCTTCTTCCCAATCCAGGCGCAGGAACGCCAACCGGGCCTGGCGCATCACCACGACAAGCTGGCCGGGATCGCAAGCGCGAAGCAGCTTATCCACGGACGGGATATTCTCTTCGGCCAAAGCCAGATCAATTTCGAGCAGCCGAAGGCGAAGATCCCCTCCGGCAGAAGGATTGGCGCGCAAAAGGTCAAGGCAAGCCGTCGTCGTGGCATAATCAGCCTGGGCGAGCGCGGCTTGAGCCAGCGAGACGATTTTTTCAGGCGAAGCCTGGGGGGGTATCACACTTTTTTGCTGAACCCCATGGGGAGCTGCGTCCCGAATGGCCTTGACCAGCGAGCGGGTAGCCTCTTCCGGTTCCAGATCCAATTCCTGTCTCAAAAGGTTGGTATACCGGTCGAAAGCCGCCAACGCTGCGCCGCGCTGGCCAAGCGCGGCATGAGATTGGATCAAGAGGCGCAAAGCGTCTTCGTCCAGCGGGTCTTGCTGGATCAGGTTTTGCAGATGGGTCAGCGCCTCGGCGAACAGGTTTTGATTGATCAGAAGCTGGCTGGTATGGCGCAGCAGCTCGACATACTCCATCCGCAGCACTTCTCTCTCGATCAACAGCCAGTCATCCAGGCATTCGGGCAGCAGATCGCCCCGGTAACTCGCCAGGCCGAGCTGGCACGCTTCGAGGCGGTTTTTCGCCTGGCCGTTTTCAATATGGGCGAGGAACTGCTCGACATCCAGCCAGCGAGATTCCAGAGGCAAGGCGATCTCTTCAGCGCTGGAAACGATGGGGAGGCCGGGCAATGACTTCCGCAACAGCCACAACAGGTCGCTCAAGCGCTGGCGAGATTTGGATTCAGGCAGATCAGGGAAGAGCAACGTGAGCAGCGCCTCACGCGAGCGGCGCTGGGGCTTGATGAGCAGCGCTGCCAGCAAGCTCTGTGTGCGATAAGGCGGCGGCGGGCAGGCGCGGCCCTGGAATTCAATGAGCAGCTCACCGAAAAGGCAGAAGCGCCATTCAGGGCTGATCGTGGTAATTTCAGAACCGGTGAGAGAATGATCGGATCTATAGTCCATCACCTTGATTTTAATCGAAAACCCGTGCGACGGCGGGGCGCCACCCCAAATCGAGAAGAGGGGAAATGACGGGAAAATAGGTTTCGGACGGGCATAGCCCGTCCGAACCCTCTTTTCCCGGTATTCCCCCCTCCAAAGCGTCGCAATTAGCGCCGGAGTTTGGAATTGGCGTGAATGGCGACGGCATCGAACCCATTGACTACGCCGGAGACGATTTTCCCGTTTTTCACCTGGATCGTCGGGCCGCTGCACGTCAGGCCCAGCCGGCCGCGCTCGCCGTGGATGACATCGCAGTAAGTTCCGTCTGCCAGTTGCGTTGTTCTTCCGGCGATGGATAGGGTCCCTGACTCGTTGTTGATCGCCACCCAGCCTTGATTCCCACGGCCAAAGGCGATCTGATCGGGATGAGCGCTGCCGCCATCCCACCAGTTGGTAATTGGCTGCCCGTCGGTGACATTTCGGAAAGCGACCATACCTGCAATTGCCAACCAGCGGTGTTCGCACACCCAGCCGGAGTCAGCCGAGGCGGATTGAGACTCGGTCAGGCAGTCGGGATTGCCGATCAAGCCATAGAGTTCATCGGTGTTGCCATTGGCATCGGCTGGCGGTCCCTGATCCTTATCGTCAAAAGCATAGCTGGAGAGAATGCTGGGATAACCGTAAGGCCAGGCCAGCATGAAGATATTGGCGTTTTTGAAGGTTGCTCCATCCTCGTAGGTAAGGTAGGCTGCATCGTGCTGGTCGTCATGATTGACAATGAACACGACCGCATCAGTGCTCGGCAACAGGTCCCATTGCTCGCCGATCTGCACCGGGTTGCCGAGTGTCTTGATGTCGCCGGTCACGAAATGATAGGTGACGTCGCCCTCATACTTGAATTCAGTTACATCACCGTAGCCATTGTATTCGTATTTTGAGATAACTTCTGTGCCATTGCGGTCAATGACTTCCTGGAAGAAGTAAGGTTTTCTGCCGCCATAGGATAGTGGGCGATTGTCAACGTTATCAATGATGGTCTCGATGTCAACCGGGTACATGTGTTTGGCGGCGTCAATGCGAAAGCCTGCCACGCCCATTGCCACGAGCCGGTTGAGGTAATCAATGATGCGGTTTTGGACTTTCTCGGTCTCGGTCTTCAGGTCAGCCAGGTTGACCAGCTCACAGTGGCGCACATTCCATTCGTTGTTTTCATAATCCGTTGGATCGCCATCTACTTCAACTGGGTCAGCATCAATGTCATTTGTTTTAGCGCCCTGGTTAGGATAACTACCACAGTAATGGAAATCATCGTAGTTGTAAACGTAATCGCCCCAATAGTCATTGCTGGGGTTTTCGGGGTCAATGAAGGGGTAGAACAGCCTCGCGCCATCCTGCGTTGGATTGGATGGATTGTAGTAAGGATAATAGGTGGTGCCATCCGGCGATGTGCCGGGATAGCCGATTTCTCCACCGTTATCCGTATCGGCAACGCCAGTCATGTGGTTGATTACGGCATCCACATAAACGTCCACGTGGGCAGCATAGCAGCGCGAGACCATATCCTGGAATTCTGCTTCGGTTCCGCTGCGGCTCTGAAGCTTATAGGAAACCGGTTGGTAGCGCAGGTACCAGGGATAAGTACCGCCCACCTGGAGCCAGGCGTGCTCAGTGGGCGGCGAGACCTGCACAGCGGCGAATCCCATCGGGCCGAGAAAATTTTCGCATTCCCTGGCAATATCGGTCCATTTCCATTCGAACAGGTGCACCATCACGGTGCGATGGGCGAAGGTATCTGGCAGAGACACTGGCGCGGCATTGGTTTCTGCCCTCGTCGCCGCATAGCCTGGATTGGGAAAGAGCAACGCAAAACAAATCACGATGATGAACAGCCGGATCAAATGATGTTTGGATTTTGGGGTGGATCGGGGTTTGATAGTCATAACAGCCTCCTTTGTTTCGACCAGTATAGCAAACAGCTCTCGCGCCTTTCTCGTTTTTATGACCGTTTGAGCCTGGGAGGGTATGACAATTTTAGGCTCTCCCGTTTCCAACGGGAGGAATCCCCAGATTTGGGGTGTGTGGGCGTGCTACGCACGCCCACACACCCCAAATCTGGGGATTCCTCCCGATAGTAACGGAAGAGCCACATTAATAAACTACGTAGCAATACTTTTGGCTCTTTGGGATTTGCCGTGATGCACCGCCAGCGGTTGGTCGGATTGGCAATCCGACCCACGACACCGCCGAATATGCTGGTTTGTCACGGCGACCCCCAATGAACCATTCTTTTACAAGCCCTAGGAGGCTGGTTTGGATACAATGGGGCGCGTCGGCGCCGCTTTACGGGCCGGGGCTAACAATGTCTCGATTGTAAGAATGAGCACCCGCAGGCTGACTGGTTTGCTCAGGTATTCGTTGGCACCAACCGCCAGGCAGCGTTCACGATCACCCGGCATAGCCAGCGCCGTGAGAGCGATGATTGGGATATTGGCCGCCTTCGGGTTAGCGCTGCCGCGGATGCGCTGAATAGCTTCGATGCCGTTCATACCGGGCATTTGAATATCCATCATAATGAGATCTGGAAAATTGGTGTTTGCCAGAGCGATAGCTTCCATGCCGCTGGTAGCAGTCACCACCCGGTAATTTTTGGTTTGCAAATAATCTGCGTAGGTGGCGATGTTTGTTGCGTTATCATCTACGATCAATATGAGCGGGGTTTCACTCACTGGCCCAACAAGCAAAACATGTTTATTGATCATTGAATCCGGGAAGATGGCTGCCAGCGAGGCTTGCAGATCTGCCAGCCGGAATGGTTTGACCAGGTATCCTGCTGCACCCAGTTCTTTGGCGCGTTCGCGATCCTCAAAGACAGAGGTGATGAGAACGGGGATCGAAAGGGTCAATGGATCATTCTTCAATTGTGACAGTACATCCCAGCCGGAGCCATCCGGCAAAACGATATCGAGCAAGATTACGTCAGGGCGGATTTGCGTCGCCCGTTCGACAACACCCTCAGCAACTGGATGAACGGAATTCGTAATCCCAAGCTCGCTCAGGTAACGCGTCAGGTGTTCGGCATCTTGAGCCACATCCTCGATCGTGAGGGCTTTATGCAGTGTCACATTGCCAGGGGGCGGTATTCTTTCCAAAAGCGAGGCGCTGTCAGGCTGTTTCCAGGGCAGGATGACGGTAAACCGGCTGCCCTCACCGGGTGTGCTCTCAACCTGGATGCTGCCGCCATGCAGATCAGTCATACGCTGCACCAACGCCAGCCCTAAGCCAGTGCCTGCCTGCTGTCGCGACAGGCTGCTATCGAGCTGGGTAAACGGCTGGAAAAGTTTGGGGAAATCTTCTAAAGCAATGCCAATGCCGGTATCCCACACGACAAAACGGATGATTTGCATACCCGGATCAGCTTCCACTTCCAGGCCTATTTTACCGCCATCCGGCGTGAACTTGACCGCATTGCTCAACAAGTTGACCAGAATTTGTTTGATCCGGCGCGGGTCGGCGCGTAGATCGAAAGGCGTGGTATGCAGTGTAAACGAGACATTTTGGTGCTTTTTCTGAGCCATGCCTCTGATGATTTGCAGACTGCTCTGGCAAATGTCGCCCACCTGGCAAGTCTCGATTTGAAGCTTAACCTGTCCCGCCTCGATCTTCGACAGGTCGAGGATATCATTGATCAGGCCTAACAGATGCCGCCCACTTTCCTCGACCGTGCGCAGTGATTTGAGCTGCTTCTCGTTCATCGGGCCGTAGACTTGTTCTTGCAATGCTTCGGAGAGGTTGAGGATGCCAGTGAGCGGCGTGCGCAGCTCGTGGCTCATCGAAGCCAGGAACTCATCCTTGAGACGGGAGGCGCGCTGTAACTCTGCATTGGCGGTGCGCAGCTCAGCAGTACGCTCCTGAACACGTTGTTCCAATTCCAGATTAAGTTTACGCAAGGCGTCTTCAGCTCGCTGACGTTCTCCCAAATCTTGCTGCGCAGACTGGAAAAGACGGGCATTTTCGATGGCAATAGCAGCCGTGTTTGCAACCAGGGTCAGAACCTCCACATCCGACGGGCCGAAGCGGCGCGGCGAATAGCTTTGCACCTGGATGAGACCGATCACCTTGTTCTGAGAAATCATCGGCACATAGATGGCCGACTGTGCCAGGCGGGAGGGGTCGCCTACCTGGATGCTGGCCCCCACCTCCGGGCCGGCTCCCAGGTTATCAATCACCAGAGGCTTACCGGTCAGGATAACCTGGCTTTGGCGGCCTTTACCGCTGCGGTCGAGCGGCAAAGCAGGTAATTTATCGTTCTCGATAAAACTGCCGTCGAAATAGCCGCAGGCGCAGGTAATACGCTCGATCTCTTCATCGTAGAGAGAGATGAACAGGCCCGCAATATCGGGCAAAAGTTGATAAATGGCGTCTGTCAGGCGATGGTAGATCTCCCGGATGTTCAGGGATTCAGCCAGCACAGCCCCAATTTGCGCCAGGGCTTGCATCTGGCTGGCCCAGTGTCTGGTTTCGTTGAAGAGACGTGCATTTTCGAAGGCAATCGCGGCCTGGGCAGCCACCGTGGTCAGCAGGCGCTCGTCGTATTCATCGAAGGCGTTGAGTATGGCGCTTTCTACACTGATGCAGCCAACTGCCGTCTCACCGGCTTTGATAGGGACATACAGGCCCGCACGGATTTCAGGAAATGTTTCGATGTAGCGTGAGTCTTGTCGAACATCATTGATGCGCACCGACTCGCCATGCTGAATCACCCAACCGGATAACCCCATTCCCGGGCGGTGGATGATCCTATCGAGACGTATCATTTCCAGCGGAAGCTCATCGGGGTGAGTCGTGGGCCGGTCGAGAGAGAGCAGCTCGATGGTGTCGGTATCCCTGTGGTAGGCGCGCACCGAGGCATGATCCCACTCTAATTTTCGCGAGAGCACATCCGTAATCTTTTGGCCGATCGCTCTCGGCTCCAGAATGCCGCTGATGGTGATGCTGTTCTCATACAGCACTTCCAGATCGGCCATCCGCCGGCGCATAAGCTGTTCGGCGCGTTTCCGTTCGGTAATATCCCAGAAAATACCCAAAACGCCGGTGATCCGTCCCTCTGCGCCATAGAGAGGCGTTTTGATGACTTGAACATAGGATTTTTCACCCCCAAGCGGCTGGTGCTCTTCTTCCATCTCGGTCGTATGCCCGGTCTCGATAACCTGCCAGTCGTCGCGCCGATATTTTTCGGCCAGCTCCGGCGGGTATAAATCCATGTCGGTCCTGCCGATGATTGCATCAGCCTCCTTACCTTCTGATTGACAATACCTGTGATTGACGAAAATAAAACGGCCGTCTACGTCTTTGGCGTTGATATTCTGAGGCAGGCTTTCGATCAGAGAGCTTAGGAGAAGCCTGGATTCGCGCAGGGCGTTTTCGGCGCGTTTACGCTCGGTAATATCCCGACCCGTTCCCAGGATGTTAATCGGGCGTCCCTGGCTATCGCGCACCAGCGTGAAAGTATTTTCACTCCAAAAAGATGAGCCATCCTTACGGTAGAATTCCAATTCCATCGTGCGTGAGATGGGCAAATCGGGCTGCGCCAGCCTTTCGGGGGCAAATTCATCGGACATCGCTTGCACCACAACCGCGAATGATGCGGGCGTCAGATGTTGTTCGAGGGCTAACTCGTTCAATTCATCGAGCCTATAGCCGCGCGTGCGCACAACCGACGGGCTGATGTAAACGGTCTTCAACGCCATATCCATCAGCCAGATGGTATCGCTGGTATTATCGGTCACCAGCCGGTAGCGTTCCTCGCTGGCGCGGATGGCGTCTTCGGCGCGTTTGCGCTGAACTGCCAACCCATAATACTCTGCCAGACGTTGGATAGCCTGCAAATCCCGGTCGGTGTAATCGCGGCCGGCGTTGGCCAGGGCAATCTGGCCCACCAGCTCATCGCCCAGGTAGATGGGGGCTGAGAGAAACCGCCGCACCTTCAGATGACCGTCAGGCATCTGACCGTAGATGGGCAGAGCTTCGGGAGTGTTGGTAAAATAAGCCTGGCGCGGATTGAGCACTGCCCAAAATTCTGGGCTGATCCCATTCATCTTTGGAAAAGTTATTTCCCTATTCCGGTCTGCCTGCGAGCTGGGCGATAACATTTCTATGATCGTGAAACCAACCTGATCTGCCGATTCTGATATGGTTTCTGAGACAAAACCGCTTTCGCTTCCAGTCAACTTTTTCGCCTGTTCCAGGACGATGCGCGCAATCTCGGTAATCGAGGTGGTGGGGAGCACAATCGGGCGGTAGAGCGAGGCAAGGGATGCAGTGACACGCGCATCCCAGGCAAGCTGTTCTTCCGCCTGCTTCCGCTCGGTGACATCTTCCAATGAGCCTTCGAAATATTCCTCGTTACCCTGGTCAGCTACCACCTTCCGGCCTGTTTCGCGCACCCAGATGAGCTTGCCATCGAAGCGCAGCCATTGGGCTTCGAAGCCGCGCACGATGCCGTCTCGCTGGCAGATCTCCAGCCAACGCTGGCGATCGTGAAGGTTGGCGTATTTGGTCACCGCAGACGAGGCCAGCAGCGTCTCCCGGTCGGGGTAACCGAGCATTTCGACCAAAGCCTGGTTGACATCGAGAATACGGCCGTCGAGGGTGGTTCGATACAGTCCGATGGGCACACTTTCGAACAACCCGCGGTAACGAGCTTCACTCTCATGCAGGGCGGCTTCTGCCAACCTGCGTTCAGTGATGTCTTGCATTGTGCCTTCATACAGAGTACTGCCATCAGGGACGCACACAATTTTAGCATTCAACGAGACCCACAGTGAACGCCCATCATGGTGAATGAACTCTGTCTCGAAATTATACAGGGCATGCTCAGCATCGAGGCGCGACTTGAAGCGCTGCCCGTCTTCAGGATGACGATAAACCTGGCTGGCAATATCGGTAATCCTGGAGATCAAATCAGCCGGGGAGTCATATCCCAAAATGTGGGCAAATGCAGGGTTGACGCTCAAGAATACCCCTTCAGGGGTAGATTGCCAAATACCTTCGGCCGCGTTCTCGAAGATGTTACGATATCGCATCTCGCTCTCACGCAGCGCCAGCGCAGCCTGCTTTTTTTCCACGGCGCGCTGGATGGACAATATCAATTGATCCATGTCGAAGGGTTTCAGGAAGTAAGAATACGCCCCCAGGTTGATAGCTGTAATAGCTGAATCCTGCGAGGCGTACCCGGTTAACAAGATACACTCGGTATCCGGCGAACGCAGTTTAATGCCGCGTAATACCTCCAGGCCAGGCATGTCACCCAGGCGCAGGTCAATCACCGCCGCAGCAATCCCATCCTTTGATACAAGCTCGATGGCTTCGCGACCCGTCCCCGCAGAAATGGGAAGATAGCCCTTGATTTGGAGAATATCGCCCAGGGTTCTACGCAAGTTGGGATCATCGTCAATAATCAGGATGCGTGCTTGTCCAATCATAATAATAAAATCCTTCTCTCGAAACCAATGGTTAACGCATTATTTTGCTACCAACATCTGCCGCAAAGGTTTGGCGCGAATCTCGGCCAGTTTTTGCAACAGATCGGGGATGACCAATGGTTTGTACAGGCAGGCATAGGCATCATTTTCCAGGGCGCGCTGGATAGGGACAGCCATTTCCTGCCGATAACCGGTGACCAAGAGCACCGGCAGCTCCGGATAAAGCGCCCGAAGCTCTTTCAACACATCGTGGCCGTTGATATGATTGAGTTTCATGTCCAACAAGATAATCTGCGCATTGCCGGCAATCTGGTCGGGCGGGGTGTGAGGATCGCTAATCTTCACGACCTGGTAGCCGCGCAATTCGAGGATATCGCCGAGCGTCTGGCAGAATGCCGGGTCATCGTCCACGATGGTGATGGTGCGCGTCTTGGTCAGCGAGGCGAAGAAATTGAGCAGTTGGTTGATATCCAACGGCTTCTCCAACGCGCCGATCACACCCTGATCCAAACCGCGGCGGATAAGCTCCTCGGCGGCGTAGGCCGTCATCAACACCAATGGCAACCCTGGTTGAACCTGGCACAATTGGCGGTGCAATTCTACACCGTCCATCCCAGGCATGCGAATGTCGGTCAGCACGCAGTCGAACTGCCCGGTGCGCGCTTTTTCGAGCGCTTCCGGGCCAGACCAGGCTTCGACTGTGACGTACCCGGCCAGAGTCAGAATGTCGGACAGGGTGCGCGTCATGCGGCGATCGTCATCTACAATTAGGATGCGAGTATTTTGGTTCATTTTTCCTCCTGAACTACGGGCAAGTATAATGTAAAAACACTGCCTTTTCCCAACACGCTCTCAGCCTCGATGCGGCCGCGGTTGGCTTCGATCAATTTGCGGCTGACGGCTAATCCCAATCCGATGCCTTTGATTTTGGTTGTGAAGAGCGGCTCGAAGAGTTTGCTCATATTCTCGGGCGGGATGCCCACGCCGGTATCTTGAACAGTGAGCAGTAACCAGTGATCAGTCATCCGTGAATCCGCAGTCGCCCGTTCACTTCTCACTGATAACTGGCGACCGATAATTGATAACTGTCCTCCTTCTGGCATGGCCTGGTAGGCGTTAACCACCAGGTTGGTGAGCACCTGTTCGATCTGCCCAGCATCCACCAAGACCAGGGGCAAGTCAGCAGGCAGATCAAGGTGCAAGGTGACATGCTGAGGAGGAATGTGGCGCTCGAGCACCTTTGTTACCAGGCTTTCAACTTTCGACGGGGCGCGCTCCACAGATTTGGCGCGCGCAAATCCCAGTAAATCCCCGATGATCTTATCAGATGTCTTCACTTCGGTTTCGATCATATCCAGGTACTCATGGATTTTATGGTTGGCTTCGGGCAGCGCCATTTTTAGGAAATAAACCGCCCCCGAGATGACCCCCAACGGGTTGCGCAACTCGTGCCCGATGCCGCCCGCCAACTGCCCCAGCACAGCCAGCTTTTCCTGGCGGACAAGCTGCTCCTGGGCGGCGCGCAGCTCGTGGGTCCGCTCAGCCACTTTTTGCTCGAGTTGCCCGGCGTAATCGGCAAGCTGCTGTTCCGCCCGCTTGCGCCGGGCAATCTCCCAGGCTATATCGGCAAAATAGGCTATGATGTCAATATCATTTTGGGTGTACTCCTGGGCTTTGTTACCAACCCCTAAAATGGCAACAACCGCCCCTTCTCGCAGAATGGGAACCACCAGTTCGCGCGTCAGTTGTGCATGGCCTGCCGGCAAGCCCTTGCGGTGAGGGAGCGAGGCGTAATCATTATGGATGACCGCCTGTTTTTTATAGATACAATCCACCCAAACACCAGCCTCATCCACGCTATAATGCAAACCCCTGCCCTCTGCTTTGCAATATTCCTGCAAAGTGCGGGTGGACCAGGCTTGCAAGGATAACGTTTTCTGGTCCGCCTCGACAAAGTGGTAAAACCCGATCGGGCTGTCTATCATCTCGCAAACTTCATCCAAAGTTTTTTGGAGCAATTCATCCAACGAATGATGCGCGGCGAACTCGATCAGCCGAAGGCGCGCTTGTATGAGATTTTCTGCCTGCTTGCGCTCGGTGATGTCGTTGAATATGGCGGCGAATTTCCCTTTTTCAGGACAAAAGGCGCGTACCTCGAAATATCTACCCAATGCACTCGAATAATCTTCGAAATGGTCAGGGATTCGGGTGAGTGCGACCTTCCCATAACGCTCGATCCAGATCGCTTCTGTTGCGGGTAAGACCTCTTTAACAGTTTTCCCGATGATGGCAGCCGATTTCAAACCAGTCATTTTTTCGAAAGCTGCGTTCGCTGAAAGAAACCGGTAATCCACAGGATTTCCGGCTGGATCGCAGATGATCTCATGCACCGCGATTCCACTCAACATTTCATCGAACAAGAGACGGTACTTTTGTTCACTCTCACGCAGGGTTTCTTCAGCCCATTTGCGCTCGGTAATATCGCTGATGCTGGAAAGGATCCAGGGTTGGTCATTGATCTTGATGACCTCAGCCGAGAAAAGCCCGATCATTATTTCGCCAGATTTCTTCCGAAAATGAGATTCCCTCCCCACCACGCGTCCGCCCTTCGATAATTCACTGACCACCGCGGCGCGGTCTGCATCCCTGGCCCACAGATGCAGCTCGAGGGTCGTCTTTCCAATGACTTCGGCTGGCGGGTATCCGGTGATGGCCACAAAACCATCATTG
>DYIZ01000075.1:0-4854 GCA_020723385.1 Candidatus Aquidulcis sp.
GCCTGTCTGAAAATCTGTGCTTTTTCTGCGCAAAGTTCACTCGTAAGATACTAATAACTCAGAATATTGGAGTATAATTGATATAACAATTAATACACGTTCGTATAAAATTTGTTATATATCACCTCTCGCAAATGTTGGACTTGCCCATTCATCCACAAACATATCTTTTTTCTCTTTTTGGGCGCTTCCTTCTGCCTAACAAGGAGGAGATTTGGACCGGGGCGTTAATCCAGGCTATGGCTGGGGTTGGATTCGAAGCGCATTCGACTCGGATGCTGCTTTCGCGCACGAAGCATGACGGTTTGATCGAGAGCAGGCGAGTTGGACGCCTCAGTTACTACCACTTGACCGCGTTGGGAAAACATATGGTCAATTACGGAAGCGAGCAGCTCGATTCGTCTCAGCCAGAGACGTGGGATGGACAATGGACGGTTGCGGCGTATTCCATTCCTGAAATTCAACGGAAAAAGCGCGACGAATTAAGGGGCGTATTGACCTACTTTGGATTCACTTTGCTCACGCCAGGGTTGTGGATTTCGGCCAAGCCGTTGTCCTCGACTGCGGAGCAAAAGATCCGTCTGTTAGAGCTTTGGCAATATTTGCATCTCTTTCGGGCAAAATATATCTCCTCAACGGATTTGTCCGCTTTCGCGGCGCGTCACTGGCCTCTGTTACCGCTGGTGAAGACACGTTACCAGTGGTTTATCGAACGATACACACCGGTATTGCAACAGGATGACGCAGAACCCCTCGGTGATCTTGCAAGTTTTGTCAATAGTTTACGCAGCTTGTGCGAATTTATTACCATCTCACTGGCTGACCCGGCTCTCCCGCCGGAGCTGCTGCCAGCGGAGTGGCCGCTCAACCAAGCCGCAGAGCTATTCATGCAAATTCAATCCCGCTTTGGATCACGAGCCGAAACTTATTTCGATCAAATCTCCAACCCACACTAAGGAGGCAGTATATGGCAAATATCAATCTCATCGTAAATGGCAGCGAATATTCACTCGATGCAGACCCCGCAACGCCCTTGCTTTGGATCCTCAGAGATCAACTGGATCTCATGGGGACGAAATTCAGTTGCGGCATCGGCCAATGCGGCGCTTGCACCGTTCTTGTGGATGGCCGGGCGACTCGCTCTTGCGTCACGCCGTTGTCTTCTGTGGCTGGCAAGCAAGTGATCACCATCGAGGGTCTTTCAGCCGACGGCCAACACCCGCTTCAGCTTGCCTGGATCAGCGAACAGGTATCCCAATGCGGTTACTGCCAGCCCGGGCAGATCATGACTGCCGCTGCCTTGCTGGCGAAAAACCCGGCCCCAAGTGATGATGAGATTTTTGTGGCCATGTCGGGCGCACTTTGCCGCTGCGGCACGTACCCGCGTATTTTGCAGGCGATTCACAAGGCGATTGAATTGGGAGGTGTGTCATGAGCGAAAAAGAAACCCTCAACCGGCGCGGATTTCTAAAGATCGCTGCCATCGCAGGGGTTGGCCTGGCTATCGAGATTTTTTTGCCCGGTTGCAGCGACAATGCGACCCCGACCGTGAATCCTTCTGCCACGCCGGGAGTCCCCACCCAACCTGAACCGACCGGGACACAATCGCCCACAGCGATTCTGGAGCCGACGGCGGTTTCCCCTTCCTGCTTGACCCCGAGCGTCTACGTCATGATCGGGAACGATGGCATCGTGACGATCACGGCCAGCCGCTCCGAGATTGGACAGGGAGTGCGCACGACCCTCCCGATGGCCCTGGCGGAAGAGCTGGACGCAGACTGGGCGATGGTGCGCGTCGAACAGGCCACGGGCGACAAAGCCTATGGGGATCAGACCACCGGAGGCAGCAAAAGCATCCAGGAGTGTTACATGCTCTTTCGGCGGGCTGGCGCGGTGGCCCGTGAGATGCTGATTGCTGCTGCAGCTCAAACCTGGGGTGTGGAGGCAGCTTCTTGTGTGGCAAAAAATGGCAAAGTCAGCCATACCACCTCGGGCAGGGAGTTGGAGTTTGCGGCGCTGGTGGATAAGGCGGCCTCTTTGCCCATCCCGATCGTGAACGATGTCAAAACCAAGGCATCGAAAGATTTCTATATCATCGGTACCCGCATCGGCCGGGTGGAAAACCCTGCCATCGTCTCCGGCCAGGCTGTCTACGGAATGGATGTCAAAATTTCCGGCATGTTGTATGCTGCAGTGGCACGTTCACCTGTGATAGGCGGTACTGTCGCCAGCTTCACTGACCAAAAAGCCAGGGAAGTCGCCGGGGTAAAGGATGTGGTGAAAATCACTTCCGGGGTAGCGGTAGTGGCCGAGAATACCTGGGCGGCCTTCCAGGGACGCAATGCCCTGGATGTTTCATGGAATGAAGGCAAGAATGCGAGCTTGAATTCTGCAGAACTCGAGCGGAGTATGGTGGGTAACGCTTCAAATCAGCCTGCTCCCAGTGGAAAGCTGGCTGCTACTTATGTTGTGCCATACCTGGCCCACGCCACCATGGAGCCGATGAACTGCACGGCCGATGTACGCGCCGATGTGTGCGAAGTGTGGGCGCCTACTCAAAACCCGCAGGCAGTCAAATCGAAGGTGAGAAGCCTGACCCAGTTGCCTGAAAAAGCTATCACCGTTTACGTTCCACCGGTGGGGGGCGCCTTTGGCCGCCGGCTCGAGATGACGCTGGGCGGCGGGTCGCTGCCGCCTGCCTGCGACTATGTTGCCGAGGCGGTGCAGATTTCAAAGGCGGTCGGTGCGCCGGTTAAGGTCGTTTGGACGCGTGAAGACGATTTTCGCAATGACATTTATCATCCCCTCACCGTTATTAAGGCCAGCGCGTCGCTGGATGATGTCAATTCGATGTCGTTTAATCGCTCTCAGGCTAGCGCGTCCGTCCCCCTGGGAAACTGGCGGTCGGTGGGTAATGTGGCAGATGCCTTTGCCCACGAGAGCTTTTTCGATGAATTTGCCGCAGCCATCGGCGCTGATCCCTACGAGCTGCGCCGGACGGTTTTGAATGACCGCGCCAGGGCGGTCCTGGAATTGGCTGCGACCAAGGCCGGATGGGGAACGTCGCTGCCGCAGGGCGTGGGACGGGGGATTGCCTATCACGCAACCTGGGGAGTGACCCACGTAGCGCAGGTTGCCGAGGTCTCGGTGGATGGCGATGGCAAGGTGCGGGCGCAGCGCGTGGTGTGCGCGGTAGACTGTGGGACGCCGGTCAACCCGGATGTCATCGAAGCCCAAATGGAGGGCGGCATCATCTTTGGGCTGACGAATACTTTGAAGGCCAGCACCAGCATCGAAAACGGACGGGTCAAAGAGACCAATTTCGACGCCTATCCATTGCTACGCCTCGACGAGTCGCCCCAGATCGAAGTCTATATTGTGCCATCCAGCGCCTCGCCAACCGGCATTGGCGAGATGTCGAACCCGGTGATCGCCCCGGCGGTTGCCAATGCGATTTTTGCCGCCATAGGCAAGCGCGTGCGCCGCCTGCCGATTCTTGCTCCCGCCGGATGATAATCCGGCGGAACCGGGGACGCCGGTTGTACTGCAACCGCATCGTCCCCTCAGAGCGTAAAATTAACATCCAATGAGACTCCCGGAGTTTCCAAAGCTCCGGGAGTCTATTCCGATAGTTTTGCGCTCCACTCGACAAAGTACAAACGTCTCCCTTTGATGTGGTGTACAATTACCCTATCACCCCGTCACCTTGTCACCCCGTCACCTTGTCACGCCTCTCGCCATGCGCATCATCCTCACCCACGAACAGGCCGATTTCGACGCCCTGGCTTCACTGCTGGGGGCGTATCTGCTCGATGAGAGCGCCATCCCGGTTCTGCCGCGCCGCATGAACCGTAACGTGCGCGCCTTCGTCACGCTGTACGGCGTCGAACTGCCCTTCATTGACCCGCGCGATTTACCCTCCGAGCCGGTGGAAGCGATCACCCTGGTGGATACCCAATCCATGATCACTGTACGCGGAACTGGGCCATTCACTCCGGTGCGTGTGGTGGACCATCACCCCTCGCGGGGGGAGTTCCCTCCCAATTGGACCGTGACAACCGATGATGTCGGCGCAACGACGACCATCTTCGTCGAGGGGCTGCAATTACACAACGGCGAATTGACCGGCCTGCACGCTACCCTGCTTCTGCTCGGAATCTACGAGGATACTGGCTCGCTGACTTATTCCCGTACCACGGTGCGCGATATTCGCGCCGTGGCATTCCTCATGGATCACGGCGCCGACTTGCGCCTTGCGGTCAGCTTCATCAACCACCCCCTGTCGCTCCAACAGCAAGCCTTTTACGATCAGCTTCGCACAACCGCTCAGATTCATAATATTCACGGTCATTCAGTCGTTATCGCTTCCGGCGACGCGACCGAGATTGACGAAGAATTATCCACAATTGCCCACAAGCTGCGTGATTTACTCGACCCCGACGCGATTTTCCTGGCGCTCAAGACCCGCGGCGGTGTTCAGCTTATCGCCCGCTCGACCAGCGATCACATTGACGTTGCTGAAATTGCCAGCCGGTTCGGCGGCGGCGGGCACGACCGGGCTGCGGCTGCCCTCATCCGTGAACGCTCGCTGGAATCCGTACTCGATGAATTGCTCCGCGTGCTTCCCGATAAAGTGCGGCCTGCCATCACGGTGGCGCAGATCATGTCGCGCGGCCTGCAGTTCCTGTCTCCCGACACATCGGTTCACGAGGCCGCCATGCGAATGCAGCGTTATGGCTATGAGGGCTATCCGGTAGTGCGGCAGGGAAAAGTGGTTGGCCTGCTCACCCGCCGGGCGGTGGATCGCGCCATCTCCCATAAGCTCAATGTCACTGCGGCCAGTTTGATGGAAGC